>CATWQC010000022.1 GCA_958352845.1 uncultured Collinsella sp.
CATCTTGAACACCTTTCGCTCTTAACTAGGTGCCCAATTCATCATACCCACTCCATCGGCTCCTCGAGCCTCCTGTTCGACGAGTGACCCCCGCGCCGTCACGAGCTGACCGCGCGTCTTCAATAATCCGATAATCCCTCGCCCGGCGCGAATCCGGATAGCGCCAAGGCAGTGCTGAATGAAAAACTTGATTTGATAGGAGCAAACATGAGTGTTGTTATGGCACGAATCGACAATCGCCTGCTTCACGGCATCATCGTGACGCAGTGGGCCCCGGTGTCGGGCGCAACCCGAGTCATGGTCATCGACGACAAGGTCGCCGGCGACGAGGTCCTGAAGTCCACCATGAGGATGGCGCGCCCCGCGGGCATGGCCGTCTCGATCATCTCCGAGGAGACCGCGCTCAAGAACTTCGCGGCGGGCAAGTACGACCGCGAGAAGGTCTTTGTCATCGCCAAGGAACCCGAGACGATGCTTCACCTGGTCGAGTCGGGCATCGAGCTCCCGTCGCTGATCGTCGGCGGCTCTCTTGTCAAGGAGGGCGGCGTCCAGCTCACCCAGCGCGCCTATGCCTCCGCCGAGAACGTCCAAAGCTACAAGGCGCTCATCGCCCACGGCGTCAAGGTGACGGCACAGTTCGTGCCCGCCGACAAGCCCGTCTCCGTCGCCGACCTCATCTAAGGAGGGATCATGGTCAACTTCACTATCCTGCAGGTCGTCCTTTTGACCCTGCTTGCCTTCATCAAGCACGTGGACTACTACGGCATCCCGATGATCTTCGTCAACTATGCCGTCTTCTGGGGCCTTATCACCGGCGTCGTCATGGGCGACTGGCAGACCGGCCTCGTCATCGGCGGCACCATCCAGCTCATGCAGCTCGGCGTCGCGGGCTTCGGCGGCTCGTCGATTCCCGATTACGGCACGATGGCCATCATCGCCACCGCCTACGGCGTGACCCTGGGCGCGGACACGGGCCTCGCCATCGGCCTGCCGGTCGGCATGCTCGGCATCCAGCTCGACGTCGTCGTCAAGATCCTCAACGGCTTTGTCGTCGAGAAGTCCCAGAAGTTCTGCAACGAGGGTAAGTTCAATCAGATGAACGCCATCCTGTGGGTCTGCCCCGCGCTCTTCGGCCTGTGCGCCGCCCTGCCCGTCTTTGTCTCCGTGACGCTCGGCCAGCCCGCCGTCAACTGGCTCCTCGAGGTCATGCCCCAGTGGTTCCTCTCCGGCCTCACCCTCGCCGGCAAGATGCTCCCGGCCATCGGTATCGCCATGCTGCTCCGCTACATGCCAACCGCCAAGTACTTCCAGTACCTGCTCGCCGGTTTCTTCCTCTCGGCCTTCCTGAACGTGCCCATCATCGGTGCCGCCATCGTCGGCGTTGCCCTCGCGATCGCGTTCTATCAGCGTGCCGAGAAGGACGCCGAGCTCACCGCCCACGCTTCCGCAGACGCCTTCATCGGAGAGGATGAGTAACCATGGAAAACGAGAACATCACCGTCGCCGAGGGCAAGCCCTCCGGCTATAAGGTCACCAAGAAGGACCTGCGCAACGCGAACTGGCGCTGGCTCATGAGCGTGTGCACCTTCAACTACCAGACCCAGCAGGGCGCCTCGGTCGCCTACGCCCTCTCGCCGATCCTGAGGAAGATCTACACGAACGACGAGGACTATAAGCAAGCGCTCAACAACCACTTCCGCTACTACAACACCCAGCCTTGGCTCGCCGCCATCATCCTCGGCGCCTGCGTGGCCATGGAGGAGCGTGACGGCCTCGCGGCGGCGGACGCCGTCCAAGACCTGAAGATCGGCACCATGGGACCGCTCGCCGGCGTCGGCGACTCCCTGCTCATGACCATGATCCCGACCATCATGGGCTCCATCGCCGCCTACATGGCCATCGAGGGCAACCCCGTGGGAGCCGGCATCTGGTTCGCGCTCATCCTGGCCATCTTCTGGGTCCGCATGCACGCCCTCGAGTTCGGCTACAAGCAGGGTGTGAAGCTCGTCACCGACTTCAGCGAGAAGCTTCCCAACCTCACTGCCGCCGCCTCCGTGCTCGGCCTCACCGTGGTCGGCTGCCTCATCGCCTCGGTCATCGGCGTCACCTGCCCGATTAGCTTCAGCTTCGGCGACGTCTCGATGGAGATTCAGCCGCTGCTCGACAAGATCCTGCCTGCCATGATCCCCGCCGCCATCACGGGAAGCGCGTATTACCTTCTTACCAAGAAGAACGCGAGCATGACGGCCCTCATCCTCGTGGTGATCGTCCTCGCGATGGTCGCCTCCGCCGCCGGCATCCTCGCCTAGCTTCGACCCAAGAGATTGGTGAATCAATGAGAAAGATAGTTGTGGCGAGCCATTCCCTTCTCGCCCAGGGCTTCAAGGACACCCTCGAGTTCCTTACGGGTAAGAGCGACGCCGTCACCGCCGTTTGCGCCTACGTGAACGACAACGGCGAGGGGCTCGACGCGGCGGTCGAGGCGGCGCTTTCGGGCACTGACGAGGTCGTCGTCCTTACCGACGCGCTCGGCGGCAGCGTGAACCAGCGCTTCTCCCGCTTCGCCTCCGACCGGATCCACGTGATCGCGGGTGTCAACCTCCCGCTCGCCATGACGGTCGCGCTCGCGCGCCCCGACGAGAAACTCGACTTCGACGCCCTCGTCGACGAGGCGCGCCAGCAGATCGTCTACGTGAACGGTGCCAGTTCCGCCGAGTGCGAAGACGACGAATAGAGGAGGTCGACGATGAGAGAGTTCCTTAAAGACGTGTGGATGCACGGCGGTGAGGAAAGCCGCGCCATCACCCCCGAGAACATCACGGGCGAGAAGGGCCACGCCGCCATGTCGGCCAGCCACCTCGGCGTCGGCCGCAAGGGCTCGTGCTGCGTGCCCCTTGAGTCCGGCGAGACCATCACGCTCGTGGACATCGAGGGCCCCGGCATCATCCGCCACATCTGGATGACCGTCCCCGACAAGACCGCCGCCGGCAGCTTCGTCATGCGCGACCTCGTGCTGCGCTTCTACTGGGACGACGAGGAGACCCCCTCGGTCGAGTGCCCTGTCGGCGACTTCTTCTGCAACGGCTTCGGTGAGCGCGCCATCGTCAACTCGATGCCCATCTGCGTGAACCCGACGGGCGGCATGAACTGCTACTTCGAGATGCCCTTCAGGAAGCACGCCAAAGTCACGCTTACGAGCGAGCACCCCGGGTTCATTAAGTACATCTTCTACACGTTCAACTACGCGCTCACCGACGTGCCGGACGACGCCATGTACTTCCACGCCCGTTTTAACCGCGAGCGCAGCACCCGCAGGGGCGTCGACTACACCGTGCTCGACGGCGTGCGCGGTAAGGGCTACTACGTCGGCACCTACATGGCCCTGTGCGCCCTGGAGCGCTATTGGTGGGGCGAGGGCGAGATGAAGTTCTTCCTCGACGGCGACGAGGAGTTCCCCACGGTCACCTCGACGGGAGCCGAGGACTACTTTGGCGGTGCCTGGGCCTTCCTCGACAGGCCGCCCCACGCGCTGCCCGAGGCGCAGTGCTTCAACACACTGTTCGCCGGCTACCCGTACCGCTCGACGCGCGACGCCACGCGCGACCGCTTCAGCGCGGGCAAGCCGAACCCGAACCCGATGCTCGCGACCAACGACGACGCGCTGCCCAGGCACGGCCTCTACAGGTGGCACCTTCCCGACCCGATCTCGTTCAAGGAGGACCTGCGCGTGACGTTCCAGGACCTCGGCAACGACGACATCAAGCTCTACGAGCGCGAGGACGACATCTCCACCGTCGCCTACTGGTACCAAAGCGAACCGCACGCCGTGCTCGCCCCGTTTGCCGCAAGGCAGGACCGCGTGCCCAGGTAGGGTCGCCTCGAAACAAGCCAACGTTATGGGCGTCCGCGGTTGACCATGACTGCGGGCGTCCCTTTGTAAGGAGGATCGCATGAGCGAAAAGCAAATGAGGCTCGGCGCCCTCGAGGCCGGCGGGACCAAGATGGTCTGTGCCGTGGTGTCCGGCGACGGCGAGGTCCTCGACCGTATGGAGACCCCGACGCTTGCGCCCGCCGAGACCGTCCCGCAGATGATCGAGTGGTTCGCCGCCCGCGATGTGGACGCGTTGGGCATCGGCGCCTTCGGCCCGACCTGCGTCGACCCCGCCGACGAGCGCTACGGCTCCATCCTCCAAACGCCCAAGCTCGCGTGGCGAGGCTATGGTCTTCGCGCCGCGTTTGCCGACGCCCTCGGGATTCCGGTGGCCTACGATACGGACGTGAACGTTGCCTGCCTCGGCGAAGCGGTCTTCGGCTGCTGCAAGGGGCTCAAGGACGCCGTCTACGTGACCATCGGCACCGGCGTGGGCGCGGGCGTCATGTGCGCGGGCAGGCTCCTTCACGGCATGCTGCACCCCGAGGCCGGCCACATGCTGGTAAGGACCCGTCCCACCGAGGAAGGACGCTGCGTCTGCCCGAGCCACGCGAGCTGCCTCGAGGGCCTCGCCTCCGGCCCCGCCATCGCCGCGCGCTGGGGAAAGCCCGCGGCCGAGCTCGCGGACAACGATGAGGTGTGGATGCTCGAGGGGGATTATCTGGGGCAGATGTGTGCGAACCTCGTGCTCATGTACTCGCCTCACCGCATCGTCCTCGGCGGCGGCGTGATGCACCAGGAGCAGCTCTACGGCATCGTCCGCAAGAAGACCCTCGAATATCTGGGTGGCTACATCCAGACCGCCGAGCTTAAGGACATGGAGAGCTACATCTGCGCCCCGGGCTGCGGCGGCGACCAAGGAATCCTCGGCGCGGCCGAGCTGGCAAGAAGGGCGCTCGCGTAACTTGCGCTTTCTCCGCCATACAACGCGTTAAGAAAAGACGAGCGCTTCTTGCCAATTGGGCGGCAAGAAGCGCTCGTCTTTTGCATTTGTTTTTGGGCAGAACGCCCCGCCTCCGCTAGAGTCCCTGGACCGCTACACCCACGAGGTTTGGACCGGTGTGGACAAGAAGCGCGGGGCTGATGTCGGAGCGGACGATCTCCACCGCGTTGGCCACGCGCTCGCGCAGGGCCTGCTCCATGCGGTCGTAAAGGTCGGCGTAGGCCGAGGTGTAGCTCACGGCAAAGCGCACCTTGGGGTGCTTCTCGGCGATGGCGGCGACGAGCTTGACCTCGGTGCGATGCGGTACTTGCATAGCCATTTCGTGTGCGCGAGGCTGTCGGCTTTCTGGGCCACAGCAATCACATTCCCCCTAGCATGATGACCTGAACAATCCTCATGCTAGGGGGAAGGTTTTTGTCGCGTAGCGGAAATTGGCCTCCACCCGCTGAGCGGGTGGCTTTCTATGCCGCGCGTGCCGTGCGGCACGGACTAAAGTCCATGAATAAAAACGAGGGAGGCCGTTTCCGACCTCCCTCGCAAAGGGTCTCTGATTACTCCCACTCATTGGGGACAGACTTAAATGAGTGCTCTTGAAATGCCGGCGCCTGGGGACGTTCCTTTTCTGTCGGCAGTTTGGGACGGTCCTTAGAGTTGCAGCGCGCCATGAGTGACGTGGTGAAGCGGATCATCCTGTCTTTGAAGTTCTAAGTAGAATCCCCCGTCTCTGAGCAATGATTAGTGCGCATTTGTGCGTATTTGCGTGCGCAGGATTGCGTGACCATGCGTGTATATGCGCCGTCTGCGGTTGTATTTTGACCGTTTGGCGGTTATATACGCAGAAGTACGCACATACACGCGTATTTGTGCGAATATATAGCTGTCAGAATTGAAAGACTTTTCACGACGCAGGAGGCATTCATGGCAGATTCCAAGCAGGTTCCACTCGACTCCGCGGCAGCCGCAAAGGCGGCGTTTGCCTCGGTCCAGGATCAGCCGTTCCCCGATGATATCTTTACGACCCCCGAGCTCCGCTGGGCCGTGATCGGGTGCGGCGTTATCGCCAACCAAATGGCCCAGTCCCTCGCTCTGGCCGGTCGCAAGCTCGCGGGTGTCGCCAACCGTACGCTGTCCAAGGCCCAGGCTTTTGCCGAGCAGTATGGCGTCGAAAAGGTGTACGAGACGGTTGAGGACCTCTACGCCGATCCGGACATCGACGCCGTCTATATCACCACGCCACACAACACGCATATCACCTATCTGCGTGCCGCGCTGGCTGCCGGCAAGCACGTGCTCTGCGAGAAGGCCATTACCCTCAACTCTGTCGAGCTCGACGAGGCCCGTGCCATCGCCGACGAGCACAACGTGGTCCTTATGGACGCCACCACGGTGCTCCACATGCCGTTGTATCAGGAGCTGCGCCGTCGCATGCATGCGGGCGACTTTGGCCGCATGAACCTCGCCCAGCTCAACTTTGGCAGCTATAAGGAGTACGGCGACCTGACCAACCGCTTCTACAACCGTAGCCTTGCCGGCGGCGCCATGCTCGACATTGGCGTGTATGCCCTGTCCGTCATGCGCCTGTTTATGGCCAGCCAGCCAGCCGAGGTCGTGTCTCTGGGCAATACCTGCGAGACTGGCGTTGACGTCGCGGGTGGCATTGTCTGCCGTAATGCTGAGCAGCAGCTGGGCGTTGTGAGCCTTACGCTCCACTCCAAGCAGCCCAAGCGCTCGGTCATCAGCTTCGATAAGTGCTATATCGAGGTCAACGAGTATCCGCGTGCCGACCATGCGACCATCGTGTGGACTGCGGACGGTCACCGTGAAGAGGTCCACGCGGGCACCGAGGCTTACGCCCTTTGCTATGAGATGGCCGATCTTGAGAAGGCCGTTGCCGGCGACGACTCCAAGCGCGAGCTGCTGGATTATGCTTCTGATGTTATGGAGCTTATGACCAAGCTTCGCGCCGACTGGGGAGTCGTGTACCCCGAGGAGGAGTAAGCGATGCTAGCGGAAGATAGGCTCAATGCGATTGTGTCGATGGTGCAGCAGGCCGGCTCGGTTACTGTGCCAGAGCTTGCCGATACCTTGGGCGTGACGGCGTCTACCATTCGGCGCGACCTGCAGACGCTCGACCGAGCGCACCGCATCGCCAAGGTCCACGGTGGAGCGACGAGTCTTGAGCGCGCGCACGTAACGCGCGACCTAACGCTTAATGAGCGCAGCGACCTCCATAACGACGACAAGGAGCGTATCTGCGCCCGTGCGGCGGCGCTTGTGGAGCCCGAGAGCTTTGTATACATCGACTCAGGCTCGACGACGCTCAAGCTCATCGAGCATCTTCCACACCTTGAAGATGTCACCTATGTGACCGATTCCGTGCTCCATGCTCAGCATCTTGCTTTGCGCGGCATGCGTACCGTGGTGCTGGGTGGCGAGCTCAAGCCCGAGACCGAGGCGCTCGTCGGCCCCGATGCCTTGGCAACTCTGGACCGCTATAACTTCAACTGCGGCTTTTGGGGTTCCAACGGCATCGCCGCCGAGCAAGGTCTCACCACTCCGGATATCGAGGAAGCGCAGGTCAAGCGTATCTCGATGCGCCACACGGCCAAACGCTTCGTAATCTCGGACGCCAGTAAATTTGGCATGGTGGCGCCCGTCAAGTTCGCGGACTTTCGCGACGCAACGATCATCACTGCGGGCGAGGTGCCCGCCAAGTACCAGACGATGGACAACGTCATCACGGTCTAGCGACAGGGGACAGGACAAGGCTAAGGCCAAAACCACCACAAAGGTGCCTGTCCCCATTGTGGTGGTTAGCAACGAAAACCGAATAGTTTTCTCAATAGAAAAGCGGCAACATCCATTACGGGCGTTGCCGCTTTCGTTGTCTACCGGTTTAGTCTTAATCTGTAACATCTGGGACCGATTTCGCCGAGTTATTGTTACAGATTGAGATTTTCCCTTAAGGGGGATTCGAATGTCTCGATCTGTAACAGATAGACCGGAAAAAGGGTTCTAACTGTTACGGATCGAGACGTTTTGGGACCGCGGCTGAGCCATTGCGGCAAAACCACCACAAAGGTGCCTGTCCCCATTGTGGTGGTTTAGGGCTCCCAGGGGCAGGGGGCTTCGATGTGGATGTGCTCGCCGGTTACGGGATGCGTAAAGGACACGCTGTGGGCATGGAGCATCAGGCCGCAGGGACGCGGCGTGCCGTAGAGCTCGTCGCCCACCAGGGGATGACGCTCGCTCGCCAGATGCACGCGGATCTGGTGTTTGCGGCCGGTGAGCAGCTCGACATCGATATACGAGCGCGTGGGCAGGCCACGACGGCTCTTAAGACGCTTGAGCACCTTCACGCGCGTTTGAGACGGCTTGCCACTGGCGCCGACGCGCATCTTGCGGCTGTCGTGACGGTCGCGGGCGATGGGCTTGTCGATGAGCTTCTCGTTCCAGTCGATCTTGCCCTCGGCGAGCGCCAGGTAGTGCTTTTCGAAAGCGTGGTCGATGACCATCTGGTCAAAGGCGGGCTGCGTCTGCTTGTCGAGCGAAAACAGCACCACGCCGGTGGTGTCGCGGTCCAGGCGGTTGAGCGGCTGCATGTCGGTCGCGGCAAAGCCGTCGCCCATCGCCAGCAGCAGGTCGCTGGCGTAGTCGGTGAGCGTGCGCTCGCCGGTGCCGTCGCCGTGGACGATCATGCCGGCGGGCTTGTCGATGGCCATGAGCCAGGCGTCGCAGTAGAGGACTTGAGGTTCTTCGTTCACGTGTAAGCCTTTCGGTTAGCTGATTCCCATAAACATGCAGCCCGAGGTCGCCCCGCGTAGGCGGGCGGCGGGCTTGCGGCCGGCCTGCGCTGCTTCGACGGCACGACGGACGCGGGCGACGGCACGGCCCACCTCATCCGTCTCGAGCAGCGTTCCGTCCACCATGAGGCGACGCACGCCGGCGTCGAGCAGCTGAGGAACCTGCGGCGTGAGGTCGATGGGGTAGGCATCGTACAGGCGAGAGCGGCCGTGGATGTCGGTGCGGACGGGCATGACCTTTCCGTCGATATTCTTGAGCGAGAGCTTGCGGGCACGCAGGCGGCAGTTGGCACAATCGTGGATGCAGCCGTTGGCCACTTGCAGGATGCAGTGCTCGCTCGTCATGACGCGCGGGCGGCCAAAGACGGTGATGCCCAGAGCAGCGGGCGCGGCGGCGCCGAGCGAGACAATCTCGTCGAGCGTGATCTCGGGCGAGAGCCAAAACGCGCCGGCTCCGCGCTCGGCAAGTGCCTCCATGCAAGGCACGTTGTGCACGGGCAGGCAAGAGCGGACCTCCGCCGTGGCGCCGGCATGCGCGGCTACGGCGAGCTCGGAGATATTGCCGACGGCGACCGTGACTCCAGCATTGATCCAGGGATCGACGCGCTCGTGGTCGACGGCGCGGCAGACCTCGTCGAGTACGGGCACGAAACTCTGCTCAAATGCATCGGCAGGGGAGAGTCCGGCAGCCTCGAGCGCATCGGTGGTCATATAGATGTGCGCGGCGCCCTCGGCACGAGCAGCCTCGGCGGCTTCGAGCGTGGTGACGGCGGCGCAGATCTGCGGCTCATCGCGGTAATGCTCGGGTATGGCGTGCGTACATTTGTCGAGCCCCGGAATCTCGAGCGTTTTCGCACGCTCCTCGTAAGGTGCCAGAATGGCCTCCTCGAGCGCCTTGCAGGCGGCGGCGCGCACCTTGTGCACGGCGGAGAAGCCCATACCGCAGCCCTCCTCGAGCGCCACATCAAAGCTCGCCGCCTCAAAGGGCGAGGAGCCCATGCGGCCCACATGCTCAACCAGGTCGGATGCCTCGACCGCGCGGGTCTTGGCGGCCTCGACGGTGAAGCCCGTAGCGGTGGCGGTGAGCGCGGGGTTGTCACAGCAGGTGAGTGTGACAGTAAACGGCTCGCCCAGGCGCGCCACGACGGACACATCAACAGCTCGGCGGCGCAGCACATCGCGCTTGAGCGCGGCACCGGCGGCGTCGATGGCACGCTGGCTGCGGATGACGCGCACGCGGCAGCCCTCGGGCATGCTGCGGGGCACGCGGCACTCGATAACATCGCCCGCGGCGGCATCATCGGCGGCAATGGTGGTTAGGAACTGGTCGAACTCGTTGTCGTGGCGAAGCTCCAGCAGGTCGCCCTTGCCCACGGGCTCAAACAGCTCAATGCGGGCGATGGCGGCGCGGCGACGGCGGTCGTCGGGCTTGAGGCCGCGCACATCGCGGTTGGCCGGGCGGCTGCCCAGCACCGTGCCCACGATCTGGCCGCGGTTGTTGGAGCGCTCGTAGCTCATCATCTCGTCGCCCGAGGTGCCGTCCTGATAGGCGTGCGTAAAGTCGCGGTTGAAGCAGCGCTTGAGCTGGCGCTGGCGGGCGGCTTCCTCGTCCTTGGCAACGGCGACCCCTGCCAGCATGTCATCAATTTCGTGACGATACACATCAACGATGGAGTACACGTAATCGGGCGCCTTCATGCGGCCCTCGAGCTTGAGCGATGCGGCGCCGGCGTCATACAGACGGCGAACAAGCTGTGAGGTGTTGGTGTCACGCGGGCATAGAGCGCGCTCGCGACCAGCAGGGGAGAGCGTGCGGCCGTTCTCGTCGATCAGCTCGTAAGGCAGGCGACAGGGCTGAGCGCACATGCCGCGGTTGGCCGAGCGGCCCGCCATGGCAAAGCTCGAGAGCAGGCACAGGCCCGAGTAGCAAAAGCAGATGGCGCCGTGGCTAAAGACCTCAAGGTCCACATCGGGCGCGGCGTCGTGGATGGCGGCGATCTCGTCGATGGAGAGCTCGCGCGAGAGAGTCACGCGGTCGGCGCCCTGCTCGCGGCACCAAAGCGTTCCGCGGTCATCATGGATGTTCGCCTGGGTCGAGATGTGCGTCTCGATGCCGGGCATCGTGCGCTTGACCTCAAAGAACAGGCCCCAGTCCTGGATGATGAAGGCGTCGGCGCCCAGCGTGGAGCAGCGATGGATGAGTTGCAGCGCATCGCCCATCTCGGACTGCTTGATGACGATGTTGACCGTGACGTAGACGCGCGACCCGGCTAGATGTGCGGCGCGGCAGGCTTGCTCAAAGGCCTCGTCGGTAAAGTTGGTGGCCTTGCGGCGGGCGTTGAAGCTGCCCATGCCGCAATAGATGGCGTCTGCCCCAGCGGCGAGTGCGGCAGCAAAGGGCTCAGGCCCTCCGGCGGGCGCCAAAAGCTCGGGTCTGCGGTTGGTGGTTCGACTGGCGGTTGCGGTCATATCCTGCCTTTCAAAATGCTCAGATACTCGAAAGTATAGTGGTGCTGTTGCGGCGGACGAGCCCTGTGGCTCAAGCAGGATAAAGTCTTCAGCAGCCCTTGCAGCAAAAATGATCCGTTTCCCTCCGTCCTCCATGGATCACCTGATCCGCTGGGGACGGAGGGAAACGGATCATTTTGAGCTTCACCGCCCGGTCGTGCCGTTCAGCGGCTGACAGGCGCCGTTGGGCGATAAAATATTCTCGCAACGTGATAATAATCTTGCATCGCGCGGAAACCTTGAGTACTATCCCAAATCAAGCGCGGTGTTCAGACCGAACTGTGCCTCCCGGTGTGAACACCGCGCTCACGCTCTCTCAATTGATCGTAAGGAGAAAAACATGAGCAAGACCGTCGTGTCTTCCGATAACGCACCCGCAGCCATCGGCCCGTATTCCCCCGGCATCCAGACCGGCAACATGGTGTTCCTGTCCGGTCAGCTGGGCATCGACCCCGCAACCGGCAAGATGCCCGAGGGCGTCGAGGCCCAGGCTAAGCAGTCCCTTGCTAACGTCGAGGCCCTGCTGAGCGCTGCCGGCGCCACCTTTGCCGATGTCGTCAAGACCACGGTCTACCTGGCCGACATCGCCGACTTCGCTGCCGTGAACGAGATCTACGCTTCCAAGTTCGAGGCTCCGTTCCCCGCGCGCAGCGCTTTCCAGGTTGCCGCTCTTCCGGCCGGCGGTCTGGTCGAGATCGAGGTCGTCGCCGCTCTCTAAGACGTTGGCAACAGCTAAACATGACATGCAAAAGGACCCTGCAGTGCGAGCTGCAGGGTCCTTTGTCAAGCGATGGGTCACTTGTGGAGCCACCAAGGGCAGTCTTTTTGGGACGGGGCTATTTTAGCTACCCCAATATGCAGGATTGCTTTTACTTGCGGCTCATCGAAATCGCGGGCAGAGGGAGGGTAGCTAAAATAGCCCCGTCCCAAAAAGACTGCCCGCGCTCCATTTTGCTCGCTAGCCCTCCTTGCGGACTTTTTGCAGGTAGCGGTAGACGCTGGGCTCCGAGATGCCCAGCGCGGTGGCGGCGCAGGCCACGGCGCCCTTGAGCATGAACACCCCGTTGCCGTTGAGGTGGCGAATGACGTCCACGCGGTCGCTTTGACCAAGCGATGCTACATCCAGCCCGCGCGCGCTCAGCAACTCGGCAATGCTGCGGTCGATGAGCTCCTGCGTAGACTCCGAAAGGCTTTCGACCTCGATAGACGCGGGCTCTGCCTGTCTAGGCGCCGCGTCGAAGCACGCCATGAGCTGCTGCGCCATGGCGTTGATGGAGCGCACGGTCGAGAGGTCGGTGTTGACGCAGAGCATACCGACAATCTCGTCATTCTCGCGGATAAAGTACGTCGCCGACTCCAACGTCTTGCCACCGGCACCGCGCCCCTCGTAGCCCGTAATAAACGGCAGGTCGCGATACTTGGCGTCGTGCATGATCTTGAGTGCCAGGTCGGTGGCGGGACCGCCGACCTTGCGGCCGCTCACGATGCCGTTGCGAATATCGACGATGGCGTGGTCGGGATCCGAGAAATCGTGCAGCACGATTTCGCTGTTTTTGCCGAGTATCTGCTCCAGGAAATCGACCATCGGCAAAAAGCGACGTACGGTCTCGTTCACGGGCAACTCCTTTTGGTTCTATCGAAGTGTTCATAACAATTTTTTATCATGGTAACACGCTGCTCATCATCTCGTATATCAGCAGGTACATTGCGTAATACAGACGAACGGTAGGAATTTGGCGGTAAACGGTTGACCAAAAGAAAAGTTAGATGTTATTTTGACCAGACACTTTCTTGACCTGCGGAAATGCGTTATCTCAGCTGAAGAATAGTCTGATAACAAAAAATTATTATTGAGAATGAGAATCATCTTTAATACGATATGCAACGAAGGCACAACCTCAACCCCGCACTGCGTCACAATAGAGCGTTAGATGCGAAAACAACTATTTCGAGGATTGGTGGTCAAATGACCCAGGAGACGGTTACGAACGGCACTGAAGCCCTGTTCACTCGCGAAGGCATGCCGCCCGTTAAGGAAATGATCCCGTGTGCCCTTCAGCATGTACTGGCATCGTTTGCCGGCATCATTACACCGGCGGTCATCATGGCCGGTGTCTACGGCTTTAATAGCCAGCAGAGCACCGACATCATCCAGGTTGCACTCATTCTTTCGGCAATCGACACGGCCCTTCAGGCCTTCGCTCCCTTCCGTCGTATCGGCGGCGGCCTGCCCATCGTCATGGGCGTTTCGTTCGCGTTCCTGCCGGCCCTTCAGGCCATGGGCGCCTCGGGCTTTAGCTTTGGCGCGCTGCTGGGCGGCGAGATCGTCGGCGGCGCCGTTGCGGTCCTCTTTGGTCTGGCCTACAGCAAGATCAAGTGGCTGTTCCCGCCCGTCGTGACCGGTACGGTCATCTTCTCCATTGGCGTCTCTCTCTATCCCACGGCCGTCAAGTACATGGCCGGCGGTATGGGTACGCCGCTGTGGGGCACCCCGCAGGCCTGGTGCGTTGCTCTTATCACCTTCGCCGTGGTCTTTGCGCTCGCCAACTTTGGCAAGGGCACGCTCAAGCTGGGATCTGTGTTCTTTGGCATGATCGTTGGCATGATCGTCTCCATCCCCTTTGGCATGATCGACTTCTCCAGCGTCGCCACCGCTCAGGTCTTCGCCCTTCCCAAGCTCATGCCCTACGCGCTCGAGTTTGATCCCGAGGTCTGCATTACCCTCGCCGTCGTGTTCCCCATGGTTGCCATTCAGGTTATCGGTGACGTCTCTGCTGCTTGCCTTGGTTCCATCGACCGTATGCCCACCGAGCGCGAGCTCTCCGGCGCTATCGTGTCCCAGGGCCTCACTTCTATGGTCGGCGGCCTGCTGGGCGGTCTTCCCACCAGCGCCCTTGGCCAGAACGTGGGCATCATCTGCTCCAACAAGGTCGTCAACAAGTGGGTCTTTGTGATCATCGCGGCCGTCTTTGCCATCGCCGGCCTGTTCCCGCAGCTCTCTGCCGTCCTTTCCGCCATCCCGCAGCCCGTCATCGGCGGCGCGACCGTCGGCGTCTTTGGCACCATCACCATGAACGGTGTGCGCATGTTCACCCGCGAGGGCCTCACGCAGCGCACCACCACCATCGTCGGCACCTCGGTCGTCTTTGGCCTGGGTATTTGGATGGCCAGCGGCTGCCTCGCCGGCGAGGGCATGCCCACCTGGGTGTCCACCGTCATCGGCTCCAACGCTGTGACCCCCACCGCCATCATGGCCATCGTGCTCAACCTGATCCTTCCGCAGACGCCGGTCGTGGCTCAGCACATCGATGCCGCCAAGGATGCCGCTGTGGATCTGGTCCTGCCCGAGAGCAAGAAGTAACCAATTCGGTGCTATTCGCCGGCGGACGCATCGCCTCGTCCGCCGGCGCCATGCGGCGCCAAGCCGCACTTCAAAGGGCTTGTCCCTTTGGTGAAGCGTTGACGGGAGAGGGCCCGTTTCCGGTGTAGGCCGGCGCTTCGCACTTCCGCCATGTCAGAGGTGTCAAACCCCGCCTCTGATGTTGAAGGGAGCATTTATGCTTCTGGTCGCTAACGGTTCCGTCTTTACCCGCAACGCTCAGACTCCGTTCATTCCCAACGGTGCGGTCGCTATTGACGGAGATACGATCGTCGAAGTGGGCCCCGAGCGCGAGCTCAAGGCCAAGTACCCGGATGCCGAGTACGTCGACGCCCAGGGCAACCTCATCATGCCCGGACTTATCAACTGCCACACCCACATCTATTCGGGTCTGGCCCGCGGTCTTGCCATTAAGGGCTGCAACCCCACCAACTTCCTGGAAAATCTTGAGCAGCAGTGGTGGAAGATTGACGACAACCTGACGCTCGACGGCACCAAGGCAAGCGCCTATGCCACGATTTTGGATTCCATCCGCGACGGCGTCACCACGATCTTCGATCACCACGCGAGCTTCTGCGAGATTCCGGGCAGTCTCTTTACCATTAAGGACGCCGCTCAGGAGCTGGGTATGCGTTCGTGCCTGTGCTACGAGGTTTCCGACCGCCGTGGCCAGGAAAAGTGCGATCAGGCTATTGCCGAGAACGCCGAGTTTGCCCAGTGGGCCGCCAAGGAGCGTCGCGATAACGACAACCACATGATCGCCGCAATGTTTGGCGGTCACGCCACCTTTACGCTGTCGGACGAGACCATGGATAAGATGGCCGAGGCCAACAACGGTCTGACCGGCTTCCACATCCACGTGTGCGAGGGCATGAACGATGTGTGGGACTCCCGCCTCAACCGCGGCGGCATCAGCCCCGTCGAGCGCCTGCTGCAGCACAACCTGCTCGGTCCCGACACCATGCTCGGCCACTGCATCCATGTGACGCCCGCCGAGATGGATATCGTCAAGGAGTCCGGCACCTGGCTGGTTAACAACCCCGAATCCAATATGGGCAACGCCGTGGGCTGCGCCCCCGTGCTCGAGTTCTTCCGCCGCGGCATCCCCGTGTGCATGGGCACCGACGCCTACACCCACGATATGCTCGAGAGCCTCAAGGTTTTCCTGATCATTCAGCGCCACAACGCCGCTATGCCCAACGTGGGCTGGTGCGAGGCCATGACGATGCTGTTCGAGAACAACGCCAAGATGGCGAGCAAGTACTTCGATCGCAAGCTCGGTGTGCTTGAGCCCGGCGCTGCCGCCGACGTCATCGTAATGGACTACAAGCCCTTTACGCCGCTGAGCGAGGAGAACATCGACGACCACATGCTCTTTGGCATGATGGGCAAAAACTGCCGCACCACCATCATCAACGGCCGCGTCCTGTACAAGGATCGCGAGTTTGTCGGTATCGATGAGGACAAGATCAACGCGTGGACCATGGCTGAGTCCAAGAAGCTCTGGAGCACGCTCAACGATCGCGCCTACTAATTACAAGTAGATTCACGCGCGCCGGATGTTTCGCCGCATCCGACGCGCGTATAGGCGGCCTCCGCGGGGTCGCCGGCGCTGTGCTAGCGCTACACCGTATTTGCGCCCGCCGCGCGGTCTCGCCGGGCGTTACAGAGAGGAGCTCATTATGAGCGACATCATGAGGCCGATCCCGTTTTCGCAGCTGATGAACTGGATCATCGAGGAGCACAAGACTCGGGGCGCCATCTTTGGCGTGCGCAAGATGGTCACGGCCAACCAGGAGGGCGCGCTTCCCATTTTTGACGAGCGCATCGAGACCCCGTTTGGCCCGGCCGCCGGCCCCAACACGCAGCTTGCCCAGAACATCGTGGCATCCTACGTGGCCGGTTCACGCTTCTTTGAGCTCAAGACCGTTCAGGTGATGGACGGCGAGGAACTCTCCAAGTGTGTGAACAAGCCCTGCATCGTGGCGCAGGACGAGTGCTACAACTGCGAGTGGTCGACCGAGCTCGAGGTTCCGCAGGCTTTTGCCGAGTACGTGAAGGCATGGTTCGCCTGCCACCTCATCGCTCGCGAGTACGGCCTGGGCAGCCCGGACGGCTTTGTCTTTAACATGTCCGTGGGCTATGACCTGGAGGGCATCAAGAGCCCCAAGGTCGACGCCTACATCGAGGGCATGAAGGACGCCAGCGGCTCTGACGTCTGGAACGAGTGCCGCGCATGGGCGCTCGCCAACCTGGACAAGTTTGAGCATGTCGACGCCGCGTTTGTCGAGTCCATCCCGGCACGCGTTTCCAACTCCATCACCGAGTCCACCCTGCACGGCTGCCCGCCGGCGGAGATCGAGCGCATCGCGACCTATCTGATCACCGAGAAGGGCCTCAACACCTACATCAAGTGCAACCCCACGCTGCTGGGCTATGAGTTTGCCCGCCAGCGTCTGAACGAGCTGGGCTTTGACTACATCGTCTTCGATGACACGCACTTCCGCGAGGACCTGCAGTGGGCCGATGCCGTGCCTATGTTCGAGCGCCTGATTGCCCTGTGCGCCGAGCGCGGTCTAGAGTTTGGCGTCAAGCTCACCAACACCTTCCCCGTCGACGTGACGAGAAACGAGCTGCCTTCCACCGAGATGTACATGTCTGGCCGTTCGCTGTTCTCGCTGACCATCGAGGCTGCCCGCCGCATTACCGAGCAGTTTGACGGTAAGCTGCGCATCAGTTACTCCGGTGGCGCCACGGTCTACAACATTCGCGCCCTGTATGATGCCGGCATTTGGCCCGTCACCCTGGCGACCGACGTGCTCAAGCCCGGTGGCTACGAGCGCTTTAGCCAGATGGCCGGCGAGTTTGCCGATCTGGCCGGCAAGCCGTTCGCGGGCGTCTCTCTCGACGCCGTGACCGCGATCCAGACCGACTCGCTCACCAACCCGCTCTACAAGAAGCCGCTGCGCCCGCTGCCCGACCGCAAAGTCGCCGGCAAGAGCCCGCTTTCCGACTGCTTTACCACGCCGTGCCGCACGAGCTGCCCCATCCAGCAGGATATTCCCGCCTATCTGGCGGCTGTTGACGAGGGCCGCTACGAGGACGCACTCAACATCATCATCGAGCGCAACGCCCTGCCGTTCATTACCGGCACCATCTGCCCGCATCCCTGCGGCCGTGCCTGCGAGCGTGCGTTCTACGAGCCCGAGGGCGCCCAGATTCGCGCCAGCAAGCTCAAGGCCGCCCGCGAGGCCATGACCGCCGTGCTGCCCAAGCTGCGCGCCCAGGCCATCGCCAACGACGGCGAGCACAACGTTGCCGTTATCGGCGGCGGCCCGGCCGGACTGGCGACGGCGTTCTTCCTGACGCGCGCCGGCGTGCCCGTCACCATCTTTGAGGCCCGCGACTCGCTCGGCGGCGTGGTCCGTCACGTGATCCCCGAGTTCCGTATCGCCAGCGACGATATCTCCCACGACGCCGAGCTCTGCCTGGCCTTTGGCGCCAAGGTGCAGCTCAATGCTCGCGTGGAGTCCATCGACGAGCTCAAGGCCCAGGGCTTTACCGACGTGGTCGTGGCCACCGGTGCCTGGATGCCCGGCTCTGCGGGCCTGGGAGAGGGTGCCGAGCTCGATGTGCTGGAGTTCCTCGAGGCCGCCAAGAAGGGCGAGAAGCTCGAGCTGGGCGAGGACGTCGTAGTCATTGGCGCCGGCAACACCGCCATGGATGCGGCCCGCGTGGCCAAGCGCCTGGCTGGTGTGAAGAACGTGCGCCTGGTGTATCGCCGCACCAAGAAGCAGATGCCCGCCGACGAGGAAGAGCTCGATCTTGCTCTTGCCGATGGCGTTGAGTTCTGCGAGCTGCTGGCGCCCAAGGCACTTAACGGCGCCGTGCTGACCAGCGATGTTATGGAGCTTGGCGAGCCGGATGCAAGCGGCCGTCGCAGCCCTGTCGCCACGGGCGAGACCGTCGAGCTTTCCGCCACCACGGTGATCTGCGCCGTGGGCGAGGGCATCGATGCCAGCCTGTACGATGCCGCGGGCGTCGAGCACGACCGTCGCGGCCGCCTTGCCGCCACCTCCACCGGCGTCGAGGGCGTCTGGGCTGCAGGTGACTGCCGTCGCGGTCCTGCCACCGTGGTCGAGGCTATCGCCGACGCCGCCGAGGTCGCCCGTGCCATCGCCGGCGTTGACTTTAACAAGTACGCCGATTGCAACGAGCAGGCTGGCCGCGAGGACACCTGCTACGAGCGCAAGGGGTCGCTGTGCCGCGACAAGCGCAACTGCACCAAGACCCGCTGCTTGGGCTGCGGCTCGGTGTGCGAGGTCTGCTGCGACGTGTGCCCCAACCGCGCCAACGTGGCCATTAAGGTGCCGGGCCTGGCCAAGCATCAGGTCGTCCATGTCGACGGCATGTGCAACGAGTGCGGCAACTGCGCCGTGTTCTGCCCTTACCAGGAGGGTCGTCCCTACAAGGACAAGCTCACCCTGTTCTGGAGCGAGGAGGACATGGAGAACTCCGAGAACGAGGGCTTCCTGGCCGTGGACGAAGACCACTTTAAGGTTCGCGTCGCCGGCACGGTCCGCACCGTCTCGGTCGATGCCGTCAACACCGGTCTTCCCGAGGCCGTCCGCCTGACCATCAGGGCTGTGCGCGACAACTATTCGTACCTTCTTAAGAAATAGGCGAGTCTCTTATGGCCAAATCCATTCAACATAACGTGGCCTACGTTGCCTGCGGAAGCGGTTGCGCCTCCGCAGGCGGCGACGCCCGCTGCAGCGAAGGCTGCATTGGCTGTGGCGCCTGCGTCACGGCCTGCCCCCGCGGCGCCATTGCGCTGGTCGATGGCATCGCCCGCGTGGACCGCTCCAAGTGCACGGGCTGTGGCCTGTGCGGCATGGCGTGCCCGCAGCGCGTGATTGCCTTCGTCCCCGGCTACCAGAACATCCTGGTGCGCTGCAACAACACCGATAAGGGCGCCATCGCCCGCAAGATTTGCGACACGAGCTGCATCGGTTGCGGCATGTGCGCCAAAAAGTGCCCTGCCGGCGCTATCCGCATCGAGGACAACTGCGCCCATATCGACGGCGTGGACTGCCTGTCGTGCGGCATGTGCGCCGTCGTCTGCCCGCATGGCGCCATCCACGACCGCACCGGCATCGCCGCCGGCGTGTAGAAGGGAATCACCATGGCACAGGAATTCACTTTTACCGTTAACGGTGTCGAGCGCACAACGACGGAGAATAAACCACTGCTGCGCTATCTGCGCGACGACCTGCACATTCACTCCGCCAAGGACGGCTGCTCCGAGGGCGCCTGCGGCACCTGCACCATCCATGTGGACGGTGCGGCCGTCAAGGCGTGCGTGCTGACCACCGCTCTTGCCGCCGGCCGCAACATCGTGACCGTCGAGGGCCTGCCCGAGGACGTGCGCGAGGCCTTTGTGTACGCCTTTGGCGCCGTGGGCGCCGTGCAGTGCGGTTTTTGCATTCCCGGCATGGTCATGGCGGGTGCGGCGCTCATCGCCGAGGACCCCGAGCCCACCGAGGAGCAGATCAAGTACGCCATTCGCGGTAACGTCTGTCGCTGCACCGGCTACAAAAAGATTATCGAGGGCATCTCGCTGGCCGCTGCGGTGCTCCGCGGCGAAAAGCAGATCGACGAGGACCTGGAGCGCGGCGATGACTACGGCGTGGGCAAGCGCGCCTTCCGTATTGACGTGCGCAAGAAGGTGCTCGGCGAGGGCAAGTATCCCGACGACATCGACGAGCTCGATCAGCCGGGCCTGACCTATGCCAGCGCCGTGCGCTCCAAGTATCCGCGCGCCCGTGTGCTCTCCATCGACACCTCCAAGGCCGAGGCCCTGCCCGGTGTGGTGGGCATCCTGCGCGCCGAGGACGTGCCGGTTAACCAGGTCGGCCACCTTATCCAGGACTGGGACGTCATGATCGCCCAGGGCGATATCACCCGCTGCGTGGGCGATGCCATCGTGCTGGTGGTTGCCGAGGACGAGGCGACGCTCGAGAAGGCCAAGAAGCTCGTAAAGATTGACTACGAGCCGCTGGAGCCCGTGCGCAACATTGTCGAGGCCAGGGCCGCCGACGCTCCGCGCCTGCATGACAGCTTCTTTGCCTTTGGCAACACGGTGGAGCTCAAGGACAACGTGTGCCAGAGCCGCCACGTGACGCGCGGCGACGCCGCCAAGGCGCTGGCCGAAAGCGCGTTCACCGTGACGCAGCGCTTTACCACGCCCTTTACCGAGCATGCCTTCTTGGAGCCCGAGTGCGCCGTTGCCTTCCCGTACAAGAACGGCGTCAAGGTGCAGTCGACCGACCAGGGTGCCTATGATACGCGCAAAGAGTGTGCCCACATGTTTGGCTGGGATAGCGAACCCGAGCGCGTGGTCGTCGAGACCATGCTCGTGGGTGGCGGCTTTGGCGGCAAGGAGGACGTGTCCATCCAGCACCTGGCCGCGCTCGCCGCCTATAAGTTCCAACGTCCTGTGAAGTGTAAGCTCACGCGTGCCGAGTCGCTCGCTTTCCATCCCAAGCGCCATGCCATGGACGGCACCTTTACGCTGGGCTGCGACGCCGAGGGCAACTTTACCGGCCTAGACTGCGAGATCAACTTTGACACCGGCGCCTACGCGTCGCTGTGCGGCCCGGTGCTCGAGCGCGCCTGCACGCATGCCGTCGGCCCCTACAAGTACCAGAACACCGACATCCGCGGCTTTGGCTACTACACCAACAACCCGCCCGCCGGTGCGTACCGCGGCTTTGGCGTTTGCCAGTCCGAGTTTGCGCTCGAGAGCCTGATCGACCTGCTGGCAGAGAAGGTCGGCCTGGATCCGTGGGAGATTCGCTACCGCAACGCCATCGAGCCGGGCGAGGTTTTGCCCAACGGCCAGATTGCCGACTGCTCCACGGCGCTTAAGGAGACACTGCTCGAGGTCAAGGATGCCTACTATGCGCATCCCGGCCACGCCGGCATTGCCTGCGCTATGAAGAACGCTGGCGTGGGCGTTGGCCTGCCCGACGCCGGCCGCTGCAAGATTCGCGTCGAGAACGGCGTGGCCGTGGTCTATGCCGCCACGTCCGACATCGGCCAGGGCTGCAACACCGTCTTTTTGCAGGACGTTGCCGAGGCCTGCGGTCTGCCGCTTCGTTGCATCGCCAACGGCGAGTGCTCCACCGAGAATGCTCCCGACTCCGGCACCACGTCTGGTTCGCGTCAGACGGTCGTGACCGGCGAGGCCGTGCGCGGCGCCGCCTTCCTGCTGCGCGATGCCATGGTTGGCATCGAGGCCGGCAAGCCCGCGCCCGATGCTCCCGTGAGCGCGCATGGCGACGGCGTCAAGATCGAGTACGATGACGGTCGCGCCTACCAGCTGCGCACGCAGGAGCTCGTCGCCGGCCAGGGTATGCATCCTCAGGATCCCGCGACCGCCATTAAAGCGCTCGAGGGATGCGAGTTTGGCTACGTGTACCTGGAGCCGACCGACAAGCTGGGCGCCGACGTTCCCAACCCCAAGAGCCACATCTGCTACGGGTTTGCCACGCATGTGGTCATTCTGGATGATGACGGTCGCGTGAGCGAGGTCTATGCCGCGCACGATTCCGGCAAGGTGGTCAACCCCATCTCCATCCAGGGTCAGATCGAAGGCGGTGTGCTCATGGGTATGGGTTACGCACTTACCGAGGACTGGCCGCTCAAGGACTGCGTGCCCCAGGCAAGGTACGGTACGCTCGGGCTGTTCCGTGCACCCGAGATTCCGGATATCCACGCCATCTACGTGGAGAAGGACGAGCTGCTGCCCGTGGCATACGGCGGCAAGGGCATCGGCGAGATCGCAACGATCCCCACGGCGCCCGCCGTACAGAACGCCTATCGCGCATTTGACGGCAAGCTGCGTCCCGATCTGCCCATGGTGGATACGCCCTACAGCCGCGTTCGCAACCGCGGGTAGGGTAGAGCGTGGACGGCCATTGTTGACGGGCCGTTCGCGCTCAACATCAACTACATACGCTGCGCCTTTGGCCCCAGCTCCATCGCGAGCCGGGGCCTTTTGTTTGGAGCGGAAACTGTGTCCCGGATTCAAGCCTCAGAACGGGTCGTGCTTTCCGGATCGGTCCTCAACCGGAAGCTGTATCCCGGAACCAGGCTCCAGAACGGGATGCATTTTCCGGGACGGTCCACGTGCGGTGGTGTACCGCCCCTTCTGCGTGCGCTGTTTTTCGAATTACGTTATAGCTAGCTATATTATAGAAAGGTATAATATAGCTAGCTATAACGTAAAGGAAGGATGGCCCTATGTTTATCGGAAGAACAGTGGAAATGTCCGAGCTCAATCGACTGTATGACACGGGCTCCTTTGAGATGCCTGTGATTTACGGCCGCCGTCGCGTAGGTAAAACGCGCCTTATCACAGAGTTCATCCAAGGTAAGAATGCTATTTACTTTCAAGCTCGTCGTACCAATGCAGAGGCAAACCTGCACGGCTTTAGCCAGGCGATACTTGCAGGCTCGGTTGGTGCTGCAGGCGTGTCGTTTCGTAGTTTTGACGAAGCGTTCGATGCATTGGCCACCATGGCTCGCACGGAACGTTTGATTGTCGTGATTGACGAGTATCCCTATCTCGCCCAATCGAATCCCGAGATCAGCTCGTTGCTGCAAGACAAGATCGATCACCTGTACAAAGAGACCAAGCTCATGCTTATCCTGTGCGGGTCGTCGCTTTCGTTTATGGAGGAACAGGTGTTGGGCTACGAGAGCCCACTATACGGTAGGCGTACGGCCCAGTTTAAGATCATGCCGCTCGATTTTACGACGACCCTCGGGTTGTGGCAGAGCATGGGTCGCGAAGACGCTGCAGTTTGCTATGGCATGACGGGTGGCATTCCTGCATATATCGAGAAAGTCGATCCTGCCGCACCGCTCAAGGACAACATCAAACGTCTTTTTCTTACGCCTACGGGCTATCTCTTTGAGGAGCCGAGTAACCTGCTATTGCAAGAGTGCCGCAATCCCGAGCAATATGATGCGATCGTGCAAGCAATTGCTCAGGGGCGCTCGAAGATCTCGGAGATTGCGAGCTCTACGGGAATCCCTGCGAGCAACGTAAAGAGCTATGTGGATAAACTGGCGTCGTTTGGGATTGTCGAGCGCGAGCTGCCCCTAAACGAGACGAGCAATAAGCGAGCCGTGTATCTGCTGAGCGACCAGATGTTTAGGTTCTGGTACATGTTTGTTCCGCAGAACATCGGGCTGATTCAAAACGATATGGCCGAGATGGCGTATAAGCGCATTGAGCCGCACGTATCGGATTACATGGGTACGGTCTTTGAGCTTATATGCAGGCAGTATGTGTACGAACTCGCGCGGGCGGGCAAGCTCGATGTGGTTCCGGCGAGCGTCGGGCGCTGGTGGGGGACGGATAATCGCACGCATACGCAGGAAGAAATCGACTTGATTGCTGACGATGGCGAGGGCACTGCACTGTTTGCGGAGTGCAAATGGCGCAATGAGCCGGTGGGCGAAGACGTGCTGCAAAAGCTCGTGCACCGAAGCGAGCTCTTTAGACGGCAGCACAAAAGCTATGCGATCTTCTCGAAGCGCGGCTTTACGCAGGGATGTCGGGATACCGCGGAGAGTAGGGGAGACGTCAAGCTGATCTCGTTTGCCGAGATGTGAGTGCGGGGTAGCTCTGCTCGAGAACAAGAGCCTGTCCTCGAATTGCTGGAATGGGGCCCTTCTTTTGTCGTGTTGGCTGCCGGCGGAATGTCGGCGGAAAGCGCGTCCCAGATTATAGCTCCAGAGTGGGATGGCCTTTCCTGATCGGCCCCTCGCGGAAAATGCATCCCGGAATGAGCGCTCAGACTGGGACGCATTTTCCGGATCGGCCTTCAAGCGGAAGCTGCGTCCCGGATTCTGGCTCCAGAGTGGGATGCCGTTTCCGGTTGAGGTCTCTGGCGGAAGCTGTATCCCGGAATCGAGCTTCAGAGTGGGACGTGCTTTCCCGTCAGGAGCTCAAGTGGAAACTACGTCCCGGATTCAAGCCTCGGAATGGGACGTGCTTTCCGGAAGGGCTTCAAGCGGAAACTGTGTCCCAGAATCGACATGGCTTCAAGTGGAAAGCGCGTCTTAGAATACCGCGCCGGCGTTTTTGGCGGTTGTGGTGGGCAAGGGGAGCATCGCCTACACACGCGACGACGGCGTGGCGGTGATCCCCATGGCGGCACTTGGGGCGTAGTGGTTTTGCGGGGCGTCGGGCTTCCTTTACCGAAAATCCATTTGGTAAACCAGATGCTCGCGGATAGAATAAAGTCGACGGCAGCCCAAGTGGTGAAGAGCTGGGCAGCGCCGTTGCTTGGTCAAGAGGTCAGCGCCTTAATGGCAGCGACTTGTTATGCTTCGAATGCTGCTTGAGTGCCTCGGATAGTTCGATAAGCGCCATGAAGAGCGAGACCAAAGCAACCAAGAGCTCTGTGAGCTCTGATGGGCCCGGGATGACCTCTGATTCAAGTCATCGGGCCTCAATCTTTTTCACACATTCGAATAGGCGGGCGACTCTTTTGGGGCTGTCTGCGTGGCGCGTGCCTGGTGCATGGCACTGCATCCCGCTTTTGTGTCCGCACGGGCGGCTACGCTTACCGCAACGTAGCCATTCGTGGAAAGGACGGATGCCATGTCGATGGATAAAACTGGGTTCGTGAGCGTTGGCGCCGAGATCGAGGACGAGGTGATGCCCGATCGCGTCGTGTTTAGCATCTGCTTTGGGGGAAGCTTCGATACCAAGGAGGCGTGCCTGAACGACTACAACGCCGATCGCGTTAAGGTCGCTGCGGCATTGGTGCCCTTTGGTTTGGATGACGAGCTAACGTGTCGCGGTTACGCCTGCTACGCGCGAACGACACGCAGAAAGGCGACGATCACTGGCTATAGCTACCATGCCTACGGCACAATCGCCGCGTCGATTGACGCCGTCGATGTCGCCGCTATATGGACGGCTCTTAACACCTGCGGTTCGCGCGCTGACATGAGCGTAGGTTTTGATCTAGCCGACCGGCGTGCTGCCGAGGATGCCCTCATCGCCCGCGTCGTCAAGCGAGCCCGCAACAATGCGCAGGCGCTTGCGGCGGCATCGGGTTCTAAGCTGGATGGCGTCAAGCATATCTCCTACAACAGTCAGCTTGGCAGCATGGATCGGCTTTGCTATGCAAGTGCGGCCGATTTTGCGCTCGGAGCTCCTGCGGGATCGGCTGATTCCAAGGTGACGGTGCTGGAGCCAGAGCCTATCGAGGTCGAGTGCTCCGTGGATGTGGAATGGTGGCTGGAGTAGAGGGGCGAGCCCGGGCGAGCCCCGGACTTCGTAACCGAAATTCCATTTGTTAAACCTGGCACCCGTGGGTAGAATAAGGTCGACGGCAGCCCAAGGGTGATAGCTGGGCAGCGCCGTTACTTCGATTAAGGGGTCAATGCCTTAGAGGCGTCGGCCCCTCTTCTTTTGCTTCGTACGCTGCTTAAGTGCCTCGGAAAGTCCGATAAGCGCCGTGAGGAGCGAGACCAAAGCGGTCAGGAGCTTCACGAAATCAATCAGATCGGTCATGGGCATCACCTCCCGTCGCATGGAGGGCGCTGCCCGGCACATGGAACTGCCGTCAACAATAACCAGTCTATCAAACTGCAGCCATAAATACGAATATATGTTCGATAATAACAGCGATCTGGCCATCTCAAAACGCAGCTTTACGCAAGGATGCCGGGTAGCCGCGCTGGGCGATTTCATGTCCGCACGGGCGCCTATCCTTACGGCAATGTAGCCACCTATGTAGCAAGCGGCAGTTGACGGAGAGAGGCCGTAACCGTGTCAGCTGAAAAGACGCCGTGTATCTCGGCTATCGATACGACGAACTTTGCGCGCCAAATTGTGCTGGATTTTGAGTTTGCGCCGGTGCCAAAGCAGCGCCAGCGCCGCGGACTGCGCAACGAGATTATCGAGGTCGGCGCTGTTAAGCTCGATTACCACGGCAACGTGATGGGCGAGTTCTCGCAGTTTGTGCAGACGGAATATGCCGAAGGCGTTGCGTATCCCGTCCGCGAGCTCACGGGGATATCGGCCGTGGATACCGCCATGGCTGATCCTCTCTACGTGGTGATGAAAAGGCTCAACGATTGGATCGGTCGCTACTCCGCCCAGGTGGTCTGCTGGAGCGGGGCGGACCGGCGACAGCTTTTGACCGAGTGTCAGGCAAAGCACATCGACCTTTCCGCATTTCCTACGGACTGGGCCGACCTGCAGGCGTTTTACACCTCGATCATGGATGTGGGCAGCCACGGGTGCGTCTCTTTGGGTGACGCGGCAACGTGGTTTGGCATCGAGTTCGACGAGTCGACGGGCCACGCCCACAGCGCCTTAGCCGGTGCGCGCGTGACCGCCAAGTTGCTCAAGCAGGTGATGGACGGGAACTATCACGTGAGCCCGCGCGCCCAGGAGATCCGCCAGCGGTGGGGGATGGGCGAGCGAGCCCAGACGCGCCTCTCCAGCAGGTGCCCCGAGCTGAGCGATCTGCTGCTGAAGCTGAAGGCGGAGGGGAGGTAGGCGGGACTCCGGGAATGACCTCTGACTCAAGTCAACGGGGCTCATTTTGCTTTCTTTGGAGCTTTCTCACGGGGCTGACTTTACTTCGTCTCATTTCGTATAAAGCGGCTGCTAGATTGCATAGTGATGATAAAATTAATCAACTCAACATCAATAGCTGTCGCTTTGCGCAATGAGGGGTTCCGAGACGTATGAACGAGTCTGACACACGGCTTAAACTCATTGATCCTGCGATTATGAAGTCGTGGGATCGCAATACCCAAGTCTTCACTGAGTATTTCTTTACCAGTGGCGAGATCGTTGTGCGCGGAAGTATGGTCACCCGTAAAGACAAGAAGAAGGCTGACTACCTTCTGATGTATGCTCCGGGCATCCCTATCGCAATCGTCGAGGCTAAGGATACGGAGCACACCGTTGATGCCGGTCTCCAACAGGGGATGGGATATGCCCAGCTGCTCGATATTCCGTTTGCGTACAGCTCAAACGGAAAGGGTTTTGTTGAGCACGATTTTCTTACCGGGAAAGAGCGCACTCTTGCCATGGACGAGTTTCCCACTCCGGCGGAACTTTGGACACGATACTCAAAAGCTAAGGGGCTTGAACATCCGTATAGCCAGGAGATTGTGACCGCTCCGTATTACCAGGAGCACGGCGGCAATCATCCTCGCTACTATCAGTGCATCGCCATCAATCGTACGCTTGAAGCTATTGCGCGAGGTAAGAATCGCATCTTGCTCGTTATGGCAACGGGAACGGGAAAGACTTTTACGGCTTTTCAAATCGTTCATCGCTTGCGACAGACTACCGAGGTTCGTAAGGTTCTCTATCTGGCGGACCGCAATATTCTCGTCGATCAGACCATAGACGGCGATTTCAAGCCTCTCAAGAGGGTTACAACCAAGGTCGTAGGTCGAAAGCTCGATTCTGCTTACGAGGTCTATTTCTCGCTCTACCAACAGCTTGTTGGAGAAAACGGTGAAGAAATATTCCGCGAGTTCGACTCGGAATTCTTCGATTTGATTATCGTCGACGAGTGCCATCGCGGAAGCGCCGCGGCGGACTCCGCATGGCGTAAGGTACTCGAGTATTTCAATTGCGCAATTCAAATCGGTATGACGGCTACGCCAAAGGAGACTGAAGAGGTTTCAAACATTACCTACTTCGGCGAACCTGTCTACACCTACTCCCTTAAACAGGGAATCGAGGATGGCTTTCTCGCCCCGTATAAAGTTATTCGTCCTAAGCTGAACGTCGACATTTACGGATACCGTACTGAGGAAGGCACCATAGATGATCGCGGCGAAGCTCTGCCCAAACGTGTTTTCGAGAAGCAAGACTTCGACAGCGAGATTGTCATCAAAGAGCGCTACGAGGAAGTTGCCAAGCGGATAACTCAATTTCTAAAGGAGACGAATCGTTACTCCAAGACCATAGTCTTTTGCGTTGACATCGAGCATGCCGAAAATATGCGACGTGCCCTTGTAAACGAGAACGCCGATATCGTAAGAGATCACCCCACCTACATCATGAAGATTACGGGTGACGACAGGGAAGGTAAGGCTCAGTTAGATAACTTCATCGACCCCGACGAGAAATACCCGACCATCGTTACGACTTCGAAGCTTCTCACCACTGGCGTTAATTGCAAGACGTGTAAGGTAGTCGTGCTCGACAACAAGTTCGGTGAGCACGGAATGACGGAGTTCAAACAGATTATTGGTCGCGGCACCCGTATTTGCGAGGACTATGGCAAGCTCTACTTCACTATCCTCGATTTTCGCGATGCGTCTCGCTTGTTCGCTGATCCCGAGTTCGATGGCGAGCCTGTTGTTGTGTTTGAGCCCAATCCGGATGACCCCATTGCGAACCCGGATTCCGGTGGCAATGGCGGCGGCCCCGTCCCGCCTTCGCCTCCGATCGTAGACCCACCCGTATTACCGCCGGACGATCCGTCCTCCCATGTGAAATATCACGTTCATGGGGCCGATGTCTATGTAGTGTCGGAGATGGTGCAGTATTACTCCTCCGATGGCCTTCTTGTAACTGAGAGCCTTAAGGACTATACGAGAAAAAACATCCTTGGCGAATACGACACTCTTGACCACTTCCTAGCGGCGTGGAACTCTGAACATAAGAAGCAGGCGATTATCGATGAGCTGCGCGCTCATGGCGTATTTCTGGATGAGCTGCGGCTTGAGACTGGACAAGAGCAAATGAGCGACTTTGACCTCATTTGCCATATTGCTTACGACCAGAGGCCCCTGACGCGCAGCGAGAGAGCCAATAGCGTCAAGAAGAAGGGCGTGCTTTATGAGTATGCCGGCGTCGCGCGCGAGGTCCTTGAGGCACTTCTCGACAAATATGCGACGTCGAACCTCGTAGACTTGGACGACACCCACGTCCTCGACCTTGAGGAATTCCGTCGGTTTGGCAGCCCAATGAAGATCGTCGCCGCATTCGGCGGCAAACAACAGTACATTCAGGCAGCGCAGATGCTCGAGGACGAGCTCTACATCGCATAGAGAAAGGTAACGATAGCAAATGGCACTGGGATCTCTCGTAAAGACCCTGCAGAACATCATGCGCAAAGACGCCGGCATCAATGGCGATGCGCAGCGCATTGAGCAGATGACTTGGCTTTTCTTCCTCAAGATTTACGATGCCAAGGAGCAGGAGTGGGAGTTTCACGATGACTCCTATCAGTCCATCATCCCCGAGCGCCTGCGCTGGTATAGCTGGGCGCACGATGCGAAAGACGGCAAGGCGCTTACTGGCGATGAGCTTCTCGACTTTGTAAACAATGATCTATTCAAGACTCTTGAGAGTCTTGAGCTTGCACCTGATGCGCCTTTGCGACACGTCGTCGTCAAGGCTGCTTTTACTGACGCCAACAACTACATGAAGGATGGGATTCTACTTCGTCAAGTCATCAACGAGATTGACGAGTCGGTTGATTTTACCGAGTACAAAGAGCGCCACGCCTTCGGTGAAATTTACGAGACCATCCTGAAAGACTTACAGTCCGCGGGTAATGCCGGCGAGTTTTACACGCCCCGAGCGGTGACTGACTTTATGGCCCAGGCACTTGCGCCCAAGCTCGGCGAGACTGTGGCTGACTTCGCGTGTGGCACGGGCGGCTTTTTGACGAGCGCCCTCAAGATTCTCGACTCCCAGGTTCAGACTCCAGCCGATCGTGAACTCTATGCAAGATCGGTCTACGGCATCGAGAAGAAGCAGCTCCCTTACCTGCTGTGCGTGACCAACATGCTGTTGCACGATATCGATAATCCTGAAGTCTTTCACGATAACTCTCTCGAGAAGGATGTTCGCGAGTGGAAGCACAAGCCTGACGGCCAGTTTGACGTCGTACTTATGAACCCGCCCTATGGCGGGTCCGAGAGTGCATCGGTGCAAAACAACTTCCCTGTTGCACTCCGTAGCTCCGAGACCGCAGATCTATTCCTTGGACTCATTCTTTATCGTCTTAAGCGAGGCGGCCGCGCTGCTGTTATCATTCCGGATGGTTTTCTCTTTGGCCAGGATAGTGCAAAGACGGAGATCAAGCGTCGCCTGCTTGAGGACATGAACTTGCATACTGTCTTGCGCCTTCCACAGAGTGTTTTCGCTCCGTACACGAGCATCACTACTAACGTTCTGTTCTTCGATAATACGGGGGCCTCTGAGGGCGTTTGGTTCTATCGCATGGACATGCCCGAGGGGTATAAACACTTCTCTAAGACCAAGCCCATTAGGATCGAACATTTTGCACCTGTAAAGGAATGGTGGGAGAACCGTCGGGATATCGAGGAAGACGGCAATCCCAAGGCCAAGTACTATACGGTTGACGAGTTGCGAGACGGCGGTTTTAACTTTGACGTGTGCGGCTATCCTCACGAGGAAGAGGAGATCTTACCGCCTGACGAACTGATCAGGAACTACAAAGAAGAGCGCGCTAAGCTCGATACCGAGATTGACCAGAAGCTTGCTCGTATTTGCGAGATTCTTGGGATTGAGGCGTAGATGAAGGCAAAAGACCTGAAGAACTCAATCCTGCAAATGGCGATTGAGGGAAAGCTCGTTCCACAAGACCCGAGTGATGAGCCTGCAAGCGTCCTGCTTGAGCGTATTCGTGAAGAGAAGCATAAGCTTATTGCTGAGGGTAAGGCTAAATTCCCGAAGGGCGGGGAGAGCATTATCTATATCGGTTCCGATGGCTCCCCCTATGAGAA
>CATWQC010000023.1 GCA_958352845.1 uncultured Collinsella sp.
CATGCAGTTGAGAACCGTACCGTCATTATGATTGGCGCTACGACGGAGAATCCGTACTTCGAGGTCAACTCGGCGCTGCTCTCACGTGGTCGAGTCGTGGAGCTTGAGCATTTAAAGGACGAGGATATCGCCATGCTTATCGAGCGTGCGCTCGAGGCTCCTCAGGGCCTGAACGGCAAATTCTCGGCCGATGATGATACGGTCAAGACCATTTGCACGCTGGCAGCGGGTGATGCACGCTCGGCCCTGACGACACTTGAGCTGGCGAGCGAGATTGCCGTCACGCGTCCCGATACCGAAGGGACGCCAGCGCCGGCGGCGGGGGAGCGTTATCCCATCACCGTGGATGACGTAAAGATTGCCAACCCGCGTCGCGGTTTTACGTATGACAAAAACGGCGACATGCACTACGACATCATCAGTGCGTTCATTAAGTCCATGCGCGGTAGCGACCCCGATGCCACGGTCTACTGGCTTGCGCGCATGATCGATGCAGGAGAGGATCCTAAGTTTATCGCCCGTCGCATTATGATTCATGCTTCTGAGGACGTCGGCAACGCCGACCCGCAGGCGCTTTTGGTGGCACATGCCGCGTTTAAGTCTGCCGAGGTCATTGGCTATCCCGAGTGCCGCATTAACCTGGCTCAGGCTGCACTCTATGTGTGCTTGGCGCCTAAATCCAACGCGTGTGAGGCTTCGATCGATGCGGCGCTGGCCGATATCCACTCTAGTGGGCTTCGCGAGGTGCCGAGTTATCTGCGCGATCGCCATCGCCCGGGCAGCGATGAATACGGTGTGTATAAGTATCCGCACGATTATCCCGAAGGCTGGGTCGACCAGCGCTATTTACCCGAAGGCTTAGAACGCGGTGCATTTTGGCAGCCTGCCGGCCGTGGTTGGGAAGAATGGCGCGTAGAGCAAAGCGAACGCGACCGTAGCGGGAATGCACCGAAGTAGCTGCTGATAATTTTGTCCCACGTTGCTGCTCTTGGCATGTTCGGTCCCCTTTGGGGTACCATGAAAAACGTCTGTATTTCGATTCTTCCGGGAGGCTTGTATGAGTCCCATTCAAATCGCCCTGCTGCTGCTCGCCGTTGCCGGCGTGTGGGCCATCGCTGAGCTCGCGCTTACCCTGCGCAAGACCCGCAATGTTGTCGACTCGCTCGATAAGACCGTGAACGACCTCAACAACACCATCGCCGAGGCTCAGCCTGTGGTGGCAAAGCTCGATGGCGCTGTCGATGAGCTTACGCCGGCGCTTGCCCAGATGGAGCCGCTGCTTAAGTCGAGCAAGACGGCAGTTGATGCCCTTACCTCCAATCTCGTAGAGGTCGAAGCCGTGGTTCGCGACATTTCCGAGGTTACGGGCAGCATGGCCGAGGCCAGCAATGCTGTGTCGAGCGTGACCGACTCTGCCGCCGGTGCTGTGCAGAAGCTCTTCAATAAGGTGAAGGCTCCTGCAGCCGACGCCGATCGCAAGCTCGCCGCTGCCGCTGCGGAGGCCGAGCAGCCTACCGAGCGCGTCCTAATTGGCGAGGACGAGGCCGCCGCGGGCGACGATGATGGTCAGAAGTCTGTATCCAAGCCGGCTCAGTATTACACCTATACGCCCGCCGAGACCTCTGAGGAGTCCTGCGATGAGTAGCGAAGCAACCTGCCCTATCACGCTGACCGTTGCCGGTGACCCTCGTCTCGCTCGCCTTGTGCGCATGACGGCAGCCAACGTTGGTGCCCTGTGCTCTATGTCTGTCGATCGCATCGAGGACATCCGCATGGCTGCTGAGGAGGCTTTCATCTTTGGTTGCACCGCGGTCGACTGCGATGACATCACCATCAAATTCGATGTCGATGAGACCCACGTTGGCATGACTATTACCTTTGGCGACCAGGCTACGGTCGATGAAGACGACCAGGCTGCGGTGTATGCCGAGCTCATCCTCGCGAGCGTGTGCGACTCCTACGAAAAGACTGCGGCGCCCCTGACGCTTTCCCTCGACCTCAAGGCGGATATCTAATATGACCGAACGTTCCCGGAGCGGTAAGACCGCTTGGGACAAGGAGAAAACCCGCGAGCTGTTTCGTCGCTACAAGGAGACCGGTGATCCGGACGCCCGCGAGCAGCTCGTCATGTCCCATATGAATCTGGTAAGGTTTCTTGCCAACAAATTTAAGAATCGCGGCGAGCCGCTCGACGACCTCATGCAGGTCGGCTATCTGGGCTTGCTCAAGGCAATCGACCGCTTTGACCCTGAGCGCGGACTCGAGTTCACCACGTTTGCCACGCCCACCATCTTGGGCGAGATCAAGCGCCATTTTCGCGACAAGGGCTGGAGTGTGCGCGTACCGCGTCGTCTGCAGGAGCTCTCGGCCAAGGTCAACCAGGCTACTGACAAACTTACCAACGAGCTGCAGCGTTCGCCCAAGGTTGAGGAGATCGCTGAGTATCTAGATGTGACTGTCGATGAGGTCCTCGAGGCTATGGAATCGTCTTCGGCCTATACCTCGGTGCCCATCGAGGCTCCTGGTGCGTCCGATTCCGACGATGCGCCCTCGATTCTCGACCGTTACGCCGACGATGACAACGAGCTCGACTTTACCGATGACCGCCTGGTGATCGAGGAAGCCATCCGCGATTTCTCGCCGCGTGAGCGCGAGGTGATCGAGCTGCGCTTTGTGAAGGGCATGACCCAGATCGAGATTGCCAAGAAGCTGGGCATCTCGCAGGTGCAGGTCTCGCGTCTGCTGCGCCGCACGCTTAAGAAGATTCAGGACAAGATCGACCCCGACGGAGTGATGATTCGTTCATGAGTGAGCACCCCCAACAAACCGATCGCGTGCTGCGCGACACTCGCGTTCTGACGCTGCGCATTTGGGCTGTTGTCGGCTGCATTGTTATTGCTGCTGTCATCTTTAACCTTATGGGCATCCTGGCACCGGTTATTGAGTTTCTTGCCGTTGGCTCCATCATTGCTTTTGTGATGTCCCCGATCACCAACTGGCTCGAGCACCATGGCGTGAATCGCGGTATCGGTTCGCTTATTGCGCTAATTGTTGTTGTTGCCGTGCTCGTCGGTGTCGTTTGCATCTTGTCGCCGATTCTCTTTGGTCAGATCATGGAAGTCCTGAGCCGCCTGCCCGAGCAGCTTCGTGTTGCGGGTGGCGATCTCAACGAGATGATCTCGCATGCCAAGACGCTCAACAACACGCCGCTCAAGGAGTATTTGGACGATAATCTTTCGTCGCTGGTTGCCGTGGCATCGAAGTATGTGTCTCAGATCGCTGCCGAGCTTGGCCGCGGTGTGTTCCCGCTCATCACCAATACGGCTTCGCAGTTGTTCGTGATCTTCCTTGGTCTGGTGCTTGCCTACTGGATGGCCTGCGACTACCCTCGCATGCACCACGAGATTTGCACCATCATCGGTCAGGAGAAGGAGACCTCGTACCGCTTTATGGTCGCCATTCTTTCTCGCTCTGTCGGCGGCTACATGCGCGGTATGGTCGTGACGTCCATCTGCGGTGGTTTCCTCGCCTTTATCGGTTTTATGATCATCGGCCATCCGTATGCGGCGCTCATGGCTATCTTTACCGGCATCATGCATTTGGTTCCGGTCGTCGGTCCTTGGGTGAGCGCAGCAATCGCCACAGTGCTCGGTTTCATGTTCAGCCCTATGTTGGCGTTATGGACGCTCATCGTGACTATGGTCGCGCAAAACGTCACCGATAACGTCATTTCGCCCAAGGTCATGCAGAGCTCGGTGCAGGTGCATCCCATCATGAGCCTCACGGCGCTCGTTATTGGCTCGGCACTCATGGGGCCCATCGGCATGATTATTGCCATCCCGCTGTGTGCGGCCCTCAAGGGTATCTTCGTGTACTACTTCGAGAATGAGACCGGCCGCCAGCTTGTGGCCTATGACGGCGCCGTGTTTAAGGGCACGCCGTACCGCGATGCCGATGGCAACCCGGTCGCCGCCTACGACGCGCTCGGCGACGACACCTTCATCTACGAGTCTGAGCTCATCGGCAACGAGACTGCGCCCGAGGCCAAGGCCATGCCCAAGCCCGAGCTCGATAATCCCTGGATTAAGCTCTCTGGTCTGCAGCCCGATGCCACGGGCTTCTTCAAGAACCCCTTTGCCAAGGACGATGACTCCAACTCGGACGACGATACCAAAACCGGCATCGACGGCTCCATGGACGATTCGGATTCTAATTAGGTCCTATTAACGCTTCTTGAAGTTGTAAATGACAAGAAATGCGAGCAAAGCGATTGATAAGGGGCCGGCTACATAGAAAAAGAGAACGTCAATTGCGCGTAGAGCGTAATATGCATTATCGCCGGACATTGCTGCATACAATACGTAGCCAAATGCTGGTTGGTTTGCGTACCAGCAGGAGAAGGCCAAGAGCGCTAAAAGTGCTACTACCAGAAGTGCATTCAGGACAAATCGTTTGCTTTTCATCGATCGCTCCTTTCGAGTAGTTCTTATATGTAATTCTACAGCAGTCATTAGTTTTTCAAAGACTTTGGCTGTCCTAAATAACATGCACTTTCGCTGGAGGGTCGCTGTTTGCCGGCCCTCTTTTTTGCACTTGCGCGGTGGGATGGTAATATCGTTACGTTTGAACTGTTTCGATGTGAAACCGAGGAGATTCCCTCTATGAGTGCTGACTACCCGTCAATGACTACGGCCGAGATCCGCTCCAAGTTCCTCAACTTCTTTGAGGAGCGCGGTCTTAAGCTCTATCCTTCTTCGTCTCTTGTTCCCGACGATCCTTCGCTGCTGCTTGCCAACGCCGGCATGAACCAGTTTAAGGAGTACTACCAGGGCAAGAAGACCATGAAGGAGATCGGCGCGATTTCCTGCCAGAAGTGCGTCCGCACCAACGACATCGATTGCATCGGCGAGGACGGCCGTCACCTGTCCTTCTTCGAGATGCTCGGCGACTTCTCTTTTGGCGGCGTCTCCAAGGAGCAGGCTTGCGCCTGGGCCTTTGAGCTCATCACCGAGGAGTTCAAGCTGCCGCTCGACCGCCTGTACTTTACCGTCTTTACCGAGGACGACGAGACCCACGACGTGTGGCGTTCTCTGGGCGTTGCTGAGGACCACATCTCCCGCCTGGGCGAGGACGACAACTTCTGGGCCGCTGGCCCCACCGGTCCCTGCGGTCCGTGCTCCGAGATTTACTTTGACATGGGCGAGGAGGTCGGCTGCGGCAGCCCCGACTGCAAGCCTGGCTGCGACTGCGACCGCTTCCTGGAGTTCTGGAACCTCGTCTTTACCCAGTACGACCGCCAGGAGGACGGCTCCATGCCGGAGCTGCCGCACCGCAACCTCGATACGGGCATGGGCCTGGAGCGCATGGCTGCCATCATGCAGCACAAGACCGCCAACTACGACGGCGATCTGATGCAGCACCTCATCAAGCTGGGCGAGAAGATTAGCGGCAAGACCTATGACGCCGACGATTACTCCGGCGCCAGCCGCTCCCTGCGTATCATCGCCGACCACTCCCGTGCCGTCGACTTTATGATTTCGGATGGCATCCTCCCCGGTAACGAGGGTCGCGAGTACGTCCTTCGCCGCCTGCTCCGTCGTGCCGTGTTCCACGGTCGCCTGCTGGGCATCGAGGGCGCCTTCCTGACCAAGTTCATCGACGAGGTTAACGCTCAGATGGGCGAGGCCTATCCCGATCTGCTCAAGAACGTCGCGCTCGTCAAGGGTATCGTTGCCTCCGAGGAGGAGCGCTTCTCCACGACGCTCGACAACGGTCGCGTCTACCTGGATGAGGCACTGGCAGCGCTTGCCGAGGGCGCTGTGCTTCCGGGCGATGTTGCCTTTAAGCTGCACGACACCTTTGGTTTCCCCATCGACCTAACCGTCGAGATCGCCGGCACCGCTGGCCACGACGTCGACATGGACGGCTTCACCTCCTGCATGGAGGACCAGAAGGCCCGCGCCCGCGCCAATGCCAAGGGCGACGCCTGGGGCAGCTTCAACGACGTGTGGGTTGAGCTTTCCGACAAGGTCGCTGCGACCGAGTTCGACGGCTATGACAACGATGTGATCGAGGGCGCCAAGGTTGTCGCCATCGTGCGCAACGGCGAGTCCGTCGAGTCCGCTGCCGCCGGCGAGGACGTCGAGGTTGTGCTCGACCGCACCCCGTTCTATGCCGAGATGGGTGGTCAGCAGGGCGATGCCGGCAAGCTTTCCGCCGAGGGCTTTGTTCTGACCGTTGCCGACACCAAGAACCACAACGGCCTGTATGCCCACGTCGCGCACGTTGCCGATGGCACGCTGACTGTCGGTGCCGCTGTTACCGCCGCGCTCGACGCCGAGCGCCGTGGTTTCCTGCGCCGCAACCACACCGCCACGCACCTGCTCGACGCCGCCCTTAAGCAGGTCCTGGGCGAGCACGTCTCTCAGGCCGGCTCGCTGGTGACGCCAGAGCACCTGCGCTTTGACTTCACGCACTTCGAGGCCCTGTCCTCCGAGCAGCTCAAGGCTGTCGAGGACCTGGTCAACCAGCAGATCTTCGCTTCCAAGCCGGTCGTGACCCGTGTCATGGGCATCGACGAGGCTAAGGCCGCCGGCGCTGTCGCTCTGTTTGGCGAGAAGTACGGCGATGTCGTCCGCGTCGTCTCCGTGGGCGCCGAGGACCAGCCGTTCTCCCGCGAGCTCTGCGGTGGCACGCACGCTGCCAACACTGCTGAGATTGGCCTGTTCAAGATCATTTCCGAGTCCTCTACGGGCTCGAATGTCCGTCGTATCGAGGCCGTGACCTCTAAGGGTGCTCTCGACTATATGGCCGACCGCCTGGCACTCGTTGACGCCGCTGCTACTGCGCTCAAGTGCCGCGTGGATGAGGTTCCCGCTCGCGTGGAGAACCTGCAGGCCGAGCTGCGCGAGACGTCCAATAAGCTCAAGAAGGCTCTGACCGGTGGCTCCTCCGACGCCATCTCCAGCGCCATCGAGGGCGCCGTCGAGCTCGACGGCTATAAGCTCGTTGTCGCTGAGCTCCAGGGCCTTGAGGCTGCCGACCTGCGCAACGTATGGGATACCGTGCACCAGAAGGTCGCCGGCCCTGTCGCTTGTGTCGTCGCCAGCGTGACTGAGAAGGGCATTCCGGCCTTGCTCGCTGCCGGCTCCGATGACGCCGTCAAGGCCGGTTTCCACGCCGGTAACGTGATCAAGCAGATCGCGGGTCTGGTCGACGGTCGCGGTGGCGGTCGTCCCAACATGGCCCAGGCCGGTGGCAAGAACGCTGCCGGCATCGCCGATGCCCTCGCGGCCGCTAAGACCGCGCTCGGCGCCTAAGAATCTAAGAAGTCGCTGTGGTTGCGCTCGCGCTGGACATAGGGGAGACCAGGATTGGCATCGCCGTCTCGAGCCGTGATGGCAAGATGGCGATGCCTGTCAAGGTGCTTCCGGCTGCCGAGGTCACCGGTATGGCCAAGACGTTCCGCTACCTGGTTGAGGACTATGAGCCCGACATCCTGGTGAGCGGACGTCCCCTGACCATGGCCGGTGAGCCCGGCCCTCAGGCCGAGCGCGTTGCCGCTGTGGCGCAAAAGATTGCCGACGAGCTCGATCTTCCGTTGGAGTTTGAGGACGAGCGTCTGTCCTCGCAAGAGGCCAAGCGTATCCTGCGAGAGCAGGGGCTTAACGAAAAGCAGATGAGGGGCAAGATCGACATGATTGCCGCCAGCCTGTTTTTGCAGACGTGGCTCGATCGTAAAAACGAGGAGGTTTCGCATGCCTAGTGCTTCCGATCCGCGCCAGCCGAATCGTACACAGCAGCCGGCGTCGCGCCCTGCCCAGCCTGGCCAGCGTCCGGCACAGCCGACGCAGCGCGCAGCTCAGCCTGCCGCGCACCCGGCGCAGTCCTTCTCTCGTTCGGCCCAACCTGTTCAACGGACGGGTCAGCAGCCTTCTGCTCGTTCGGTTCAGCATTCGGCTTCTCACGCGGCTCAGCAGCCCACTGCTCGTACGGCCCAGCCTGCAGGCGGCACCCGCTTTAAGCAGCAGGCACCTACCCAGCGAACGCAGGCCCCCCAATCGCATTCGCATCACGCTCGTGGTTCGCATGGCGTTGCTCCGGCGACCCGCTCGAGCTATAACACGCACGCCCGCCGTGGTACCCAAAAGAAAAGCTCCCCGGTGCCTATGATTATCGGTGGCGTCGTCGCCGTGCTTGCGCTTGTCGCGATCGTTTTCTTTGTTGTGCCGGCCGTCAAGGGCTTCTTTGGCGGTGAGGATGCAAAAGTCGTTGCAGGCCAGCAGGTTACTATCACGATTCCCGATGGTGCCTCGGGTGACAGCATCGCTTCGATTCTCTCTGAGAACCATATCGTCGAAGATCCCAAGGATTATTACGCGGCGGTCAAAAAGCTCAACGCCGACATGTCGCTTAAGCCTGGCACCTACTCGTTCACCACGCTCATGGACGCGACCAAGGTCGTTCAGCAGCTCATGGAAGGCCCCAATGCGGGCTCCGATGCGCTGACTATCCCTGAGGGTCTGACGGTTGACCAGGTCGCTGACCGCGTGGCCAAGGCATACGACAGCATTTCTAAGGAGGACTTCCTTAACCAGGCCAAGGCGAGCAATTATGTGAATGATTACGCTTTCCTTAAAGACGCCGCGAACGATTCGCTCGAGGGCTTCCTATTCCCCAAGACGTATTCGCTGGGTAAGGACCCAAGCGTCGATGATGTGATTCGCGCCATGCTTGACCAGTTCAACGCCGAGTATAAGTCGCTTGACTTTGCCAGCTGCGAGGCCAAGATCAAGGAGCGCTATGGCGTGGAGATGTCCGATTACGACATCGTTAACCTTGCCTCGATCGTTGAGCGCGAGGGCCTCAACGCCGATCAACGTGCGCACGTGGCCTCGGTCTTCTACAACCGCCTTGCCGGCAAACTCGACGGTCTGCGCTATCTCAACAGCGATGCGACCATGATGTATGTCACCGGTGGCGAGGTTACCGCCGACGACCTGCAGAGCGATAGTCCGTATAACACCTATAAACACGAGGGTCTGCCGCCCACGCCCATCTGCTCTCCGTCGCTCGAGGCACTCAAGGCCACGCTTGAGCCGACCGACTCCGAGGACCTGTATTTCTACATTACACAGGACGAGGAGTACTTCTCGCAAACCTACGAAGAGCATCAACAGTCTTGGAATTAGCATGAGGATTTTTAGCCCCAAACGATACGTTGCCTCGGTCGATCGCATCGACCTTGATACCCTGTGGGCCGATGGCAAACGCGCCATTCTGCTCGATCGCGATAACACCCTGGTGCCGCGCGACACCGAGCAGGTTCCCGCCGCGGTTTCTGCTTGGCTCGACGCCGCCCGCGCCAAAGGTTTTAAGCTGTGCATGGTGTCCAACAACTGGCATCGCGACCAGGTTATGGCGTCGGCGCGCGAGCTGGGGCTCGAGGCCATCAGCCACGCCATGAAGCCCGCCCCGTTTGCCTTGAAGGCGGGTCTTAAGCGTCTGGGCGCCACGGCCGGCGAGGCCGTGCTGATCGGTGATCAGCTCTACACGGACGTGTGGAGCGGCAACTTCGCCGGCGTCGATACCATCCTGGTAAAGCCGCAGGCGACGCAGGACCTGTGGTATACGCAGATCTTCCGTATCTTTGAGCGCCGGGCCCTGCGCGACCTTCCCTGCGAGGAATAGGTCTCGTCATGTCCCAGCACATCAAACACGGCTGCGACCATATCTTCTTTATCGGCTTTTTGGGCGCGGGCAAGTCGACGCTTGCGCGCAACGTGGGCACCATGTTCAAGCGGCGTTTTATCGATACCGACCGTCTGGTCGTGCGCCGTTGCGGCAAGTCGGTAACCGAGATTTTTGAGACCGAGGGCGAGGATCGTTTTCGCGAGCTCGAGACCTCGGCGCTCCGTTCGCTCCAAAGCGAGCGCAGCCTGTTGGTTTCGTGCGGGGGCGGTATCGTCGAAACGCCGGTGAATATTGAGCTGATGCACGATATGGGTACGTGCGTTTACCTCGAGGGCGACTTCGAGGATTCGATTCGCCAGATTCGTCGGTCCGACACGCGCCCCGATTTTCGCTCTCCCGAGCATGCCGCGCGCCTGTTTGAGCATCGCCGTCCGCTGTATCGCCAGGCCGCCGACCTTACCCTTGATATTCGCAACAAGTCCTTCGAGGACGTTTCCTACCTTTGTGCCGAGATGCTTTTGGAGCGTGGGCTGCTATGATTCGCCGTCAACTGATCAATTTCCAAAACCGCAGCGTCGATGTCCGTGTCGGATTGGGCGCGTTCGAGGAGTTGTCGCGCATGTTTGCCTCGGCTGTGGGCAAGCCTAAGCGCGCGATGGTCGTTTGGAACGACGCCACATCCGAGCGTTTTGGTGAGGTCGTCGAGCATGCGCTGGTCGACGCCGGTTTTGCCGTGTCGCTGCTAGTCCTCGAGGTTTCGCCTGCTGGTGCCACGCTGGCCGATGCCGATGCGATCTTTGGCGCCCTGTCTGCCAACGGCGTTACCTGCGACGATCTGGTTGTCGCCGTGGGCGATGCCGTAACCTGCTCGGTTGTTAGCTGGTGCGCCATCCAGTGGTGCGGTCGCACCGAGTGCGCGCTGCTGCCGACGACCTTCGACGCCATGCTCACGGTCGCGACGACCATGAAGCCGCTCGTCGCCTCGTCGGCGAATGCGCTTCCGGCTATCGCGTTCCGTCCCGAGCCGGGCTTGGTCGTGTGTGACCTCGACCTTGTTCGCGAGACGGACCCCGAGGACCTCAAGCTCGGCTATGCGGTACTTGTTGGCACCATGCTTTCGAGCAGCAAGTCCCGCTGGAATCAGTTTACCGAGACCGTCCCCGAGATTCTCGCGGGCGAGGAGGTCGCGCTCGTCAATGCCGTTCAGTGGTCTCAGACTGCCCGCAAGGACGTACTGATGGCCACGAACCCGAGCGCCCGCCATGCGCTCGATTTTGGCAAGACGGGGGAGCGTGCCCTGCGCGCCTGCTTGGGCGATGCCGCTTCGCAGGTCCCTGCCTACCAGCTGTTGTCCGAGGGCATGCGTTTTGAGGCGCGCGTTGCCCACGATGCCTGCGACTTCGATATCGATTACGTTTTTGAGGTCGATGACTGCCTGGAGGACTTTGGCATCGAGGAGCTTGCCTTCGACCTGGAGCCCACCGCGTTTATCGAGGAGTTCCGCAGGCAGCAGTTCGCCCGCTCGAACCGCAGTATGTTGCCGCTGCCCGCGGCACTCGGCGCCATTCGTCTAACGGGCGTTGAGGACGAGGTTCTTGAGCGTCACGCTCACGCCTACTTGGCTTCTCGCAAAGAACTTCTCTAAGATTTATTGACATCCATCGTCTTTCGTATCATGTTGAGGGACGGGTTTCCAATCGGTTGCGGTTCGCATGCGATTCCGACGTTCGGTTGAGACCCGTCCCGTCTTTATGGAGACAATAAGAAAGGAATCTGCATGTCTGAGTTTGCTGCCGGTCCTGCCGGTCGTATCGAACGTGTCCGTGCCCTGATGGTCGAGCGCGGCTACGACGCTATCGTGGTACGCGACGAGGCCAATCTTCGTTGGCTCACGGGCGTGAAGGGCGTCTTCGACTACACCTTCGAGTTCCCGCACGCGGCGTTTATTACGGCTGACCAGTGCCTGTTCCATACCGACTCGCGCTACCTCAACAGCTTTGAGGAGAACACGCCCGCCGGCAGCCCCTGGGTCTACGACATGGACGAGGGCACCATCCCCGGTTGGGTCGCCGGCAAGATCGCGGCCAACAAATGCCGCGTCTGCGCTGTCGAGGACGACATGCAGATCAACTTCTACCAGGGTATTCAGCGTGGTCTGGAGGACCGTTCCGTCGCTTGCATGTTGCCGCTGATGCATGACGACATCCGCAAGATGCGCGCCATCAAGGACGCCGAGGAGATCGAGCTCATGCGCCATGCGCAGTCGATCACCGATGCCGCCTTCCAGCATATGCTCGGCTTTATTAAGCCCGGTATGACCGAGAAGCAGGTACGCAACGAGCTCGAGAACTTTATGTTCGCCAACGGTGCTGACAGCCTTGCCTTTGGCTCCATCGTGGCGAGCGGCCCCAACACCGCCAACCCGCATGCCGTCCCGAGCGACCGCGTGATCGAGAAGGGCGACTTTGTCCTCATGGATTACGGCGCGGGCTACTGCGATTATCGCTCCGACATGACACGCACTGTCGTGATGGGCGAGCCTACCCAGGAGCAGCTCGACCTGTACGCGCTCGTGCGCCGTACGCACGAGGAGTGCGTCGCTGCCATCCATCCGGGCGTCGAGGGCAACGACATTTTCAAGCTTTCCAAGAAGATTATCGGCGATGCCGGCTATGGCGATTATTACAACCATGGTCTGGGTCACGGCGTGGGCATCGACATCCATGAGCTGCCCAACTTCAACCGCAGCAAGAACACCATCGAGGTCGGCTCGGTTATCACCATAGAGCCCGGCGTGTATCTGCCCGGTGTGGGCGGCGTGCGTCTGGAGGACTACGGCGTGGTCACCGAGAACGGCTACGAGCCCTTCACCAAGACCCCGCACGACCTGCACGTCATCGATTGCTAGCCCATTTCGATAGATTTTTGGGGCGGGGCGTCCGGATCGATTCGGACGCCCCGCGTTCTCTTTTTATGCGCTCGCTGCAGGCGCCGTCAGCAAGTGTATAATTTCTATCGTATGTAATTTGGACGCTTGTGCGTTCTGCCCATAACAAGAAAGGTCGCTATGCCTACCATTTCTACCGCCGACTTCAAGAACGGCCTCGGTCTCCGCATCAAGGACAAGGTCTACACCATCGTCGAGTTCCAGCATGTCAAGCCGGGCAAGGGCGGCGCGTTTGTGCGCTACAAGACCCGCGACATCAAGAGCGGCCGTGTCGTCGAGAACACCTGCAACGCCGGCACCAAGTTCGAGAGCGTCATGCTCACCACCCGTGAGTTCCAGTACCTCTACAACGATGGCGCCGACTACATCTTCATGGACAACGAGACCTATGAGCAGGTTCCCGTTCCCGAGGACATGGTGGGCGAGAACTCCAAGTGGCTGCGCGAGAACGACATCTGCCAGCTGCTCTTCGCTGACGATGAGCTCATGGGCGTGACTCCGCCGATGTTCATCGAGACCACCATCGTCCAGACCGACCCGGGCTTTAAGGGCGACACCGTCCAGGGTTCCACCAAGCCGGCCACGATTGACACCGGCGCTGTCATCCAGGTCCCCATGTACCTCAACGAGGGCGAGGTCATCAAGGTTGACACCCGCGACGGCAAGTTCGTCTCCCGCGTCTAGCAACCAACTCTTCTAGGAGGACTCATGCCCCAGGAAATCAAGATTGACGGCATCGGCATTTCGCCCGATGTTCTGACCGCCATCGTCTCGCGCGCCGTGTCCGATGTCGAGGGCATCGCCTCCGTTGGCGTCAAGGACCTTGCCACTAATCTTGTCTCCATGATGCTCTCGTCCAAGGCCCCGGCTTCCGAGCCGGCGGTCGAGGCCGAGGTCGTTGGCGACAAGCTCGCACTCACCGTGCGTGTCGTGGTGTTCTTTGGCTATCCGTTCAAGAAACTCGCCGAGGCCGTTCGCGCCGCCGTGGTCGCCGCCATCGATGCTCAGGTGGGCGTCGAGGTCGAGCGCGTTGACGTTTGCATTGACGGCCTCGTTTTCCCCAAGGAGTAACCTTTGAGCCTTAAGGTTTATCGCGGGCGCACGCTTGCCCGCAGTCAGGCGCTGCAGCTGCTGTTCCAGGCCGAGGCCACGGACAGCCCGCTTGAGCGCGTCCTCGAGGGCGATTTCCTGATCTCGAAGGGCCCCCTCGACCCCTATGCGCTTGAGCTTTGCCGTGGTGCCTACGAGCATATCGATCGCATCGACTGCGCTCTGCGCTCCGTTGCCAAGAACTGGGATCTTATGCGCATGCCCGGCGCCGACCGCAATCTGCTGCGTATCGCCGTTTACGAGATGCGTTTCCTCACCGACGAGGAGGTCTCGGACGCCATCGTGATCAACGAGGCTGTCGAGCTTGCCAAGGCCTATGGCACCGACCAGTCCGCGTCGTTCGTCAACGGCGTGCTGGGCAAGATCGCTCGCAGCGAGGAGCTGCCGGGCGAGGACCTGTACCAAGAGCTGCTGGCCGAGGACCGCGCTCGCGAGGAGGCGCAGGCTGCAGAGGCTGCCGCAAAGGTCGCCGCCGCTCAGGCTGCCGCCGGTGTACTTGCCGAGGATGCGGACGCTGCTGAGGCCGTCGAGGCCGACTCCGTCGAGGAGTAGCCATGCCAGAGGGTTCCGTCCGCAACTTCGACGAGATCTCGGACCGTCTGGACCAGATCATCGCTACCGTTCGCTCCAAGGATACCTCCTTGGAGCGTTCGCTCGATTTGTTTGACGAAGCGATTGAGCTGGGCTCCCGCGCGGTCGATATGGTCGACAAGTTTGAGCTGACGCCGCGAGAGGCCGACAAGCTCGAGCAGGAATACGATGAGGATGCGGCAAACGAATCCCAGGATAGCTAGGCCGCATCTCCGGATACGAATGGTTGATGGCATTCATGAAACGCGTGCGTCTTGATGACGAACTGATTTCACAGGGCATCTGCGCCGATCGCGCGGATGCCCTTCGCACTCTTATGGCCGGCTTGGTCTCGAGTGGCGGTGAGCGCTTGACTTCGCCGGGCCTTAAGGTAATCCCGGGGCTGCCGCTGCACGTGAAGGGGCGCATTCCCTATGTTGGCCGCGGCGGTCTTAAGCTCGAAGGCGCGCTTGATGCGTTTGGCATCAATCCGACGGGCCTTGCCTGTTTGGATGTGGGCTGCTCTACCGGGGGTTTTACCGATTGCCTGCTCAAGCGCGGAGCTGCGACCGTTGTCTCTGTGGACGTGGGTCGCGCCCAGTTCGATTGGTCGTTGCGTCAGGACGATCGCGTGACGCTGCATGAGCGCACAAACGTGACGCAGCTGCCTGAGCTTGGCTATGCCGGCGCCATCGACCTGGCTGTGTGTGATGTCTCGTTTACCAGCATCGCGAACATTATCGATGCGGTACTGGCGTGCCTGGCGCCTACGGGTGCATTCTGCACGCTCGTAAAGCCGCAGTTTGAAGCTCCGGCGGCGCTGGTGGGCGAGGGCGGCATTGTGACCGATCCCGCTGTGCGCCGCGATACGCTCGTGGCGGCGGTTGAGCTCTTTGCTGCCAAGGGGCTGTTCCCGGTCGATGTGTGCGTGTCGCCCATTCATGGTGCCAAGGGCAACGTTGAGTTTTTCCTGTACGGCACGAGATTTGAATCTGGCGACCGCTCGCAAGACGTGCTGCAATCCCAGGTATCGGTTTTGAGCGAGAAAGCTGCAACGCTATGAAGGTCTTTCTGGTTCCCAATTACTACAAGCAAGAGGCGGTCGAGAGCGGCCTGATGCTCGAGCTTTGGCTGACGCGCCAGGGCTATGAGGTCGCATGGGCTGCCGACCAGCGATCGAAGATTCAAAGCACACCTGATATCGACGGCTCCGATCTGGTCATTACGCTCGGCGGCGACGGTACATTGCTGCGCGCTGCCCGCATCCTCAACCATCGCGAGATTCCTATCCTCGGTCTTTCCTATGGTCACCTGGGCTTTTTAACTGCTGCGAGTCCCGAGGAGCGCGACATTCTGCAGGTCGTGAGCGACGCCCTGTCCGGCGAGCTGCATGTGAGCCGTCGCGCTACCATCGCCGCGGATATCGTGTCCGTGCGCGAAGACGGTACGAAGGATGTCGTGCGCACCTTCGCCCTCAACGACATGGCGCTTACCCGCGGTCCGCTGTCCGATATGGTCGAGTTCGACATCACGGTGTCCGGCCATCATATCGACCGCCTACGCGGTGACGGTGTCGTCGTTTCGACGGCGACTGGTTCTACGGGGTACGCGCTCAGTGCCGGTGGCCCCATCGTGAGCCCCGACTATACGGGCATGGTCTGCGTACCCATTGCGCCGCACACCATTCAGGCCCGTGCCTTCTTGACTTCGCCGAGTGATGTCGTCGAAATCTTTATGTCCGATGATCGCCCGAGTGTTCCGGCGATTGCTATCGATGGGCAGTTTATTACCTGCGATGGCACCGTTGAGAGCGTGGCGGTGCGCCGCGGGCCCGGAGATGTGTTGCTGCTGGATTACGGCCCCGAGAGCTTCTATAACTCGGTGAGCCGCGTATTCTACGGAGTCCGTCATGATCGATGAGCTGCAGGTTTCTAACATTGCACTCATTCGCGAGGCGACGCTGGTGCCGAGTGCCGGCCTGACTGTCCTGACCGGCGAGACCGGCGCCGGCAAGACCGCGCTGCTCTCGGCCCTCAAGCTTATTTTGGGTGAGCGCGCGGATTCGTCGACGGTGCGCGAGGGCGAGGCGCTGGCGAGCGTCGAGGCGCGCCTGTTTGACGGCCCGCACGACACGGAGGGCTTCACCGTGCAGCGCAGTCTTTCTGCCGAGGGCCGCAGCCGCGTGAAGATTGACGGCCGTATCGCCAGTGTGCGCGAGCTTTCGGAACGCGTTGGCGTGATGATGGATCTGTGCGGCCAACACGAGCACCAGCGCTTGCTCGATCCGGCGCATCATGTTGCGATGGTCGATGCCTGGGCAGGGCGCCCTGCACTCGAGGCGCTCGAGCACTACCGCGCCTGCTTTAAGGCTTCGCGCGCTGCCGCTAAGGAGGTTCGACGTGTCGAAGAGGCCTCGCGTGCGCAGGGGAGCCGCGTCGAGGAAGCGCGCTTTGCGCTCGAGCGCATCGGCGAGGTCGACCCCAAACCGGGCGAGTATGAGGAACTCGAGGAACTGCTGCCGCGCTCCGAACATGCCGAGGTGCTGGTTGCCACAGCTAACGATGCCCATGCATCGCTTGCCTCTGAAGGGGGAGCGCTCGATGCCGTGAACAGCGCCGTGGCAGAACTTTCCCGTATGGCTACCGTCGATCGCAAACTTGGCGACATTGCCGATGCGCTTTCGGATGCCTGTATCTCCCTTGAGGATTGCGCGAACGAGCTTCGTTCCTATCGCGATGGCGTCGCCTTCGACCCGCGCGAGCTCGCTCGCATGCGTGAGCGGTATTCCGACCTCAAGGGCCTGTTGCGTCAGTGGGGTCCCACCATGGACGATGTTTTTGCCATGCGCGATTGCTCGCAAGAACTGCTGTCTCTGGTCGATGATGGCGATGAGCAGATCAAAAAGGCGCGTGAGGCACTCTGGAGCGCCGAGCGCGAGTTGTTTGCAGCTGCCAAGGCACTTAAGCGCGCCCGCAATACGGCGGCCCCGCGCTTCTGCCATGAGGTGGGCCGCCAGATGGCTCGCCTGGAGATGGGCGGCGCCGAGCTCGTCTGGGAGTCGCGCGATCTTCCCCGTGCTGAGTGGACGCCCGTTGGTCCTTCGAGCTACGAGCTGCTATACCGCAGCGGTGCCGGTTTGACGCCGCGCCCCCTGCGCCGCATTGCGTCGGGCGGCGAGCTCAGCCGCGTCATGCTGGCAAGCAAGGTTGTCCTCGGTAACGCGGACGGTGTCGATACGCTGGTGTTTGACGAGGTCGATGCCGGTGTCGGTGGCTCCACGGCGCGTGCGCTCGCGGGCGTGCTGGCAGATCTCGCCGCTACGCATCAGGTGATTGTCGTAACCCACTTGGCGCAGGTCGCCGTCATGGCTGACAAGCATTATGTCGTCAGCAAGGAACCGGGCGATGTTCCCCAGACGCATTTGGACGAGGTAACCGGCGAAGCGCGTATCGCCGAGATCGCCCGCATGTTGAGCGGCGATCAGTCCGAGGCAAGCTTGGCCCACGCAAAGCAGATGCTGGAAGAAGCGCGTGCTTAGGCCGAGCCGCCAGTTGCCTGTCTGGCCCGACCGTCAAAAAACTATGCCGGTTTACTACGATGAATCGGCGTAGCTCGAGCACAGCTAAAATTGTGAAAAGAAAACCGCAGGTAGAACGCCTGCGGTTTTCTTTTAAAACGCGATGTGGTCGCATATTCCGATTTCATCGTAGTAAACCGGCATAGTTTTGTGGGAACGGTACTTAACGGCCCCTGTTAAAACCTACTCCACGACTTTATCCGGCTGGATGAGCTCCTCGTAGTAGCTGATATGCTCACGCGCGTCTTCAATCTCGGGCAGCAAGAAGTTGTAGATGACTTCGATGATCATCGTGGCGCTGATCTTGGAGAACGCAAAGTCGCCCGTGGTTAGCAGCGCCTCGTGGTTCACGGTGTTAAAGGTGTAATCTGCCAAACGAGCAAGCGGAGACTTGCTGTCGCTGCTGATGACGACTACGGTGGCACCACAGCCGCGAGCCGCTTTTGCCATGCGATTCAGTCGGCGCGATTTGCCAGAGTTTGAGATTAGCACGATGACGTCACCCGGGCGCAACGTAAGCGCAAAGCCGATTGATGTCTCGCTAATGGTGCTCGCCATGCAGCGCAGGCCCAGCTGCGAAAACTTAAACGTCGCATCGAGCGCGACCGCGTTGGTATTGCCCACAGCCGCAAACTCAATAACCCCTGCATGCTTAAGGGCATGCACAACAGCCGCCAGCGTATCGTGGTCGATACCGTCGATGGTCGCATTAAGCTCGCTCACCTTGGCAGCCAGGATGTTCTTGAGGCTCTGCTCCATATTGTCGAGCGAGACCTCGTCGGTCAGGCCTTCGTTGCGCTGGCTTTCCAAATCCCTCGCCAACGAAAACTGAAAGCTGCGGAAGCTACCAAAGCCCAGCTTGCGGCAGAAGCGCGAAACGGTCGCCTCGGACGTGGCAGCGGCGCGTGAGAGCTGAGCCGCCGTGAGGCGTGGAGCCTCGGACTGGTGCTCCAATATATAGTCGACAATGCGCTGCTCGGACTCGCTGTATCCCTGATGGGTGCTAATGAGGGAAAGTGCGCTCTTGCTACTATCGGTCATGGATGGCTCCTGGTTGGCATGAAAATCTAATTTGATTCGCAATGCCATAGTATACGGGCATTTTCAATTACAAGATACACCTTGCCGTTTCAAGTGTTGATGGTAAACTTTCACTTACCGTTTACGGTTATGAAAGAACCTTTCACCGGAGAATTGCACCTTGTCTCTTCTCACGCGGACGGTAGGTTGGTATCTTTCAGTTGTGGAAAAACGCGCATCGAAGCGCGTGTAGGGGAGCGCCCGAGGGCGCTGTACTCAAGAAGGAGGGACACATGGCTAAGTTTGACATCATCGCCGCGACCGGTTGCCCGACCGGCATTGCGCACACCTTCATGGCGAAGGAGGCGCTGGAGAAGGCTGCTGCCGAGCGAGGTCTGACCATTAAGGTCGAGACTCATGGCCAGGTCGGTGTCGAGAACGAGCTCACCAAGAGCGAGATCGCCGGTGCCAAGGCCGTCGTCGTCGCAGCCGATAAGGATGTCCAGGCTGAGCGTTTCGCCGGTAAGCCCATGGTTTCCGTTGGTGTTTCCAAGGCCCTGTCCGTTGAGGCCGCCGGTAAGCTGATCGACCGCGCGCTCGCCGCCAAGGGCGACGACACGGTTGCCGCTGCCGCCGATGTCGAGGACGAGGTCGAGGAGAAGGAGTCCATCGGTCACGTCATCTACAAGCACCTCATGAACGGCGTCAGCCACATGCTGGTCTTCGTCGTTGCCGGTGGTGTTCTGACCGCCATTTCGTTCCTATGGGGCATTACGTCCTTTGATTCGACGGCTGCCGACTACAACAGCTTTGCCGCGATGCTCAAGATTATCGGCGGTATCGCCATGAACCTCATGGTTCCGGTGCTCTCCGCTTACATCGCCGAGTCCATCGGCAAGCGCCCGGCGCTCGTCCCCGGTTTCGTCGCCGGTATGATTGCCATCCAGGGCTTGCCTGTTAACGCCGATACCGGCATGATCGACGCCGGTGGCGCAGGTGTGGGCTTTGGCTTCCTGGGCGGCATCGTCGGCGGCTTCCTCGCTGGCTATGTCATCCTGCTGCTCGAGAAGGTTTTCTCTAAAATTCCTGCGAGCCTTAATGGCCTGAAGGCAATCTTCCTGTATCCGCTGTGCTCTACCGCCATCGTCGGCCTGGTCATGCTCGGTATTTCCGGCCCCATGGCTGCCATTAACCAGGGCATGATGGATTTCCTGCAGAGCCTCGGTAACTCCGGTCCGGTGATCCTTGGCCTGGCCATCGGCTGCATGTGCGCCTTTGATATGGGCGGCCCGGTCAACAAGGCTGCTTACGCTACTGGCACCTTCCTGCTCGGTACCGCTCTCGAAGCTGGCGTCGGCACCGAGACCTACAACTTCGGCACCAACTTCATGGCTGCCGTCTCCGCCGCTTGCATCGTTCCGCCGCTGATCACCACCTTCGCCGTCGTTGTCGGCAAGAAGTACTTCAGCCAGGAGGATCATGACGCCGGTATCGTCAACCTCATTCTTGGTTGCACCCACATCACCGAGGGCGCCATTCCGTTCATGACCAAGAACATCTGGCCCGTCATGCCCATCATGATGCTCGGTTCTTCCATCGCTTCCATCTTGACCATTTTCTTCAACGTTCACGATCCGGCGCCTCACGGTGGCTTCCTGGTCCTGCCCGTTGTCGAGAACGGTCCGCTTTGGGTCCTCGCGATCCTCATCGGCGCTGTGGTCGGTGGCATCCTGTTCGTGGCCTTCAAGAAGTTCGACTTCGAGAAGAATCAGAAGGCCGCTCCTGCAGCCAAGCCGGTTGAGGCTCCCAAGGCCGCTGCCGTCGAGGCCCCCAAGGCCGAGGCTGCCGACTTCGTGAAGGTCGAGAACGTCTTTGTCGCCGAGGACTTCGCTTCTCGTGACGAGGCTCTGAGCTTTGTCTCCAACCAGGCCGTTAAGGCCGGTATCGCCGGCGATGCCGACGCCGTGATGAACGCCTTCCTGGCCCGCGAGGCCGAGGGCACCACGGGCATGATGGAGGGCTTCGCCATTCCGCATGCCAAGTCCGACGCCATCACCGAGGCCGCTGTTATCGTCGTCAAGGACGACTCTGGCGTGACCGGTTGGGACACCATGGACGGCGCTCCCGTCAACGTGGCTATTGCCCTGCTCATCCCCGGTGCCCAGGCCGGCACCACGCACCTCAAGATCCTGTCCAAGGTCGCCGAGGCGCTCATGGACGAGGACTTCCGTGCCACCGTCAAGGGTTCCACCGACGCCGCCGAGATCGCCAAGACGATTAACGCCCGTCTGGTCTAATTCCACGGTACGTGAACAACATCGCCCCCTGTAACTAAGGCGGAGGCCCTGGAGAGGGCCTTCGCCCTTTTTCTATCCCTCCCATAAGTTGCGGTGAAATAGGGACTGTTTAAACGATTCAACCCCAAATTCAGTCCCTATTTCACCGCAACTTATAAAAGGGCATAGAGGGGGCTGCCTATCGAGTCTTTATCGCGAACAGTTCATCAGCCAGAATTCCTTTCAGCCGACATTACTCTGGACCGACCGATTTTCCGCAGCTTGCTCGCCGGGCGGGGCGATTAAGTTTGTCGCGAGTTCCGCACGCAAAGGAAAGCACTTAATGTGCTTTCCGTCTTGCGCAGGACTGTAGAGCAGCAAACTTAATCGCCCCGCCCGGCGAGCAAGCGGACGACAAACACATCTGTCCAATAATTCGTCTGAAACACAATGAAAAACCGTTTGATGTGAGTTAATATAAACAACGTCGTGAATCTGACTCCTGCCACATGCATGACAGGGGTTAAACACAAAAAGGAGTCAACTATGGTTTCTGAGAAGGCTACCCTCGTTAATCCTCAGGGTCTGCACATGCGTCCGGCTGGTCTGTTCGCCTCCACCATGGGCAAGTACGCCTGTGACGTGACAGTCGTCACCCCCGAGAAGGAGGTCAACGGCAAGTCCCCGATGGCCCTCATGGCTGCTGGTATCCCCTGCGGCACCGAGGTCGAGGTCAAGTGCGACGGCGCTGACGAGGCCGAGGCTCTGGCTGCTGCCATCGAGCTCATCAAGAGCGGTCTTGGCGAGTAGAACTCAAACGGGTCGCATGTTGAACAACTAAGTTCATATTTGGGGGCGCAGTGACCTGTTGTAAGGTAGCTGCGCTCTTTTGTCATGGATATGGCAAAACGCTTTATCACATGACACGGAGAGAGGAATGGGAATGTATCAGGGAGTCAACGCTTCCGAGGGCATCGGTATCGGCACCGTCATGGTTGCCGTCGATCCCGACTTGACGTTTGAGCCGCACGAGGTTGCTGATTCGGCAGCAGAGAAGGAGCGCTATCAGTCCGCTCTTTCGGTCTTCTGCGAGAAGACCCAGGCTCAGGCCGACCACATGAAGGAGACGGTGGGCGAGGCCGAGGCCGAGATCATGAGCGGACACATTGTCCTGGCTCAGGACCCGGGCATGACCGACGCCATCAACGCCGCCATTGACGGCGGTACCTGCGCCGAGCAGGCGCTCATGGACACCTCGACCATGTTCGAGAACATGTTCCTGTCCATGGACGACGAGATGTTCCGTCTGCGCGCGGCCGACATCGCCGACATCCGCACCGGTATTCTGGCCGAGCTGCTGGGCAAGGAGGTCGTCGACCTCTCCGTCCTGCCCGAGAACACCGTCGTTGTCGTGCATGACCTCACGCCGTCCATGACCGCCACGATCGATAAGACCCACGTTGCCGGTATCGTCACCGAGACCGGTGGCCGCACGTCGCACTCCGCGATCATCGCGCGTGCCCTCGAGATCCCGGCTGTCCTTTCGGTTTCCAACAGCTGCACCGCGCTGCGCAACGGTATGACCGTTGTCGTCGACGGTGGCAAGGGTATCGTCGAGGCCGATCCCGACGAGGAGACGCTCGCTGCCTACACCGCCAAGGCCGAGGCCTTCGCTGCCGAGAAGGCGGCCCTCGAGGCCTTCCGTGGCAAGCCTTCCGTGACTGCCGATGGCATCAAGAAGATCATCGCCTGCAACATCGGTAACCCCGATGACGTGCCCAACGCGCTCGATCACGATGCCGAGGCTATCGGTCTGTTCCGCTCCGAGTTCCTGTTCATGGACTCTGCCGAGCTTCCTTCCGAGGAGGAGCAGTTCAACGCCTACCGTAAGGTCGCCAGCGCGCTCAAGGGTGCTCCGGTCATCATCCGCACGCTCGATGTGGGTGGCGACAAGGAGATTCCGTATCTGCACATGGTCAAGGAAGATAACCCCTTCATGGGCTTCCGCGCCGTGCGTTACTGCCTGGCCAATCCCGACCAGTACAAGGTCCAGCTCCGCGCTCTGTTGCGCGCTAGCGCCTTCGGTGACGTCAAGATCATGATCCCGCTCGTCACCTGCGTCGAGGAGGTCTTGGCTGTCAAGGAGCTCGTCGAGCAGTGCAAGGCCGAGCTGACCGAAGAGGGTCGCAAGTTCAACGAGAACATCGAGGTCGGCATCATGGTCGAGACGCCCGCCGCTTCGCTGCTCGCAGACCGTCTTGCCGAGGTTGCCGACTTCTTCTCCATCGGCACCAACGACCTGATCGGCTACACCATGTGCGCCGACCGTGGTAACGACACCATCTCCAACCTGTACCAGGTGTACTATCCCGCCGTGCTCCGCTCGCTCAAGAACATCATCGAGAGCGGCGTGAAGGCCGGCATCATGGTCGGTATGTGCGGCGAGGCCGCTGCCGATCCGCTGCTCGAGCCGCTGCTGATCAGCTGGGGCCTGGAGGAGTTCTCGATGAGCGCTCCGTCGATCCTGCGCGCCCGCAAGACCATCAGCCAGTGGACCAAGGCCGAGTGCGACGAGCTCGCCGAGAAGGCGCTCGCCTGCAACACTGCCGCCGAGGTCAAGGCACTGCTCGAGTCCGCAGCTCGCTAATTTGGTATCAGAGGTAACCGCGTGGTTGGAATGGGCCGGCCACGCGGCCCTCACATATACAGGGGGTACTGTAAATGTTCTACACGCTAACCGCTAACCCGGCTGTCGACATGACGGTTTCGAGCTCTCCGCTCGAGCCCGACGAGAACGTCCGCACCGGCTCGGCCAGCTACACGGCTAACGGCAAGGGCCTCGACGTGTCCTTCGCCTTTAAGAAGATGGGCGTCGACACCGTCGCGCTCGGCTTCTTCGCCGGCTTCACGGGCAAGTTCATCGTCGAGGAGGTCATGAACCTGGGTTGCCTCTGCCGCCCGGTCTGGACCGACGGTATCACGCGCATTAACACCTACGTCAACGATGGCCAGCACGAGTACGGCATCCTGAACCCGGGTGCTCCTATTACGCCGCAGCACCAGGAGGAGCTCTACAACATCCTGGATACCGCGGGTGATCTTGAGTGCCTGATCGTTTCCGGCTCCGTTCCTCCCAAAGCTACGCCCGACTTCCTGGCTCAGGTCATGGAGCACGCTCAGGCTCGTGGCGCCGACGTCGTCTTGGACCTGTCCTCCGACAAGCTCAAGGAGCTCGCTCACAAGAAGCCGCTGCTCATCAAGCCGAACCATCACGAGATGAAGGCCATCTTCGGCGTGCCGGTCGACACCGACGACGAGGTTCGCGTCGCCATGAAGATGGCTCACGACGCTGGCGTTCAGAACGTGCTGCTCACCCGTGGTAGCCGCGGCGACGCTTACTTCTCCAACGGCGAGGACATCTGGTACGCCAAGCGTGAGTTCAACATCAAGCTGGTTTCTTCCGTCTGCGCCGGCGACTGCACCCTTGCTGCGTTCCTGCACAAGTGGTACAGGGATCGCGACAACGTCGAGGAGGCCATGAAGCTCGCTATGGCCACCGGCGCCAACGTTGCCGAATCCGTCGGCATCGGCGACTTCGGTCACGTCGATGAGTACAGCAAGCGCGTTGCTGTCCGCAAGCTCGATCGTCAGTAATCGAAACGCGACATATTCGTGCGCATGCGGCGCCCCGGTTTCGGCCGGGGCGCCTTTTTTGTTCCGCCATGGGGGAGACGTGTCCCGCCGTACTTCATCGCTTCCACACCGTTCACCGAGTTGTCCTAGCCTTTTGTCTATGCGTGGAATATACTTTCATTAACACGTTGCTTCGTGAAAGGAACATTCATGATTTACACGCTCACTGCAAATCCCGCCATTGACTACAACATCGCCTGCGACGGCCTTGCTGCCAACACCGTCACGCGTACCCGCAACGCCGTCTACACGCCCAACGGCAAGGGCCTCAACGTCTCGTTTACGCTTGACCACTACGGTGTCGACACCACGATCCTGGGTTTCTTCGCTGGCTTCTCGGGCGAGTTCATCGTCAAGGGCGCCGAGGCCCTGGGCGTGCCCGTCAAGCCCGTGTGGACCGACGGCATCACGCGCGTCAACGTGTTCCTCAATGCCGGCCCCGACACCGAGTACAACATGGTCAACGCCGGTGCCGCCATCAACGAGGCCAATGAGCAGGAGATGTTTGAGCTCATCGATTCGCTCGATGACATGACCTGCCTGGTAATCAGCGGCTCGCTGCCTCCCAACACTTCCGAGGGCTTCCTGGCCGAGGTTCTGCGCCGCGTCAAGGCCAAGGGTGCCGAGTTCGTTCTCGACATTTCGAGCCATCAGCTGGCAGATCTCATTGCCATGGAGCCGCTGCTGATCAAGCCTAATGACGACGAGTTGCTCGATATCTTTGGCATTAAGGTGAGCGGTGGCGACGATGAGTCCGTCAAGGGCGCTATGGCTGAGCTTCATGCCAAGGGCGCCAAGAACGTGCTGCTGACCCTCGGCGGCGCCGGTGCGTACTTCTCCAACGGCAAGCACATCTGGTTTGCTAACCGCACCTTCGACGTCAAGCTGCTGTCGACGGTGTGTGCCGGCGATTCCTCGCTCGCTGCCTTCCTGTCCGTGTGGCATGACGCCCCCGAGCGCGTCGAGGACGCCCTGCGCCTGTCGATGGCCACCGGTGCCAACGTGGTCGAGTGCCCCGGTTTGGGCGATTTTGCCAAGGTGGACGAATATAAGAAGCACATCGAGGTTCGCCAGGTCTGCTAGCCGCATCGATACATCGTTGCCGAACACCCGCTTTGGATTACCAAGGCGGGTGTTTTTTGCGCGCTGAACATATGTGGTGTCTGCTGTCTCGTTTTATCTAATCAACGACGCGATTGCGTGTGCGCGCTTTCTCGTTTCTTGTTAGACTTCTTGAGAACCATCGATTAACGCTCACAAGTGCAGGAGGCCATAGGCATGTGCAATGTTTCGCTCAACGGTACGCAACCGTCCGATGCGTCCCTACGCGTCCTGCGCGCGCTTGAGGCGGCTGGTCTTGAGGCTTGGTACGTGGGCGGTTGGGTGCGCGACGCCCTGATGGGGTGCCCCAGCCACGATGTTGATATGTGCTGTAGCGGCCTGTGGCAGGAGTCCAAGGCGGCGCTCGAGGCCGCCGGCATCGTGGTTGTGGAGTCGGGCATTAAATTTGGCGGAATCACGGCTATTTCCGATGGCGAGCGTATCGAGGTCACCACGTACCGTCTGGATGGCTTCTATACCGATGGGCGCCATCCTCAGAGCGTCGAGCGCGCCGCCTCGCTCGAGGACGATCTGGCGCGCCGCGACTTTACCGTCAACGCCATGGCCTGGCATCCCGAGCGCGGGCTTGTCGACCGCTACGACGGCCAGGGTGACTTGGAGCGCAAGCTGATTCGCGCTGTCGGCGATCCCAAGCGTCGCTTTAACGAGGACGCCCTGCGCATGCTGCGCGCGGTGCGCTTTGCCTGCCGCCTGGACTTTATGATTGAGCCCGAGACCAAGCGTGCGCTTGCCGAGTGCGCGCCGCTGCTCGATGCCGTAGCGCGCGAGCGTGTGGGTATTGAGCTCGAGGGCATTCTTTCGACCGGTCACGGGGGAGACGCCATGTTGCGCTACCCTGAGCTCATCTGCGCCGCTGTGCCCGAGTTGGCAGCGGGTCGCGGGTTTGATCAGCGAAGTGTCTATCATGCGTTTAACGTCTACGAGCATATCGCCCGTGTGCTGACGGTGGCAGGGGAGCTGGCGCTGTGCGACGGCGTCGCGCCATCGTCGAGCCTTATGTGGGCGGCGTTTTTGCACGATGTCTCCAAGCCCGAGTGCTTTACGGTCGATCACGCCGGCAGCGGACACTTCTACGGTCATCCCGAGCTCGGCGCCAAGAAAGCGCGCGTCATTATGGATCGCCTGGCACTCTCGCACGACCTGGTGCGCGACGTTTGCCTGCTCATCAAATATCACGATAAGCCGCTGCGCCCCGAGCGCTCCTGCCTGCTCAATATGATGCGCGCGCTTTCGGGTGAGGGCGTCGACACGGCCCGCCTGATTGACGAGCTCATGGACCTCAAGCGTGCTGACACGCTTGGCAAGGCCCCATCGTGCTTCTATTACGTTGAGACGATTGAGGAGATGCGCGCGCTGGCGCACGAGCTGCTGAAGGCAGGGGAGCCCCATACGCTCAAGATGCTCGCCATCAACGGCGGCGACCTGATCCGTGCCGGAGTCAAGCCCGGGCCGGAACTGGGTCAGCTTCTCAACTCCGCCCTCGACGCCGTGATCGAAGACAACATTCCCAACGAGCGCGAAGCTCTTTTGGTCCATCTCAACTTGAATTAGCTACCCAGTTTACCTGCGTGTTCCATAACCTGCCGACAAAATTTGGGCAATTTGGAATTTCTTCTTGCGCTGACGTTTTTTGTCCCGTAATATATTTCCTCGCAGCACGGCAGTGCAGATGTCATGTGGCCCGTTCGTCTAGCGGTTTAGGACGCCGCCCTCTCAAGGCGGAGATCACCAG
>CATWQC010000024.1 GCA_958352845.1 uncultured Collinsella sp.
CATCTTGAACACCTTTCGCTCTTAAATAGGTGTCCAATTCATCATACCCACTCCATTGGATACGCCTAGGCGCGGTCCAAGAAATAGTCCGCACCCCCAACAGTCCGTATTTCACCGCAACTTGGAAGGGGCGAGCGGCGTTGGCCAAGCATTGCTGACGGGTTGGAGCGGCTTAGGCTTGTTTGCGGCGTTTCCATTGCTTTCGGCACCAGCGCATGAGTGCTTTTACAACTGGGATGGTGATGAGGATGACCCATGTGGGATGGGACTGCGCCAAGCAAAGCCACATATAGAGGAACCAGGCAATGGCGGCTGTTGGATAGACGCTACCGATTAGCTTAGATAGATGACGTCGGTCGATGAAGTCGCCCATCTCATAGTAGACGGGAATCAGAAAGACCAGAAAGAGCCCCATGCCCTACGTGCCGCAGATGATGCCGAGCGCGAGATAGGCGAGGACGACAAGTGCAGGAAAGGGAAACTTGTTCCATGCGCGACCGAGCTTAGTATGGAAATGCTTGCCATGATGGTCGAGCTTGTCGTGTGCCTCTTTCCAGCTCGAAAAGGTCTCGCCGTCGATGGTAACGGTGCCGTCGGCATTGGTATATACGCTGTGTCCATCGTCCTCTAACGTATCGATATGCAATCCGCCCGGCCCGACATGGACCTCTTCACCCTTGCGCTCGTTAGCCACATGGATACCATTCCAGCCAACATGGACCTCTTTGCCTTTGTTGGGATCAATAACATGGATACCGCGTGCGAGAGAAATGTCGACAAGTGGCTTACCGTCAGAATCCACGTGCTCGGTAGAAGACTCGGCGCCTTCAGACTCGCCTGAATTATTGGCGTCAATGTCATCGTCGGCCGAGGTGTCGACATCGCTAGCCGCTTCCCCATATAGCAACTCATCCAGTGACACGCCATACAGCGCGGCGAGCGCAATAAGGTTATCGGTATCGGGTGAGGATTCGCTGCGTTCCCATTTGCTGACAGCCTGGCGGCTTACGCCAAGCTGAGCAGCAAGCGCCTCTTGGGAAAGACCGGCAGCTTTGCGGCGATCGACGAGGCGCTGTGCCATCGCAAGATCCATGACAGTTCCTTTCATGTGGCGACCGTAATCGAATGAGCCGAGTATGCCGAGAACAACCGGTAGCGACCACCATTTCTAGTTAGAATCTGCCCCAACCCTACCGCAACTACGAGTAGCAACCCCTAATGGCCTGCCATTTCATGACAAATGTCAGTACGCATAACAGCCAAGAACCCTCTCAATATGTTGCGGTGGAATAGTTCCTGTTTGGCATAGCAGAGCCATAAAACAGGAACTATTCCACCGCAACTTACTATCAGGCCACGCACCCGCAGAGTAGCTACGGGTGCCTAGGGTAGGATGCGGCGTGCATTTTTGGGAGTATTCAGCAGCCGAGGGTGCCTGCATACTGGATTTTGGGCGAAAGGCAGGCACCATGGGCCGCATCCTGTAAAAAAAACGAGCGGCTCTAGAGGCGTTGGGACTCAGAATCGGGGCTTTCAGCGCGGTTTTGTGCACCCGCCCCCGCGCCCGCGGACCCCGGGATGCTGAATACTCCGGAATTTGCACGGCGCCCCCTGGGGTACCTGTGGGCAAAAAGCAACCGCCCCGTCAAAGTATGCATTTGGCGGGGCGGTTTATGCAAAAATGCTGCTGCGGGCACGTCGGCAGCTCGCTAGAACTTGAATCCCAGGACAGGCTACTCGGCGCTCTTGAGGGCGCCGACCATGTCGATCCTATTGAGGGTGCGATTGGTAGTGAGGTTGACGATAAACGTAAAGACAAAGGAAAGCACTACGGCGAGCACATAACTCAGCGGCTGGACCTCAACGTCAAAGTAGAGCGACGGCATCTGCAGAATGTACGTAAAGCTCTCGGCCAGCAGGCTACCCAGCGGCACGCCCAGCGCGGCGCCAATTGCCGTGAGGATTAACGTCTCCTTGTTGACGTAGTGGTGCACCTCGCCACGGCGGAAGCCCAGCACCTTGATGGTCGCCAGCTCGCGTTCGCGCTCGGAGATGTTGGTGTTGGACAGCGTAAACACCACCACAAACGACAGGCACGCCGCCATAAAGGTCACAAGCACCACGACCGAATTGATAATCGTAAAGTTCGCCTCATAGTTTTCCCAATGCTCGGCCGTACTCGAAATCGAAAGCCAGCCGTCACTCTTAAGATTCTTGCTAAACGCAATCTGGTCGGCCGACGAGCCCTTAAGCAGCACAAAGATCCCATTAAGGCGTGCACTTCGACCAAACGCGCGCTCATAGGTGCCCTGCGTCATGTAAAGCGTGTTGCCCAGATAGTTGAGCGAAATGTCACTGACTTTGACCTTGGCAACATTGAGCGACGAATCCTGGACGTGCGCCGTATCGCCCGGCTGAATCCCCAGTACCAGCTGTGAACTTTTGCTCAGATACACGTCTCCGTCACGCAAAGACAGCGGTTCTTTGGACTCATCCTCCAGGCGCACGTAATCGCCCAAGTCACCCGTGCGGTCGTCGGGAATCACGATGAGCTGCACAGTCTCGCTCTTGCCACCAAACGTAAAGGTGACGTTGTCGGTCATAATCGGCAGGGTTGAGGTCACGGTCACGTTGGAATCATTGGCCGCGCTGCGCTCATCCAATGCCGCGCACGTCTGCGAAAAATCGTCGGGATTGGCGACCGCCAGCAGGTCGTAGCGCGTGATATGCCCGTACTGTTTGGGCGAAAGCGCCACCGATGTGTCACGGATGCCCATACCGCAGATCACGAGCGCTGTGCAGCCGGCGATACCGAAGATGGTCATAAAGGCGCGCTTTTTGTAGCGGAACAGGTTACGCGCCGCCACCTTGTTTAAGAAGCCCATGCGGCGCCAGATAAATCCGATACGCTCGAGCAGAATGCGTGAGCCGGCACGCGGCGCCTTGGGACGCATGAGCGAAGCCGGCGTCTCGGCCATCTCGTGGCGGCAGGCGATAATCGTGGCGCCCACCACGCCCACGGCAAACAGCGCTACCGACACGAGCGACGACACGATATCGTACGAAAGCAGCATCTGGGGCAGCGAGTACATGTCGTCGAACACCGTAAACAGGAACAGCGGCAGGCCCACAAATCCGATGATGTTGCCAAGCACGCCGCCGATCAGACACGCCCACAGCGAGTAGTCCACGTATTTGGACAGGATACGCCCACGTGAATAGCCGAGCGCCTTGTACAGGCCAATAAGTGTACGCTCCTCCTCAACCATGCGCGTGGCGGTGGTGAGGCTGATGAGCACAGCGACGACAAAGAAGATAAATGGGAACACCGTGGCGATGGCCTCGATCGAAGAACTGTCGCTCTCGACGCTCGAGTAGCTTGCGATGTTACCGCGGTCCTGGATGTACCAGGAGCATTCGCCCAGATCGGAAAGCTCGGCGCGGGCATCGGCAAAATGCTGGTCAGCGGCGGCGCGGCGCTGGTCCAACTCGGCCTGAGCCTGGACGCGCTCCTCGCTGCCCTCGGCCATGCGATTGATGTTGCCCTGTTCAATCCCAAAGAGCATATTCGCCTCGCGCTCGGCCGTATCCAAGCTTGCCGGCGTGTCGACCGTCAGCTCCTGAGCACGCGCCTTCTCACGCTCCTCACGGATTTTCTCGATATTGCCCTTGACCTCATTGATCTTTGCCGCGTAGGCATCCGAATAGGAGTTGAGACTCTTGGCTCCCTCGACGATCACGTGGACCGCGGAGTAGGAAGAAGATGTCGCGGCGTCCTCGCTCACATAGAACTTATAGTCCGCCGCCGAAGCAGCGCGAAAGGCGTTGACTGTCGAGTCGGAGCTCACATCAGTGGGATCGAGGACCTCGGCCGTAATGGTGTAATCGCCCGCGGCAAACTGATCCTTGGCGCTTTGGTTCGATGAACTTGCGTCATTGGCGGCAAAACTCACCGTATCGCCGAGCTTTTTGCCCGAAGCCTTCAGGAACTTCGAAGTCACCGCAACCTCATCGGCGCTCTCGGGCAAATCGCCGCTCACCAGCACCGGCTGATCGATGTTCTCCTTGGAGAGACTCTGCACGACCACGCGCTCGCGCGTTGTGCCCACGGCGGTGTAGGCGGTCTCGGTGTAGATACCCTCGGCCGTCTCGACGCCGTCGACCTCTTGGATGGCCGCGAGATCGTCGCGCGTAAGGCCATAGGTCGACTGCACGTTAATGTCATAGACATTCTGCTGGTCAAAATAGGCGTCGACCGAATCGCGCAGGTCCTCGCAGCCCGCCTTAAGGCCGCACATCACGCTCACGCCGAGCGCGGTGATGACCACGATGGACAAAAAGCGCTTAAGACTGCCTCGGATTGTGCGGTAGATGCCGCGGCGAAAAACCGTCGGCACCATATCGTTTGAGCTTTGAGCGGTACGGTAGGTCGTAAAATCCTGCTCGCGCTCCGTATTCTGCGCGTCGTGGCGTAGGCTGTTTTGGCGATCTTGGTCCATGGGCGCTACCACTCGATCGTCTCGATAGGCACGGGATTTTGCTGGACCGTCTCGCTCTCCACGCGGCCGCTCCTAAAGCGGATCAGACGATCGGCCATGGGCGCCAGCGCGGAGTTGTGGGTGATGATGATGACCGTAATGCCCTGCTTGCGGCAAGTGTCCTGCAGCAGCTGCAAGATCTGCTTGCCGGTTTTATAGTCAAGTGCGCCCGTGGGCTCGTCGCACAAAAGCAGCTTGGGGTTCTTTGCCAGCGCGCGGGCAATGGACACGCGCTGCTGCTCGCCGCCCGAAAGCTGCGCGGGGAAGTTGGCGAGGCGCTCACCCAAGCCAACCTGGCAAAGCGTTTGCTCGGCATCGAGCGAATCGGGGCAGATTTGCGCCGCAAGCTCAACATTTTCGAGCGCCGTCAGGTTGGGGACCAGATTGTAGAACTGGAAGACAAAGCCGACATCGGCGCGGCGGTATTCCACGAGCTGAGCCTCGTTGGCGGAGCTCACGTCGCGCCCGTCCACCGTCACGGTGCCGGAGGTCGCCGTATCCATGCCGCCCAGAATGTTGAGCGCCGTGGTCTTGCCGGCACCCGAAGCACCCAGAATGATGGCGAGCTCGCCGCGCTCGACCGTAAAGCTCGCGCCGTCGAGTGCGTGAATGCGGGCGTCGCCCTCGCCGTATGCCTTGATGACGTCTTTGAATTCGATATAAGCCATCGATCGGTTCCCATCTGGTCGGATAACTCTTTAGTATTACCCATTTCGCACCGACTAAAAAGGGACGGGTTTATTTTGGCAGGTTCTATATGGGGAAACGGCAGCTATAGATGAGGCGCCGGGGAGGCAGAGAAATCATCGATGGGGTCAGGCCGACCGCCAAACACAACGCGCGCATCTCAATCTGTCAGCCAAATCATTCGAACAACTGTTCGTTTCTATGATATGATTCCGCTATCTAAGCAGGCCAATACGCAGAAAGGCGGCCAACATGGCGTTCGACTTTAAGAAGGAATGCAAGGAGCTCTACAGACCTGCAAGCAAGCCGAGTATCATAACTGTCCCGCCTATGAGCTACGTTGCCGTTCGCGGAAAGGGCGACCCAAATACCGAAGGTGGCGAGTATCAAAATGCCCTGCCGCTGCTTTACGGCATCGCCTATACCGTCAAGATGTCAAAGAAAGGCTCAAGGAGTATCGAGGGCTATTTCGACTTTGTGGTACCGCCGCTCGAGGGCTTCTGGTGGCAAGACTCCCCGAGCGGCGACATCGATTATGTACGCAAGGACGATTTCAACTTTATCTCGTGCATCCGCCTGCCCGATTTCGTCACTCAGGATGACTTTGACTGGGCGGTCGCGGAAGCCACGGCCAAAAAGAAACTGGACTTTTCTGCCGTCGAGCTGCTTAAAGTTGACGAGGGTCTCTGCGTTCAATGCATGCATACCGGACCCTACGACAGCGAGCCGGCAACCGTAGACGCCATGCATGAATATGCGACCGAGCAGGGCTATGTCCCCGACTTCTCAGATACCCGTTTACATCACGAAATCTATCTCTCCGATCCACGCAAGTGTGCGCCGAGAAACTTAAGACCGTGGTTCGTCATCCTATCAAGCGCGCTGAATAGCGTGGAGCGTCATTTCACGCGCTAGGTTTTAAGCCAGCCAACCAGCCGCCTCCTAGGCTGTCAAGCAATTATCTTGACGCGGCCCGTCGCATCTTATAAGTTTGTTTTGCTAAAGCTGGAAAGCCTCTCAACGATGCGCAACTCCAGCTCTTTTTCTATCAAGAGGCTTAAATGAAATACCGGAAGTCGCGGATATCCATCAACGAACAAATAGCACTATTGACAGAATACAGGGGTCTTAAGTGCTCTGATCAAAGCGAACTCGAGCGAGCTTTGGTCGAAGTCGGCCACTACAAACTGTCGGCCTACTGGTTTCCCTACAAAACCAAATGCAAGTCCGGGATTACCATCTTTCGCGAAGGCACAACATTCGAAACCATCATCTACACGTATGAATTTGACCGAGCCCTCCGGCAGTTAATGTTTGATGCGGTCGGCAGAATTGAGATCTACCTCAAAAGCAGAATTGCCTATCTTGCCTCTGAGGAACGCGGGCCTTTCTGTTACCCAGATGTCGCCATAACGAGGCTCAACTCGGCATGTCCATCGCGCTTTGCGCCGCGCTGGGCTACGCAGCCGTCTTTGGCAGCGCCACCAATACGCTGCTCGCACCCATCCTGATTGGCTGCGAAGTCTTCGGTTTCGGTAATCTGCCGGCATTCTTCATCGTCTGCGTCGCGGCTTACCTGTTCAACATGGATAAGTCGATCTATGCCCTGCAGAAGCGGGCGTAGAAAGATGTCCAAGCAAGTGGTCTCAACCGGAAACGGCATCCCACTCTAAGGCTGTATTCCGGGACACGGTTTCCGTTTGGGACGCCATTCGGAAAGCGCATCCCGTTCTTTCACGGCGTCTTGGCTATGCAAAGTGCTCGAACGTTATTCCTCGTACGCGCCCTCGAGCCGAAGCAGCCACTCCTTGCGGTCAAGCCCGCCGGCATATCCGTTGAGCGATCCGTCGGCTGCCACCACGCGATGGCACGGCACGATAATCGAAATGGGATTACGCGCGACCGCAGCCCCCACAGCACGGGGAGACACAACGGGCGCCTCGTTTCCCGGTACACGATGTCGGGCGGCGACACGCTGGGCGATCTCACCATACGTAGCGACCTCACCACGCGGAATAGAAAGCAGCTCAAACCAAACCTCGCGCTGAAACGCCGTACCGATCATATGCAACGGCGGCGTAAACCGAGGCTCCTGCCCTGCAAAATAAGCATTCAGCCAAGCCCAGGAACGCTCAAGCACCGAAGAGGCCGCACCATTTGCCGGATTCGCCGACAACATGCCACCAATACCGGAAACCGCGTCGGCGCCTTCAACGTGCTCCGCATCTTCTTTGAGCAGCGTAGAGCCAAAATGCTCCTGCCCCTCAAACCAAAGCCCTGTCAAACCGCGGCCATCAGCGGCAAGCAGAATCTCGCCCAAAGGCGAAGCAAACGTCGTCGTGACCACCAGCGGCTCCTTTCAAAACTCCGCACCATGATACCGCGAATTGTGCAGACAACCTGCCTGATACGCCCGGGCAGGCTCGTAATTGTTTAAGCGAGACCGCTTTCCCCAATCAAGCGAAGATGACGCGGGGGCTCGACGCCAAAGCGGTACCTCTACCAGCTGAGCTCTAATACTTTTCCCGAGAAGTGAACGAGTAAAAACGAAGCCCCGGAGCATCCACACCTTTAGACCGCAAAACCGCAGGATTCGCACAGCAAAACCGCAGGAAATAGCGGTCAAAATATGCCAATGCTTCAGGGGTCAAAATAAGGTCGTTCACTTCTCGGGAAAAGTATTAGACCCCGATTCACCCCAACCCCAAAGTCACCTCAGGCGGCAGGCGCAGCGCGCCGCAGCTGCCGTCACGGCCCCGCAGTCACCCCAGGCAGCAGGCGCGACAGCGCCGCAGCTGCCGACCGCGCTCCGCAGTCCCCAAAGGCGGCAGGCGCAAAGCGCCGAGGCCGCCGCCGGGACCAGGGCCTGCAACGGCCACGTGCCCCCATATCAGCCCAGCGGCCCCAACCAACAACGGCCCCATCGCAGGTCGCTTGCAGCAGCGTCACCGAAGGCGGGGGCCGGGCTTAGTTTTCAGAACACTCCGCAGACCAGTGTGGCGCCTTGTCCGCGGCTCCGAAGGAGCAGGACAAGGCGCCACACATGGTCGAGGACGTTCTGAAAACTAAGCCCGGCCCCCGCCGGACAGGTCACACTACTCGCAGAGCAGCTTAGCAATCTGGACGGCGTTGGTTGCCGCGCCCTTACGGATTTGATCGCCGCAGCACCAGAAGGTGATGCCACGCGCGGCCTCGGGGTTCGAGATATCGCGGCGCACACGACCGACCCAAATCAGGTCCTGGTCGGACGTATCCATCGGCATGGGGAAGCGATCGTGCGCATCCTCGGCGCTCATGTCGTCAACCAGCTTCACGCCCGGAGCGGCGGCCAGCGCAGCACGGGCCTCGTCAACCGTAATGTCGCGCTCAAACTCGAGCGTAATGCTCTCAGAGTGCGAGCGCAGCACGGGCACGCGCACGCAGGTGCAGTTCACGCGCAGCTCGGGCAGGTGCATGATCTTGCGGCCCTCGTTTTGCAGCTTCATCTCCTCGGAGGTAAAGCCCTCCTCCTTGACGCCGCCAATCTGCGGAATCAGGTTACTCGCGAGCTGGGCGGCAAATGCGCGCGGCTCGGGAATCTCCTCGCCACGGCCCAGAGCGGCCAGCTGAGCCTCGAGCTCGGCCATACCGGGAGCGCCAGCACCCGAAGCCGCCTGGTACGTCGAGACGATCATGCGCTTCACGCCGGCGAGCTGATGCAGCGGCCAGGTGGGAACCAGGCCGATAATGGTCGCGCAGTTGGGGTTGGCGATCAGGCCGTGGTGCCACTTGATGTCGTCGGCATTGATCTCGGGCACGACCAGCGGTACCTCGGGATCCATACGGAAGGCATGGCTGTTGTCGACCACGACGGCGCCGCGCTTGACGGCCTCGGGCAGTAGCTCCTTCGCAATGTCGTCGCCGGCGGCTCCAAGCACAATGTCACAGCCCTCAAAGGCCTCGGGGCAAGCCTCTTCGATCACGATCTGCTCGCCGCGGAACTCGACGGTTTTGCCCGCAGAACGAGCGCTCGCCAGCAGCTTGAGCTTGCCAACCGGAAACTCCTGCTCGTTTAAGCACTCGAGCATCTGGGTGCCCACGGCTCCCGTCGCGCCCAAAATAGCAACCGTGTACTGTTTCATGCTTCCCCCTTTAAAGGTTATGGCTTTTGCCTGCACGCCGAGCAGGCCGATTGTTGTTGCCAGTGTATACAAGAACGGGGCGGACACGAAACCCGCCCCGTCGAAACGAAACCGAAACGAAACGCCCCGTGCTAGATTTTTGGCACTTGTCCCAAAAATATACCGAGCAGTCGCTACTTTTTGAGCGCGGCCAGGGTGGGATCGACCGGCGTGGGAGCCTCCAAATCGGAGACCTTCACAATGCCGTTCTCATCGGAGAAGGCACGGTAAATGGTCCGAATCGCCAGGTCGAAGTCTTTCTCCTCGACACCGATAATGATGTTGATCTCGTCGCAGCTCTGCGAAATCATGCGCACGCTCACGCCGGCCTGGCCGAGCATGCCAAACAGATGCCCCGAGATACCCGCACGGCCGCGCAGGTTACGACCGACGGTCGCGATGAGCGCCAAGCCCTCGACAACCTCGATCTCGAGCGGCTCGACCTCCTGCTGAATGTCGCCCACAAGCGAGTACAGCGAGTCGTGCACATCCTGCTCCTGCACCACAGCGCCAAAGCGGTCGACACCGGTGGGCATGTGCTCGACGGAAACGTCATAGCGTTCGAACACCGAAAGTGCACGGCGCATAAAGCCAACGCGGGGCTTGGTGCGGTCGCGGGCAACGTTGATGGCGACAAAGCCGCGCTTGCCGGTCACGCCGGTAATGATGGGCTCGGCCTCACCCTCGTCAGCCGTCTCGCTAATGATGGTGCCAGGATCCTGCGGCGCATTGGTGTTCTTGATGACCAGCGGAATACCCGCCTCGCGCACGGGGAACACGGCCTCCTCGTGCAGGACACTTGCGCCCATGTACGAAAGCTCGCGCAGCTCCTCGTAGGTAACGCGCGCAATGGGCTGAGCCTCGGGAACAATACGCGGATCGGCAGAATAGAAACCCGAGACGTCGGTCCAGTTCTCGTACAGGTCGGCACCCAGGCACTTGGCCAGGATCGAGCCCGAGATATCGCCGCCGCCACGATCGAGCAGCTTGATCTGACCCTCACGCGTCGCGCCGTAGAAACCGGGCATAACAAAGCCGCCCTGCTGGCCGTACTCCTGCACCAGCTCGGAGGTACGGTTCATGCTGAGCGTACCGTCGTGATGGAATGCCACAACCGTCGCAGCGTCCAGGAACGGCAGACCCAGGTATTCGGCCATCAGGCGAGCGGTGAAGTACTCGCCGCGGCTCACGAGCTCCTCGGTGGAGTAGCCGCCCGAGCGGGCGCGCCCGGCAAAGGCCGCGAACTCCTTACGGATGGGATAGGTGAGCTCCAACTCGTCAGCGATATCAAAATAGCGCTGACCAATGTCCTCGAGCAGCTCCTCACACGACACGTGATACTTAACGTGCGCGTTAACCAGGTAGAGCAGGTCGGTCACCTTGGTGTCGCCCTTAAAGCGACGACCGCAGGCAGAAACCACCACAAAACGGCGGGCAGGGTCGGCATCGACGATGGCCTTGATCTTCTTGAAGTGTTCAGCGTCGGCGACCGACGAGCCGCCAAACTTGGCAATTTTTATCATGGCGTGGAGGTTACCTTTCTAAAAGCCTCTGCAAACCTGTTTTGCGCGCTCTGATACCATGGGTTCACCGATTGGGACCAAGGTATCCGAGGAGCACTGTTATATGGGAACTTATCATAGTACACGAGGACGCACTTTATCATGCTCAAGTAAGGTGGCAATCCGCACCGGCATCGCTCCCGACGGGGGTTTGTTTGTCTCGGACGAGCTTGGCACCCAGCAGGTCGATATCAGCTCGCTTGCCGATAAATCGTACTTTGAAATCGCTCAAAATGTGTTGGGAATGTTACTGAACGATTACACGGACGAAGAAATTTCGGCCTGTGTGAATGAGGCTTACCGCGGTACGTTTGCGAGTGATGAGGTCACGCCGCTCGTCAAACTCGACGCAGCGCCGGGCACCGACGCTCCTCAAACCTATGTGATGGAGCTCTTTGGCGGTCCCACGAGCGCCTTTAAGGACGTCGCCTTGCAGATGCTCCCCCGCCTGATGGCCCGCACCTCTGCCAAGGACGGTGGCGCCGAGCGCATCATGATCGTCACCGCCACGTCGGGCGACACGGGCAAGGCAGCGCTCGCCGGCTTTGCCGACGCTCCGGGCACGGGCATCACCGTCTTTTATCCCGAAGGCAAAGTCAGCCGCGTGCAGAATCTGCAGATGTCCACGCAGGAGGGCGGCAACGTCGCCGTCTGCGGCATCCGCGGCAACTTCGACGACGCCCAGAGCGCCGTCAAGCGCATCTTTGCCGATAAGGAGCTGGCCGAGCGCCTTGAAGCCGCCGGCACGGTGCTTTCGAGCGCCAACTCCATCAACGTCGGGCGCCTGGTGCCGCAGGTCGTCTACTACTTTGCCGCCTATGCGCAGCTGCTGCGCGCCGGTGCCATCGAGGCCGGCAATGCCGTGGAGTTCTGCGTGCCGACCGGCAACTTTGGCGATATCCTGGCCGGCTACTACGCCAAGCGCATGGGTCTGCCCGTTGCCAAGCTCATCGTCGCGAGCGACAAGAACAACGTTCTGGCTGACTTCCTGACCACCGGCGTCTACGACCGCAACCGTCCGTTCTTCACGACCATCTCGCCGTCGATGGACATCCTCATCAGCTCCAACCTGGAGCGCATGCTGTACTTCCTGTCCGATGGCGACTGCGAGCTCGTTGCCGGCCTTATGGAGCAGCTGGCACAGACTGGTCGCTATGAGGTTCCCGCCGACCTGCTGGCAAAGATTCAGAGCGTGTTTGGCTGCGGCTGGGCCAGCGAGGACGAGGTCCGCGCCGCCATCAAGAGCTGCTGGGACGCCAACGGCTACGTGATCGACCCGCACACCGCCTGCGGCTATCACGTCTTTGAGCAGGTCGCCCCCGCCGAGGGCGCTAAGGCTCGCGTGCTGCTTTCGACCGCCAGCCCCTACAAGTTCCCACGCGCCTGCTGCGACGCCCTGGGCCTCGACGTTCCCGAGGATGATTTTGAGGCCATGCGTGTACTCGAGCAGGCCACCAACACGGTCGCCCCGACCCAGCTCGCCGAGCTCGAGTCCAAACCCGTCCGCTTCGAAGACGTCTGCGACGTAGCCGACATGGCCAACTACGTAGAGTCTGCAGCAAAAAAGATGGCTACCAACTAAACCCCATATAAGGCGCCGGCGAAAGCCGGCGCACCTTCTTTTATCAGATACCTACCGGGATGATGACGAACGTGCATAGCGTGCCTGGCTGTTTAGTTCGTCGCGAGTTCCGCACGCAAAGGAAAGCACTTAATGTGCTTTCCGTCTTGCGCAGGACTGCCCGAGCAGCGAACTAAACAGCCAGGCACGCCAGGAGGACTCACATGATCAAGATCACCGTCCCAGCAACAAGCGCCAACTTGGGCATTGGCTACGATACCCTCGGCATGGCCGTCAGCCTCTACTCGCACTTTACCTTTGAGCGCGCCGACAAGCTCACCATCACGGGCTGCCCCGAAGAGTTCCAAAACGAGAATAACCTGGTCTATGTAAGCTTTGTCGATGCTCTGGCCGCCTGGGGCGAGCCGGCTTTTCCCGTTGCCATCGACATCCAGACCGACGTGCCCGTCGCCCGCGGCCTGGGCTCCAGCTCCACCTGCGTCGTCGCCGGCATTATGGCCGCCGCCGCACTGACAGGCCACACCGTCGACCGCGCCGAGCTGGTTCGCATCGCCACCGAGGTCGAGGGCCATCCCGATAACGTCGCCCCCGCTATCCTGGGCGGCGCCGTCTGCTCCTTTACGCCGACCGATTCGCTCCCCCAGTGCCTGCGCTACGAGGTGAGCGATCGCCTGCGTTTTATTACCGTGATTCCGCCCTACGAGGTACACACGAGCGAGGCGCGCAAGGTCGTGCCGCAGGAGATTCCGCTCTCCACCGCCGTGTGGCAGATGGGCCGCATCGCCGGTATGACGCGCGGCTTGGAGACCGGTGACCTCAACCTGATTGCCGCCGCCAATGACGACCGCATTCAGGAGCCCTATCGTCGCCGCCTGATTCCCGACTACAACGCCGTGCGCGACACCTGCCTTAACGGCGGCGCTAAGACCATCTGGATTAGCGGCTCGGGCTCGACCCTCATGGCTGTGACCGACGATACCATCGTGGCAAAGTTCCTGCAGGTCAAGCTGCGCGAGCAGTTCCCTAAGTGTGATACGCATATTCTGACGTGCGACACGGAAGGCGCCCAGATCGAATACCTGTAGCGCCCTGCCTCATTGCTCTCACCGGCCCCCTTGGGGCTTCCCCTGAAAACGTCCTCGATCATGAATTGCCCCGTCGTGCGCTTCGCGCGACGGGGCAATTCGATCTGCGGATTGTTTTCAGGGGAAGCCCCAAGGGGGCCTGCGCAGCCTCGAAAGGATAATCGCATTCGCTGATTTAATCTTGTGCTCCAACGGAGCCACGGACGAGAGGCCTTCGCGCTGCGGAATAATTTTGAGGGGAACACCCCGACCATCCCTGCGTTTACCTTGCTGAGGATGTCTACAGGAACCCACGCTTTGAAGGGGCGCCGGGCAGATAGGGGCTTTTTAAGTTACATAATAAACTGTTTATCTATGCTACTATTTAACTAGGCATCGCAGTATGGAGGTGGTCAAAGTGTTACGCACACTCAAAGCTTCGTTTTTCCTCTCGATACTTTTGATATTACCGATATGTTTCTCGTTTAGCCCTTCGACTGCTTATGCTGCAGAAAGCGATGCTGTCGCAATTTCTGGCGCAACCCAAGATTTTGATTTAACGAAAGGTCCCGAGCAGTCTCATCAAATCAAGCTTAAGGATGGGACCGTTGCAGTAATAGGAATTAAAAAAACCAATGAGCCCAGCCTGATATGGGACAGTTACTACAACAACGCATCTGGAACTTGGACTATCTATTACAACAGTCCTTTTATTTATCGCGAATTCAAGATCAAGATAGCGAACTCGCTCATTACCAGCGCTTGGGGACAAAACTATACGACTATCGGCTGTACGGTAACTAACGAGTCCTTTATATGGAACTCGAAACAGGCGACATATCGACTCAACTATGAATCGATGGGGATGACGTCCGGTATCGCCGTGTTGCAAGCGACCATGGAAGGCAGCACGCTCCACACCTATGCAAACTAGACTCACATCAATTGAGGAAGTTCAATGATCCCAATTCCTGCACGCTCAGACATTATGATCGCTCTCGTTTGGATTCTCATCGGAGTGTTTATTTGGCGTATCTGCAAATGGGTTAAAAACAAGAAATAGTTGATAAAACGTATATGCCATTTATGCGATGCTTGGGGCCGTTAAATCGGCCCCTATTTCTATAGCTTTTCAAGCAGCAGTCACCCATTTGGAAGTCGCAATGCCATTCATACGATTTCGGCCCTTTAAGCCGCTTTCTATTGGTAGGGACTCTTGCTGGTAAGGATTGCTTACTAGATACAAACCTCGGCAATAAATTGGGTTAGGCTGCGCTGGTTTCTTTGTATTCGAAGACTGGCTCTAGGAGATCTTCGATGTTGCAGTGGAGGGCTTTTGCTATGGCTCTTACGCTTGTTACCGAAGCTTCATTGATGTTTCTCTGGCGCTGCTCGTACATTTGGATTGAGCGGAGTGACACACCCGATTCGTATGCTAGGTCTTGTTGGGTTTTCTTAAGCTTCTTTCTTGCTAACGCAAGTTTGGTTTGCCTGGACGCTTTTTTCGCCATATCGCAGACGAGGCGAGCCACGCGTTCCTCCGAGGCTTCGTGCCAGGGATAGTACAGACTGCGCAGTGCGTCAAACGGAACGACACGCAGCAGGTCTTCGAAAGACTCCCCTAAACGCCACTGCAGATATGCCAGTATCCAGCCTGTCCAATATTCCGGTGTCTTTTCGAATCGGTAGGTTCGATTTGGCATCGGCCTTGATTGGTAGCCCGACCTTTCGGCGATAAGCGCGAATAGCTCAACGCCCGATTTTCCCGATACGACCCATGCGTTGCCACGCTCAAACTCACGGGCTACGCCGCACAGGCAAAAGAGTTCAGCGACCTCGGACCCTTCCGCTCCATAGTCGTTCACGGCATAGTCAAAGCAGTCGCCGAGGTTGCTCATTGCATCCTCAAGGTAATAGATGGGATATGTTCTACTCGGTCCACAATTCGTCAACTCTTGGATCATCTAAATCAACCCTCCCTGTCATTAAATCCCTAATGTAGACACCCTCAGAGTCGAATCCATTCACAGTTTCCAGGTACTTGCGCCGCGCGTTCTGCTCTCGCTTAAAGCGCTTGGGATAATACTCAGATCCCAACGCCTGCCTCCATTCGCGGAATCTGATTGCTGAAAACGCACGCTCACTCATAAGAGCGTATTGGATGCCCAAATCGCCCAAACGCATAATGAGTTGCAGTTGCCTAAGCGAGATCATGCCGTTAACGAACTGTCTTGCAAACGAAAAGTAGGAATCGTCGGCGCGATAACCTCGAATTACGTCATAGGGAGAAATATCAATCAGGCAGTTATCCAGCAGATAGCGAAGTCCTTCGCGCGCCAGCGGTGTCGAAACATTGAACTCCCTATTGTTAGCCAAAATCGCAAGCCAATTGAGAATTGAAAACTCCCCGGACTCCAAGTCCAAGACCGCAAGGCCATCCATATCGAGCTCATATCGATTCGCGATACCATCGGACTCGGTCCGACATGCCCACTCCATTGCCATTTCCTCATGTGGCGTGCAATAAAACCCACACTCATAGTCATTGAATTGTCTGCATTTACCCAACGACGGATGCTCGACAACAACCTCCGACCCGTGCCAAAGCTCCATATCGACCTCCAAACAAAAATATCACCCCAGTGATAGTGTAGCAATAACTATCACTGGGGTGATATAGATAGATGCAAACTATTGCCTGCCAAGAGCCCTTATTAGAGGCAGGCCTCGGCAATGCGGCGCTTGAGCTCGTCGATGCCGGTACCGGTTTGGGAGCTTGTGATGATCACGTTCTCGGCCGGGACGTTGAGCTGCTTTTTGATGGCTGCTGCCTGGCGGGCCTGCTGGGTGCGGCTGAGTTTGTCTGCCTTGGTGAGGCAGACGATAAAGTTAAACTCGTTGCCCTGCAGGTAGTCGATCATGTCATGGTCGAGCTTACTGGGATCGTGGCGAATGTCCACCAGCGATACAACCAGGTTAAAGCTGCGCTCCGAGTCGAAGAAGTCGCCGATAAGTTCTGCCCAGCGGTCACGCTCGGCCTTGGAACGACGGGCAAAACCATAGCCTGGCAGGTCGACGAAGTGCACGTCGTCAGCCTCAAAGAAGTTGATGTTGCTCGTCTTGCCCGGCGTGCTCGAAACCTTGACGAGGTTCTTGCGGCCAAAAAGCTTGTTCATAATCGACGACTTGCCCACGTTGGAGCGGCCGACGAAGCTCACCTCGGGGCAGGTGGACTCGGGAATCTGCGAAACCTTGCCATAGCTGGCAACGAACTTGGCAAGCTGGTAGTTAATGGAATCGGCCATGGACACTCCTTGGTCGTAGGTTCTTACAAAAAGAGCGCGCTAATAGATAGCAGCGATGCGGCGAACGATATCGAGCGTAATGCCACTCGCGGTACGGGCATACTCGAACAGGTCGAACTCGCGGTCGCAAATCGCATCGTACGCCTCGTCACAATTATCGCTGATAGCGCGCAGCACCAGGCAATCGACACCATTTTTGGTTGCGATATGGGCAATTGCCGCGCCCTCCATCTCGACGCAATCGGCATGCGTGGCCTCAATAGCAGCGTTACGCATGGCGTCACCCGTAACAAAGCGGTCACCCGTGGCGATAGTGCCACACAGGAACTGTTTGGGGTCCTTCTCAGTAGAAGTCTTATCCGCCGAGGCATCCACAAATCCATGCTCGGCAAGCACGGCGGCGGCAACATCAGCCAACGCCGGCGTCGAGACAAACTCCTCGAGCCCCGGCGCAGACTCGGCGATGAGTGCCGTATCGGTATCAAGATAGCGCAGGCACTTGCCTATAACCACGTCGTTAATATGCAGTTTAGGGTTTAGGCCTCCCGCGATACCCGAAAACACAACGGCCTGCGGAGCGTATTTGCTGATGAGATGCTGCGTTGCGGCAGCGGCGTTCACGGTACCCATGCCAGCGGTCGTGGCGACCACCGTCAGACCGTCAAGCTCGCCGCTCACAACGGTCAAGCCCGCCTCCTGCGCCTCATGCGCGCCACTCAGTTCTTCCTTAATCTGCGCAACCTCTTTTTCGAGTGCGCCTATGATCGCGATGGTTGCCATGCCATCCCCCAAATCCGTACAAATTGCTTATCCACGGTATGGTACCAGCATTTTGGATCTTTCACTTTTTACGAAGTCGCTAGGCCAACGAGGACCGCACATCAAAGAGCGCCTTTGCAATCGCGGCCACAGCCTCGCTCGAGTGGTCGCTCCACGGTATCGACGTCATGATGCTCATAACATAGCTATGGCCGTCGACGTCGATCAGTCCGGCATCACATGTCGAATAGCAACCGTCCTCGTTGATCCAACCCGCCTTGTTGCGCACCGAGACCTGATCGTCCGCAATGCCATCGCGAATAAACGATCGGGTCGTAGAGGTCAGAAGGCCCGACAGCCATTGCGACGTCTCACTGCCACAGCTCAGATACTCGCTCATCTCGCGCCACAACTTGGCCGAGGTGCGCGGGCAATAAGTGGGAAAATCACTCATTGGATCGAGTGCAGTATCGTAATCGATGCCAAGACCGACAATCCAATCCTCGTAACCGACACGGTCAAACGCCGCGCGTAACGCGATAAACGAGTCGTTATCCGAATTAACGACCGCGGCCTCGATTAGGTCGCGCACCGTCTGCCAGCCCATGTTATAGCCACCATAGGTGCCAAGGGAATCATCGAGTGAGACCTGGCCCGTCTCGACCAGAGATTCGCAGATGTACAACGTATAGAGTGCCTTGTAGCTACTCGCGCCGTAAACCTCGACATCGGCGTTATACGTCACGCCCTTGCCGCTCGACAAATCGTAAAACACCACACCCACATCGCCCAATTCCTGGGCCTGATCAAGAGCATCTTGGAGCGCGGCGAGGCTCCCATCCTCCAGGGCGGGGATCTGGTCATCAACCAGTGAGAAGGTCTGCACGGTATCGCCTGAGGGGATATCGTTAAAGTCCGCCTTCGAAAGCCTCGTCTTAAGGCTCGCTGTCGACAGGGTTTGACTTGCGGTGGCTTTAGATGCAGAGACCTTTTTGTTTTGCGTCTGTACCGTTGACGCATCTGAGTGTGCTATTCGCTCCGACGCGTAGGTTTTGGCGGTAATTCCGAGGATAATAACCGCCAACGTTAGCATCCCAACGGCGGCAATCTTCGTCACGCGGATGCGAGCATCAGCAAGGCCACGCGAAGGCGTGCCCTTCGTCTCATATCTGCTGCCATGCTGCGGCACATACTCGTCCCGCGATGCGTTGTTTCGCACGTGGTCTCCTGACTGCTACCGTTTATATACGAGCAGCATAATACCGAGCAGGCATTTCTTTCCAAAGATATTCAGTGGCGTTTAAGGTGTCTTTAAAGAAACCACAAGCGTATTTATCCAAATGGCACTATTCTGTTGCGCATCTCTGTCCAAAACGCAGTTGCGGTGAAATAGTTCCTGTTTGGGCAGCATAAGCCGAAAAACAAGAACTATTCCACCGCAACTTGGCAGGGCTCTTTGGCAATCAACTTGGTGCCCAGGAGCACTCATTTAAGTCTGTCCCCAATGAGTGCCTTTGGGGAGCGAAAATGGCTCGCTAGCCGATGGCGTTTTTGAGTTCCGCGCGGCGCTTTTTCATGCCGGTCATAACGGCATTACGCAACTCGGGCATGCGCGCGGTATCCATCTGGGGCACGCCCTCGAGCTTATAGGGAATGCCCAGTTGCTCGTACTTGACGACACCCATCGTGTGATACGGCAGCATTTCCAGGCCCACCACGTTGTGCCATGGAGCGATGAGGCGGCCGAGCTTCTCGCACTCCTCCACCGTGTCGGTAATGCCCGGCACCACCACGTGGCGGATAACGACCTTGATCTTGCGACGTGCAAGCTCATCGCCAAACGCCAAGATGCGTGCGGGATCGCAACCAGTCAGCTTTTTATGCTCGACCGGGTCGGCATGCTTAATATCGAGCAGTACCATGTCGGTCTCGTTGAGCACGGCATCGAACTTCTCGGGGTGGTTGGGGTCAAATGCATAGCCACAGCTATCTAGGCAGGTATGTACACGGCCATCGGGGTTGTTATGCATAGCACGAAACAGATCGGCCAAAAACTCGGGCTGCAGGAGCGGCTCGCCGCCGGACACCGTAATGCCACCGCTGCGATAGAACTCGTGGTTACTCTGGAACTCATCCATCAGGTGTTCGACGGTCACCATGGTGCCGCCGTTGACCGACCAGGTATCGGGATTGTGGCAATACGCGCAGCGCATGGGACAGCCCTGAACAAACACCACAAAGCGGATGCCGGGTCCGTCGACCGTTCCCATCGTCTCGATCGAATGCACGCGGCCAAGGGCAAACGCAGAGTCCTCGGGACGAGCGTCCACACCCTCAAGCGTCATTTCTGCCATTCGCGCTACCTTGCCTCTCCTTGGATGCAACCAATTAAAATGCCAGAGTCATTCTAGCCCATGCGTTTGCGTTTAAACGTCTCGGACTAGAACGGCACGTTTTAATCTATCCCCCATCACCATGGCTGGGGGCTACGTCGAGATGTCAGGCTGAAGAACGCTCGCCTGCGGCCTTTACGCCTTAAGCGTGAGCACCGCACCGAAGGCGGTCGGGCCGCAATGGCTCGAGATGACGCCGCCGACCTGAGTCCAGGTAACGTCCTTAAAGCCCAGATCATGCGCATAGACCTCCATGTCATCGCGCAGCTCCTGGGAAAGGCCCACCGAATACGCCAGGCCAATGTGCGAGTAGTCAATCTCGCCCTTCGCAACCATGTGGTCAATAAAGGCGCGGGCGCACTTGAGCATAGAGCCGCGGAACTTCTTGGTCGCCACGAACTTGCCGCCCGTCACCTCAATGCAGGGCTTAATCTTGAGCAGATGGGCGCCAAGGAATGCGACGTTGGACAAGCGACCGCCCGCCTTAAGAAAGGCAAGATCGGTAGGAACAAAGCCCAGCAGCACGCGGTCCATGACGGAATTCGTAAATGCAAAGATCTCGTCGACGGTGGCATCGGGGTGAGCCTCGATGTATTTGGCGGTCTCGACGACAACGAGCGACTGGCCTACCGAGACAAAGCGCGTGTCCATAGAGAACACGTAGTCGCGACCCTTGGCGGCGATCTTCGATGATTGATGCGAGCAGGTCGTGGCCTCGGAATACGCGAGATGCAGAATAGTCGCATCGGGCTGCTCAGCGTGAATGCGGTCGTACACGTGAGCAAAATCCGCAGGCGCGCAGCCGCTGGTCTTGGGCATCACGCCAAACTCGTTGCAGCGCGAATAAATCTCGAGCGGATCGATCGAGCCGTCCTCGACGGTCTCGTCACCAATCGTGACATGCATGGGCACGCGCACGATGCCGTAGCGCTCGCAGAGCTCCGGCGTCACATCCGACCCAGACTCAACCACGATTACGTACTTGCCCATTATTATCACGACCCATCTCGACATTGGCTTTTCAATACATGGCACGCGCCGCCGCACTGTTGCACAACGGCGTCCAAGCGCCAAAGAGACGCCGCCCCTTGCACACAACAAAGGACAGCGTCTCCCTGGAAAACTCCGTGCTTATCTAGGATTCCACACGGTTTATTAAGGAGGGTTACTTATTCCGCAAACGGTCGCTATATGCGGTAAGCGGTAGTTGGCCGCGACAACTGCGACACATTCCGTCCAGCAAATCCAATCGTGCTCCACGCACGGTTAATGCACGAGGCGGTAGAAATTCATCGATGCCGCACCCTCGGCGTGCAGCTCCATCGCCGGAACCGCCGGCGAATAGGTACGGCTCGTAAGTGCCGCCTCGCCGCCATTTGCAAAAATCTCGACCATCGTAGTGTCCGAAAGCACGCGCAGGTCGCGAAGCTCGCTGAGCTCGATCGACCTCTGGTCGCGCCCATAGCCTTCGTCACCCATGTCGAGGGTAAGCATCCCGTCTGCATAGCGCACAAAGACACCCTTGCGGATTTCGAGCTCGATCACCTGGGCGCCCTCACAGGAAACCACAAGATCAAACAGGCGGCCCGGCTCCTCAACGGTTTCACCGCCTGTCGCGCAAACGCAGTCGCCGCGCATCCTCTCAATCTCGTGCACCGGCTGCTGACAGAGCTTACCATCGCGCATGCTCAGTTTTCTCGGCACCGTCAACGCGCACTGCCACCCGCGTGCCACCGTCGGGCTTTTTGCCGTCGCATCGGGGCAACCCGACCACCCGATCATCAAACGCCGACCCGCAGCATCCTCAAAAGACTGCGGTGCGTAGAAATCAAAGCCGGCATCGACCATCGGGGGCATGCCCTGCCCGGCGATCTTAAAACTCGGCGCCTCCCAATCGGCCTCGATGGGAAACCACACGCACTGGTGCGGATTGCGGTAACGCCATCCATCGGCGGACACACCCTGCGGACAGCAAACGAGAATAAGCTCACCATCGAGCTCAAACAGATCGGGGCACTCCCACATAAAGCCAAACTTCTCGCCCAACTCAATGCGCGTCGCATAGCTCCAGTCCTCTAGATTGCTCGAGGTATAGACAAGCACGCAGCCGCGGTCGTCTTTCGTACGAGCGCCCAGAACCATGTAGTAGATACCGTCGTGTTCAAGGATTTTGGGGTCGCGCACGTGCGTACCGATATCGTCGGGGTAATCGACCGGCCCAACAGCCATGCGCTTCTCGCCCAATTCGTCGGGATTCTCGGCAACCATATGAATTTGGTTTTGCTCACGGCCCGTCAACACGTAGTCGTAATCATCGCGGTCAAAATGCTTGACGTTGCCGGTATAGAAGTAGTGAATCTTACCATCACGTACAAAGGCAGAACCAGAATACGCTCCACTCGAATCCAAATCGGAATCGGGAAACAGCACGGGACCGTGATTCTCGTAGGTCACAAAATCCTTTGTCGTCAGATGGTTCCAAAGCACTGGACCGCCATGCGCAGCATCGAACGGATCGTATTGATGATAGATGTGATACGTATCACCAATCTGAACCAAACCGTTGGGGTCGTTGAGCCAGCCAAGCTCAGGCTCCACATGGAACAAAAGCCTATCGGGGTCGGACGCGATGCGACCCGCCGTCTCATCCTGTCCAGCTCGCCACTGCTCATAGTCCGCGCGTGTCACCTTGTTTTTTTGATTAAACATCGCCATGACCTTCTCGTCTATAGGAAAGGACGCGCGACTCACACGAGCCGAACGCCCTTCCTCAAATGGACTTATCCTCAGATTACGCTGAACGGCTCAACTAGAAGCTGACATCGAAGCCAGCGCCAGCGCCCTCTTCATCGGTGGTCGGAACGCCCTTTGCCTTGTTGTAGGCAAAGATCAAGACGATCGGCACGATAAAGGCGATGAGATTACCAGCCACATACCACACGAGGGTCTCGGGCGTAACGATGAGCAGGCCAAGCACGCCGGTCAGACCCTGACCGATAGCGCGCACCTCAAAGAGCTTGACGAAGGCACCGCCGCAGCCTGCACCGATGCAAGCGCAGAGGAACGGAATGATCGAGTAGCGCATGTTTGCAGCAAAGATTGCGGGCTCGGAGATTCCGACCAGCGTCGGGATAAAGGACGACATGCAGATGTTGCGCTCTTTGGAATGCTTCTTATGAATGAGGTACATGCCGATGGCGCCGCCGCCCTGGGCGATGATGGAAACCGACCAGATGGCCTGGATGTAGTTGAAGCCAGTCGTGGCAACGAGGTTTGCCTCGATACCCTGGATGAACTGATGCGTACCGGTAACGACAAGCGGCTGCAGGAACGCGGCGAAGACAAAGGCACCAAAGACGCCCATCCTGTTGTACAGGATATCGATTACGCCGCCGAGGACGTCGCCGATCAGGTTGCCGAGCGGGCCGAACACGGTGAACAGGGCAACGTTAGCAAGAATCAGGGTAACGGTCGGGACGAAAACGAACGAGACGACCTCGGGGATGTACTTCTGGGCAATCTTTTCGACCTTGGCCATAAACCAGGCAGTCAGGATTGCGGGGAACACACCGCCCTGGAAAGCAACCATGGGAATGGAGAGCGGACCAAAGTTCCAGTACTCAGCACCCGTCGGATCCATAACGAACGTGTTACGGTTCATAAGGCTCGGGTGAACCATGACGATACCGACGAGGATGCCCAGGATCGGGTTGCCGCCAAAACGCTTGACCGCGCTATACATAACCAGGACAGGCAGGTAGTCAAAGGTGGTGGCGATAATGGCAAAGAAGCTTGCGAGGTTCTTGAGGAACTCGCTGTGATCGGCGAGGCTGCCCTCCATGCCGAAGAGGCCGTTGGCAACGATCAGCGACTTAAGGCCGATGATGATTGCAGCGCCGACGAAGGCGGGAATGATGGGGATAAAGATGTCCGAGAATACCTTGAGGACCGAGAAGAACTTGCCCTTCTTGTCCGCCTCGGCGCCCTTGACCTCGGAAGCGCTGATCTCCTTAACGCCCGTCAGAGCCATAAACTCATCGTAAACCTTGTTGACGGTACCGGTACCGAAGATGATCATGAGCTGGCCGCTGTTGTACAGCACGCCCTTGACGCCATCGATGTTCTCGAGCTCGGCCTTGTTGTATTTGCTCGTATCCTTGAGCACCAGACGCAGACGGGTCACGCAATGCGTGGCGCCCTCGATGTTCTCCAGTCCGCCGACGTTGTCGACGACTTGCTGGGACACTGCCTTGTAGTCCATGTTCCTCTCCATTCCTTTTCTAAATCATAAAACGGTTCGTTGCCGCTACAGAGACGCGATCGTTGCGTTTGCGCACTTGAGCGCACCGTCGGTGACGGTAAGCGCCACACCCTGGCCCTGCTTGTTGCAGAAGCGCGCGTTGAGCGCAACATCATCGACAAAGATGGTCGCGATATCGTCGTCAACGACCAGGCGCACATGATGAGTGCCCTCGCCCTTAAAGAACAACGGACGCTCGAGGCCCATGTTGTTGACCTGGAACCACGGGTACTGGGGAGCCGGCGTGAACTCGAGCTTGCCCTCGCGCAGGTTGGCGCGGAACTCATAGGCAAGACCGGTCTCGGCGTCCTCGGCGAACTTGACCGAGAAGCCGGCAGCGTTACCGCCGAGCTCAATGTCGGTATCGAGCAAGTAGGTGGAGCCGGCGTCTGCAGACAAAACCTGCTCGACCTTGCCCGACTCGCAGGAGAGCTCGAAGGCTTCGACAGCCTTGCCCTCGCCAAAGGCGCCGAGCATGCTGTCGGGAAGCTTGGTGCCGAGCGTTCCGTCGGCACGCTGAACGATCTCGAGGGGCATGAAGGTACCACCCCACAGGTAAGAGCTGGGGTCGCCGCCCTCGTCACGCGTAGGAACCCAACCAAAGAGAACGCGACGCTCGCCATCGAATGCGGTGCGAGCGGCGTAGTACGCGCGGCCGTCGAAGGAGTCGTCAGCGGGGGTAATCCAAGGACCGTTGATGGACTTGGACATGCGGTAACGGGTCTTGTTGCCGTCGCTGTACTCGGAAAAGACGAGGTACCACCAGTCGCCCATCTTAAAGAGATCAGGCATCTCAAACATGGTGTACAGGCCTGGGTTCCACCAGTCGCCCTGGAACTCCCAGTTGGTCAGATCCTTGGAGGTGAACTTGACCAGGCGGCCGGTCATCAGACGCTTGTCCTCGCCCACACGCGTGCCGAGGATGAGCATGTACTCTTCGTTCTCCTCATCCCAAAGCACAAAGGGATCGCGCCAGTTGCGGTCATCGTAACCCTCCTGGGGCGGAAGCAGCGTCTCGGCGATGTTCTTCTCCCACTTGACGGCGTCGTCGCTCGTTGCGTGAAGAAGAACCTGCTTCATCAAACGTGCCTTGACCTTATCGCGATTGCAACCAGTGTAGAGCGCATGGTACTTGTCGCCCACCTTAAACACCGTGCCGGCATAAATGTACTGGTCGACTTCCTCGTCGCCGCCGCGCTCAAGGCTCTCGCCAAAGTCCTTGTAGTTGACGAAATCCTTGGTCGTAGCGAGTGCCCAGCCAAACGGCTCTCCGAAAGGTTCGGGGTTACGCGTGTCACGCTGATGATAGAGATAGAACGTGCCGTCCTCGCCGTACGGCATGATGTCGCCTACCCAAATTCCCTCAGGCTGGTAATACACCTTGTGCATCCGAGACTTCCTTTCCACGACATACTAACTCGGTACAATGGCAAGATATGTCAATCGTTTTTATATGTCAAACGTTTTCATATCAATACGTCTTTTCGCAGTTCCAGTCGTCGGTAAACGGTTGACATATGCCGGCGAACGGTCATCGGAGGCGTTTGAGGAATTCTTTTGGCACAGGATGAACTACGCGGTTTTGCCCTCAATGAGTTCAACGGGGAGCTTGATATTCGATTCGGGATTATCGCCGTTAACAAGAGCGATGATGGATTGCGCCGCGAGCTCTCCGATGCGATCGATATCTTGACGTACGGTTGTTAAGTCAGGCATAAACGTCATAGTTCGGCGGGCACCATCCGCGCCCACGACCTTAATATCGTCTGGAGCGCTCAAGCCACGCTGCTTCATCACGTTGAGACAGATGGCCGCCATCGTATCGTCTCCCGCAAAGATGCCGTCAATATCGGGGTTCTCATCGAGGATCTTCGCAACGACCGCGCCCTTTTCGTCGTCGGGCTTAACGAACTCAACCTCACGGACAAGCGCGGACAAACCGGCCTGGTCAACAACATCGAGGTAGGCATCGGTACGCTTATTGGCAGGCATGCGCATGCGGCTATTGCTGCGCAGGCACAGGATACGCCTGCAGCCGTCATCAATCAGACGGCGCGTGGCGAGTTCGCCGATGCCATAGCTGTCGCTCGCAATCTGAACAGAGGCCTCGCCAAGGTCGCAGTCGATACCAACCAGACTCAAGCCCATCTCGGCATACGCCTCGGCACCGATATTAAGCGAGTTGACGATGACGCCATCAACCATATTGCGTCGAAGCATGTCGATATAAGAGCGCTCAAGCTCGGGTCGATTGGCGCTATTGCACAGCAGCATCTTAAAACCGTTTTCGGCCAGGGTATGCTCAATGACTTGAACCACTTGGGCATGAAACGGACTGCTGACATAGGGGACGATCATACCGATAAGATTCAGGCGACCGTTGAGCATGGCACGAGCGATATCGTTGGGCGTATAGTTGATGCGCTTCATCGCGGCATGGACCTTATCGCGGGTCTCTTGGCTAATATAGCCACGATTATTAAGCACACGAGATACCGTAGTAGGCGAAACCCCCGCCACCGCCGCAACTTCCTTGATGCCAGGCTTAGCCGTATCCTTAGAACGAGCACTCTCGCGAGCCATAGCACCCTCCCCCATCAACATGTCATACGTTTACATACGAACAAAGCATACCCCAACAAGAGCGGGAAGACGGTAACAGCACAAGTAAGTAAACGACTCATCCAAATAATTAGGAGAGTTCCGCCTAAAGGGTGACTCCAAAGGACCCCACATGGCCGGTTTTGGGTTATTTTCCAAAACATCCCGCACTGATATTTTCTGTATTGAAGACGTCGATGATGCACCCGTATACCATTGACGT
>CATWQC010000025.1 GCA_958352845.1 uncultured Collinsella sp.
CCATCATCGCCGGCATGGGCGAGCTGCACCTCGAGATCATCGTCGACCGTCTGCTCCGTGAGTTCAAGGTTGACGCTAACGTTGGTAAGCCCCAGGTTGCCTACCGCGAGACCGCTGGTCACGACGTCGAGAAGGCTGAGGGCAAGTTCGTCCGTCAGTCCGGCGGTCGCGGTCAGTACGGCCACGCCGTCATCAAGCTCGAGAAGATGGAGGAGGGCTTCGGCTACGAGTTCGTCAACGCTATCGTCGGCGGCGTCGTGCCCAAGGAGTACATCCCGTCCATCGACAAGGGCATCCAGGAGGCCCTGAACACCGGTGTTATCGCCGGCTTCCCGGTCCTCGACGTCAAGGTCACCCTGTTCGACGGTTCTTACCACGAGGTCGACTCCTCCGAGGCCGCCTTCAAGATCGCCGGTTCCATGGCTATCAAGGACGCCCTCAAGAAGTCCGATCCGCAGCTGCTCGAGCCGATCATGGCTGTCGAGGTCGAGACCCCCGAGCAGTACATGGGCGACGTTATGGGCAACCTCTCCGGTCGCCGCGGCAAGATTGAGGGCATGGAGGATCGCAAGAACAGCAAGCTCATCCGTGCCAAGGTGCCGCTGGGCGAGATGTTCGGTTACGCTACCGACCTTCGCTCCCAGACCCAGGGCCGTGCATCCTACACGATGCAGTTCGACTCTTATGAGCCTGCGCCCAAGTCCATCGTGGACGAGGTCATGAGCAAGAACGCCTAAGTTCGAGCTCCCTGTTACGTAATCCTGCGAGAACATCTCTCGCACTCTTTGGAGGTTTAAGTTGGCTACCCAGAAGATCCGCATTCGCCTCAAGGGCTATGATCACGAGGTCGTCGATCAGTCCGCGAAGCTCATCGTCGAGACCGCTCAGAAGACCGGCGCTCGCGTTTCCGGTCCTGTCCCCCTGCCCACCGAGCGCAACCTGTACACGGTTATCCGCTCGCCGCACGTGAACAAGGACTCCCGTGAGCAGTTCGAGATGCGCACCCACAAGCGCCTCATCGACATCCTCGACCCCACCTCGGGCACCGTTGATTCGCTCATGCGTCTCGACCTCCCCGCTGGCGTCGACATCGACATCAAGCTCTAAGCGATATCGCTCATAGCTTAAAGGGCCCCGCTGCCGTTACGGTAGCGGGGCCCTTTTGTTTTGAGTTTAGATTTTGGGATAGCGAATTCGTCTGCCGAGCCGGCGGCTGCGGCGCCCTATTCGCTCAGGGGGCGCAAGGATGCTTCTTCGAAGTGGAAGACGCACAAGCCGCTCTCGGTCTCAATGCATGCGCGGCCGCAATCGTCGACCGTTCTAAATATGCCTCGTGCCAGCTCGTCTCCAGCGGGGGAGCGGGCGATAACGTGCTTCCCGATCCAATTGAGGTGAGCGATATATTCGTCGTGGACGGGCGCGAGCGGACCGGCGTCTTCTTCCTTGGCGTTGAGGCGCTCTGCCCAGGTATCTACAGCGTCTATAACTGCGTGATAGACCTCATCGAGGAGCATGTCGACGGTGGGAACGCTCTCGTTGAGGTCCGAGAGGCCAATTGCCGCCAGGCCGCCATCGGGCACCTCTTGGGGCGTGTAGTTTACGTTGACACCAATGCCGCAGACGGCGAAAGGTTTGCCTTCGTTATCGCGTGCGGCCTCGACCAGAATGCCGCCGAGCTTGCGTCCTCGCGCGACCAGGTCGTTGGGCCATTTGAGGCCAATCTCGTTTGCAAGACCCTGCTTTTCGAGTGCTTCGAGCACCGCTAGGCCGCTGACGGCGGCAAGACCAGAGTACTTTGCGGGATTAACGCATGGACGCAGGACAATCGAAAGCAATAGGTTGCCGGCGGTTGAATCCCACTTGTGGCCGCGCCGGCCGCGTCCTGCCGTTTGCGCGCGGGCGGCAAGTCCTGTGCCGTGCGGCGCACCCTGTTTTCCTGCCTCGAGCAGGTCATCGTTGGTCGATCCGGTTACGTCGACAATCGTTAATTGGGCATCCATAGCGGCTGCTACCTCCTTATTGAATAAGTGAATGACGCAATGGTGTCGAGAGATAGACACAATGTGAAGCCTTTGTCGCATTTGGACAATTTAATGTTAACACGTCAACAAAGACTGAAATGCGTTATCCTCTCTTGGTCGATGTAAACACGTCAACAACTCAAAGGAGGTTAGTGATGGGTTTCACGATTCTTGGAACAGGCTCGGCGCTTCCTGAACGCAGTGTTTCCAATGACGAGCTGTCTGAGTTCCTCGATACCTCGGATGAGTGGATTTTTACCCGCACGGGTATCAAGAGCCGCCACGTCTGCACCACCGAGTCACTTGACGACCTTGCCGTAGCGGCGAGTGAGCGGGCACTCCAGGTGTCCGGAATCGACGCGAGCCAGCTGGATCTGATCGTCTGCTCGACGACGACGGGTGACCACCTTGTTCCTGCCGAGGCGTGTGCCGTTGCTGAGCGACTTGGCGCGACGTGCCCTGCCTTCGATGTCTCGGCGGCTTGTGCCGGCTTCGTATTTGCGCTCGATGTCGCCGAGGGCTATATCGCCCGCAGCCGTGCCGAGCGCGTGCTTGTTGTTGCTGCCGAGCAGATGACGCGCGCGCTCGACTGGACCGACCGTGCCACCTGCGTGCTTTTTGGCGATGGGGCAGGCGCCGCAGTGATTGAAGCTGGGGGAGACAACCCCCTTGCCGTTGAGCTTTCGACGGCGCCCGACGTCGAGACGTTGCGCGTTCCCGGTCTGGTCGGTACCTCGCCGTTTAAGGCTTCCGCAGATAGCGCGAGCGTGCTGTCCATGAATGGCCGCCGCGTGTTCAAGTTCGGCGTCAACGCCATCTGCGACACGGTCCATAAGCTTGCGATCGATGCGGGCATTTCGGTCGAAGACATCGATCATTTTGTATTCCATCAGGCTAACGAACGAATCTTGAGCCAGGCAGTCAAGCGCCTGGGTATGCCGGACGACCGTGTGGTCCGAACGTTGCGTGAAACTGGCAACATCTCGAGCGCCTGTATTCCGCTTGCTCTCGATCGACTGGCAAATACCGGCGCGCTGCACGCGGGCGACACCATCGCCCTGGTCGGATTTGGCGCCGGCTTGGATGTAGGTGGCTATCTACTTCGCTGGAAGTAGTCGCACATAGGAAATAAAAACGCCCCTAGGGCACAAACAAAGGAGAACTACCATGGCAGATCAGAAGACCTTCGAGCGCGTTTGCGACGTTATCCGCGAGACCGCTGGCCTTGACGACGTCGAGATGAAGCCCGAGTCCAGGCTCGAGGAGATTGGCCTCGACAGCCTGGGTACCGTCGAGATCCTCGTTGCCGTCGAGGACGAGTTTGGCATTGAGCTCGATACCGAGGAGAACCCCAAGACGGTCGGCGAGTTCGTCGATACGGTCGAGGCGGCATTGGAGAAGTAGTGATGCTCAAGTCTCCTCTCTGCGATCTGCTCGGCATCGAAAAACCCGTGTTCCAGGGTGGCATGGCCTGGATTGCCGATGCCTCGCTGGCATCTGCCGTCTCCGAGGCGGGCGGCTTAGGCATTATCGCGGCCATGAATGCCGATGCAAACTGGCTGCGCGATCAGATTCACGAGCTGCGCGCCAAGACGGATAAGCCCTTTGGCGTCAACGTTATGCTCATGAGCCCGTTTGTCGATGAGGTCGCACAAGTGGTGATTGATGAGCGGGTGCCCGTTGTGGTGACCGGCGCCGGCAATCCCACCAAGTACATGAAGGCCTGGAGCGATGCGGGCATCAAGGTTATTCCCGTCGTGGCTTCGGTGGCGCTGGCGCGTCACGTGGCGCGTCGCGGAGCAACTGCCGTGGTTGCCGAGGGCACCGAATCAGGCGGCCATATTGGAGAGACCTCGACGATGGCACTAGTGCCGCAGGTTGTCGATGCGGTCGATATTCCCGTGGTTGCGGCTGGCGGCATCGCCGATGGCCGCGGTGTGGCGGCCGCCTTTATGCTTGGCGCCGCCGGCGTCCAGGTGGGAACACGCTTTCTGGTCGCAAACGAGTGCACCGTATCCGAACAGTACAAAGAGCTGGTGCTCAAGGCGGGCGACACGTCGACGCGTGCGACCGGTCGCTCGACGGGACATCCGGTTCGCGCCCTCAAGAGCCCCTTCACCAACGCGTATGCCAAGAACGAGGCGGCGGGCGCAAGCCCCGAGGAGCTCGGGGCCATGGGCACGGGCGCGCTTCGTAAAGCCGCAAAGGACGGTAATTACGAAGAGGGTTCGTATTTGTGCGGACAGATTGCCGGCATGGTCAACAAGCGCCAGAGCGCACGCGAAATCGTCGACGATCTGGTCGATGGCGCCGAGCATGTCCTGAAGGGTGCGTCCGCATGGGTAGCGTAGCGTTTCTGTTTGCCGGTCAGGGTGCCCAGCATCCCGCGATGGGCGTCGACCTCATCGAAGCATCGCCGGCAGCTGCCGAGGTGTTCGCCATTGCCGATGAGGTACGCCCGGGGACCAGCGAGCAGTGCCGGAGCGCCTCCAAGGAGGAGCTCTCGCAGACCGAGAACACGCAGCCTTGCGTGTTCGTGCACGACCTGGCTGTCGCCGTCGCCCTGCGCGAGCGCGGCGTGGTGCCTGCCTCCTGTGCGGGATTCTCGCTGGGCGAGGTCGCTGCACTCACCTTTGCGGGGGCATTCGATACGCGGGCGGGTTTTGAGCTCGTGTGTGAGCGCGCGGCATTGATGGCCACGGCGGCTGAGCGTCACCCCGGCGGCATGCGCGCCGTCATCAAAATCGATGCGGCGCAGGTCGAGGGCTTGGCAAAAAAGGCCGGCGAGGACTGCTGGCCGGTCAACTACAACAGTCCGCAGCAGACGGTTGTGGCCGGAGCGTCCGGGGCGTTGCAGACCCTCGACGTCCTGGTAAAAGAGGCTGGTGGCCGGGCCATGAAGGTCGCGGTGTCGGGTGCATTCCATAGCCCCTATATGGCCGAGGCGACTGAGGGGCTGGCGACGTATATCCAAGCCGGGCACGCCCCGTCCCCTTTGCTGATTCCGGTCATGGCAAATATGACGGCGGCGCCCTATCCGGCCGACCCGCAGGCGGCATCGGAGGTGCTGGCCAACCAGGTGAGTCATGCCGTGCGCTGGGTCGACACGCTGCATGCTCTGCAGGATCAAGGCATCGACACGTTTATTGAGGTCGGCCCCGGCAAAACGCTGTCTGGCCTGGTCAAGCGTACGTTGAGCGACGTTCGTGTGTATTCGTGCGAAACGGCCGAACAGGTCGCAGCTATTGCCGACGAGCTCGCATAGCCCACAGGGCTGCAACCCGAAAGGAATGACATGGGCAACTTGAACAACGGCGCGCTCGAGCGCAACGACTCACGTCGCGTGGCGCTTGTCACGGGCGGCTCGCGCGGCATCGGTCGCGCTTGTGCCGTGGGCCTGGCGGAGGACGGCTTTGATATCGCCGTCGTCTATGCCGGTAGCGCAGATGCGGCGCGCGAGACGTGCGAAGCCTGTGAGGCGGCTGGTGCCACGGCGCGCGCATATCAATGTGACGTGGCCGACCCCGCCGCCGTCAACACTTGCGTGGAGACGGTCCTCAACGACTTTGGCTCCATTTGGGCGCTCGTCAACAACGCCGGCATCACGCGCGACGGCCTGCTCATGCGTATGGGTGACGATGCCTTCGACCGCGTGCTCGATGTCAATCTCAAGGGCACGTTCAATACGACGCGCGCGCTCACCAAGACCTTTATGCGCCGGCGCGGCGGTTGCGTCATCAACATGAGCTCGGTTGTGGGCCTGATGGGCAATGCCGGGCAGGCCAACTACGCCGCCTCCAAGGCGGGCGTCATCGGTCTGACCAAGGCGGTGGCGCGCGAGCTTGCGCCCCGCGGCGTACGAGTGAACGCGGTCGCCCCCGGGTTTGTCGAGACCGATATGACGGCAAAGCTATCGGATAAGGTGCGCGCGGCAACCGAGGAGCAGATTCCCCTTAAGCGCATGGCACGCCCCGAGGAAGTAGCCGGCGTGGTGCGCTTTTTGGCGAGCGATGCGGCGGCCTACATTACGGGCGAGGTCGTACGCGTCGACGGCGGAATGGCGATGTAGAAACCAGGGCCGAAGAACGGCTTGGATGAGGAGACCATGATGGAACAGAGAGTTGCAATCACCGGCATCGGCGTCGTATCGCCGCTCGGCAACACGGCGCTTGCCACCTGGGCGGCCATGTGCGCCGGCACGTGCGGTATCGGACCGATCACGCACTTCGATACCGGTGCGTTTGCCGTTAAGGTGGCGGCCGAGGTCAAGGGCTTTGACGGCAACGACTACTTTGGTAAGCACGATGCCAAGCACCTGGACCCCTGCGTTCAGTTTGCCCTGGCGGCGTCGGACGAGGCCATGCACGATGCGGGCTTTGATGTCGAAGGCGCCATCGATCGCGAACGCCTGGGCGTCTACGTGGGTTCAGGCGTGGGCGGCATGCAGACACTTGTCGACAACGTCCACACGATCGCCGATCGAGGGCCCCGCCGTGCATCGCCCTATATGATTGCGATGATGATCCCCAATATGGCTTCGGGCAATATCGCGATCCGCCACAAGGCAAAGGGCCCGACCCTGCCCGTGGTGACCGCCTGTGCGACCTCGGCCCATGCCGTGGGCGAGGCGTTCCGCGCCATCAAGCATGGCTATGCCGATGCGATTCTCGCCGGCGGCGCCGAGGCGGCCATTATCCCCGATGCCGTTGCAGGCTTTACATCCTGTCGTGCGCTTACCACCAACCCCGACCCGTCGACGGCATGCCGTCCGTTCGATGCGAATCGCGACGGCTTTGTGATGGGCGAGGGCGCCTGCGTGCTCGTGCTCGAGAACATGGAACATGCGCAGGCGCGCGGTGCGCATATTTATGCCGAGGTCGTGGGCTACGGCAACACCGATGACGCCTATCACATCACGAGCCCCGACCCGGACGCGGCAGGTATTGCCCGTGCGATATCGCTGGCGGTGGCCGAGGGCGACGTTAAGCCTTCCGAGGGCCTCTACATCAATGCCCACGGCACCTCGACCAAACTCAACGATTCGTCCGAGACGGCGGGCATCAAACGGGCGCTCGGCGAGGATGCGGCACGCGCCGCGCACGTCTCGTCGACCAAGTCGATGACCGGCCATATGATCGGTGCCACGGGCGCCATCGAGGTCATGGCATGTGCCATGGCGCTCGAGCAGGGCGTGGTGCCGCCGACCATTAACTACCACACGCCCGATCCCGCCTGCGATCTTGATTACACGCCCAATCGCGCGGTTCGCGCCGACCTTACCTGGGCGCTTTCGACCAACCTGGGCTTTGGCGGACACAATGCCGCCATCGCACTGCGTAGATATACGAGGAGCTAGAGCATGGATTCCAAAAGACTTGCCGAGATAGCCGATGTGATGGAGGACCGCGGCCTCACGCGCGTGCGTGTTGAGGAGCCCGATGGCACCGCGGTCGAGCTCGAGCGCGCGAGTGCCGCGCAGCCGGTTGCCGTGCCCATGCCTATGCCGGGTGCCGTGACTGCTCCGGCGGTGGCTCCTGTCGCCATGCCTGCCACCGCACCGGAACCCGCCGCGCAGACACCTGCCGCCGTGTCGGAGCCTAAGGGCACCGAGGTGACTGCTCCCATGGTCGGCGTTTTCTATGCTGCCCCGGCGCCGGGCGACGAGCCGTTTGTGCGCGTGGGCTCCAAGGTCAAGGCCGGCGAGACCCTCTGCATCATCGAGGCCATGAAGGTTCTCAACGAGGTGACGGCAGAGGCGGATGGCGAGGTGCTCGAGATCTGCGTGGCCGACGGCGACCTCGTGGAGTTTGGCAGCTGCCTCATGAGGATCGGATAGGTGATATCCATGAACAAAGAAGAGCTCAAGAAGCTGTTGCCGCATCGCGAGCCGATGCTTTTGCTTGACGAAGCCGAGCTGGTGGGCGACGAGGCCCACGGCAAGATCACGATTACGGGCGACGAGTACTTTTTGCAGGGGCATTTTCCGGGAAACCCGGTGGTCCCCGGCGTGATTCAGTGCGAGATGCTCGCCCAGAACTGCTGCGTGCTGCTGATGGGCGATGAGGAGGCGCGCGGCGCGACGCCGTTCTACACGAGTCTGGACAAGGTGCGCTTTAAGCGTCCGGTGCGCCCGGGCGACACGGTGGATCTGGTGTGCTCCATCACGCGTGCGCGCGGGCCGTTCCGCTTTGCGACAGGTACTGCGAGCGTTAACGGTGAGGTTTGCTGCCGCGCCGATATGTCTTTTGCACTCATGCACGAAAAGTAGGGAAGTTTTCATGTTCGACAAAGTGCTCATCGCCAACCGCGGCGAAGTCGCGGTCCGTGTTATCCGCGCGTGCCGCGATATGGGCATCAAGACCGTCGCCGTTTATTCCACGGCCGATGCGGACGCGTTGCACGTGCAGCTTGCCGACGAGGCATATTGCATCGGCGGCCCGCGTCTTGCCGAGAGCTACCTCAACGACGATGCCGTGCTCACCTGTGCCGTAAAGTCAGGAGCTAAGGCAATTCATCCCGGCTATGGCTTTTTCTCCGAGAAGGCGAGCTTCGTGCGAGACTGCGACAAGTATGGCCTGGCGTTTGTCGGTCCTTCGGCCGAGGTGATCGACAGCATGGGCGACAAGGACGCCGCACGTCGAACGGCTGCTGCGGCGGGCGTGCCCATCGTGCCGGGTTGCGATCTGCTCAAAAGTCCCGAGGAGGCGACGGCCGAGGCCGAGCGCATTGGCTGCCCCGTGCTTATTAAGGCGCGTGCCGGCGGTGGCGGCCGCGGCATTCGCAAGGTCGAGCGCGTGGAAGATGCGGCAAAGGCGTTTATCGAGGCGCGTGCCGAGGGCGAGGCCGTTTTTGGCGACGGCGAGTGCTACATGGAGAAGTTTGTCGCGCCGGCGCACCACGTCGAGGTGCAGATTATGGCCGATAAGCAGGGCCATGTGTTTTCGCTTGGCGAGCGTGAGTGCTCGGTGCAGCGGCGCAACCAAAAGCTAATCGAGGAGAGCCCCGCGCCGTGCCTCGACGGACACGACGACATTCGTGCCCGCATGCACAAGGCCGCACGCGACCTGGCTCGTGCCGTCGGCTACGAAGGAGCCGGTACCATCGAGTTCCTGTATTCGGACGACGGCAATTTCTACTTTATGGAAATGAACACGCGCTTGCAGGTGGAGCATCCGGTTACGGAGTTTGTGACCGATACCGACTTGGTCAAGTGGCAGCTGCGCGTGGCAGCCGGCCAGCCTCTGCCCTTTGAGCAGGAGGACATGCCGGTCCGCAACCACGCCATGGAGTGCCGCATCAATGCCGAAACGCCGGACTTTCTGCCGTCATGCGGAACGGTCACCGCGTTGCGTGTGCCGGGTGGTCCGCGCGTGCGCTGGGATTCCGCCATGTTTGCCGGTGCGAACGTTCCGCCGTACTACGACTCCATGCTTGGCAAGCTCATCGTGTGTGCGCCCACGCGTGACGGTGCCATTCGCAAGATGCGCTCGGCCTTGGGCGAGCTCGTGATTGAGGGCGTGAGCGAAAACAGCGAGCTTCAGCTCGACGTGCTGGCAAACGACGAGTTCTTGTCGGGCATGTATCACACCGATCTGATGGGGCATCTCTATGCTGATGAATAGAAAAGCGAAGACGGTCAACGTTCTCGAGGGACCGATGACCGAGTCGTGCGCCGAGTTTCCCGCGCGCCACGTGTTTATCAAGTGCCCGGAGTGCCGCCGCGTGATCGATGAGGCGCGCCTGCACGACAACCTCGAGGTCTGCCCTCGTTGCGGCAAACACTTTCGCGTGAGCGGGCGCGACCGCATGCGCATGACGATTGACGAGGGCACGTTTGAGGAATGGGATGCCAGTCTGGCGCCGGAGGACTTCCTTTCGTTTCCCGGCTATGCCGACAAGCTCAAGAGCGTGAGCGAACGTTCGGGCGAGCGCGATGCCGTTGCGTGCGGCAAGGGCAAAATCTGCGGTTGCGATACGGCGCTCTTCTTTATGGACGCCAACTTTATGATGGGCTCGATGGGTTCCGTGGTGGGCGAGAAGATCTGCCGCACATTTGAGCGTGCGACCGAGCTGGGGCTGCCGGTCGTTGGCTTTACCGTATCGGGTGGCGCCCGCATGCAGGAGGGCGTGACGTCGCTTATGCAGATGGCCAAAATCTCTGCGGCGGTTAGGCGCCATAGCGAGGCGGGCGGCCTGTATATCACGGTGCTCACTGACCCCACGACCGGAGGCGTAACCGCGAGCTTTGCAATGGAGGGCGATATTATCCTGGCCGAGCCCGATGCCCTGACGGCATTTGCCGGCCCGCGCGTGATCGAGCAGAACATGCACAAGCGCCTGCCCAAGGGATTCCAGCGCTCCGAGTTTTTGCTGGAGCACGGCTTTTGCGATGCCGTTGTTCCGCGTGGCGAGATTGCGCTCACGGTAGGCGAGCTGCTGGCGCTGCACGAAGGGCACGCGCCCGGCCTGGGGGCACCGCATGAGATCGTGCATACGGGTCGCCGCGGCAAAAAGCTGGGACACTTGTTCAAGCGCTCGGCCGCACCAAAAACCGCGCTCGAGATTGTCAAGCAGACCCGCTCGGCAGATCGCGCCACGGCAGGCGAGATGATCTCGCTGGGCCTGGATGGATTTGTGGAGCTGCACGGCGACCGCTACTTTGGCGACGACGCCGCTGTGGTGGGTGGCATTGGCTGGAAAGATGGACGCCCCGTAACGGTCATCGCCATCGAGCGCGGCACCACGACCAAAGAGCGCATGCGTCGCAACTTTGGTATGGCACATCCCGAGGGCTACCGCAAAGCGCGTCGCCTGATGCGCCAGGCCGAAAAGTTTGGTCGACCGGTTCTGTGCCTGGTCGATACTTCGGGCGCGTTTTGCGGCATCGGTGCCGAGGAACGCGGCCAGGGTGAGGCGATTGCCCAGAACCTCATGGAGATGAGCGGCCTTAAGACGCCGATTGTCTCGGTGGTGACAGGCGAGGGCGGCTCTGGTGGCGCGCTGGCGCTGTCCGTGGCCGACCGCATCCTGATGCTCTCGAGCTCGGCCTATTCGGTCGTGAGCCCCGAGGCCTGTGCGTCGATCCTGTGGAAGGATACCGAGCGCGCGAATGAGGCCGCCGAGGCGCTTAAGCTCACGGCCCCCGATCTGTTGGCGCTCGGCATCATCGACGGCATTGTTGACGATAGGGGCCTGTCGCATGAGGAGATCGCCGGTGCCGTCATGTCCTCGGCATTTGATGCCTTCGATACGCTTGGGCAGCTCGACGACGCGACCCTCACAAACCTCCGCTACGAAAAGTACCGCGCAATCGGTCAGTACCGCACGATGTGACAAAGGGAAAGCTCGCATGTCACATTGGGAAAGGGTTCCTGTGTCACAAGTTATTCAATCGACCTTGGCTACGGTAAGGGCAAACGCCATGGCCGTGGTGGATTATCTGTCCAAAAGCATGATGTCGGCGCTGCCGTTTATTGTCTGCGCGGCGTTGTTCCGCACCGTCGCCGTCATTATGGGCGAAGGCATGCTGGGCCTGTGGTCTGCCGATTCCGATATCTATCGCCTGTTCTACAGTTGGCTCTATAACGCCGGCTACTACTTCTTGCCCGTTTATCTTGGTTGGGCGGCCGCTCGCCAGCTCGGTTGCTCGGAGCAGCTGGGCATGATGCTGGGCGGCGTATTGATTGCGCCCGATCTGCTTAAGCTCGTCGATGCCGCATCGACGACGGGGGCATCGATGACTTCCGTGTATGGCCTGCTTCCCGCGCCGGTCAACGATTACACGACGACTGTTATTCCGGTTCTCATCTCGGTACCCGTGCTTTGGCAAGTGGAGTGTTTCTTTCAGCGCGTTATCCCTAAGGCCGTGGCGTTTTCGTTTGTTCCGTTTGCGACCATGCTTGTCATGGTTCCGGTTTCGCTGTGTATTACGGCGCCGGCGGGCAGCTATTTGGGCATGCTGTTGGGCCAGCTTATGTTTATGCTTGGCAATTCCGGTGGCATCGTATCGTTGCTCACACTCATGGGGCTTGCCGCGGGCTGGGAGTTCCTTAAGATCGCGGGCGTCAGCAACGTTGTCCTATCGCTCGCCTATGCGCAGTTTATGAGTGTGGGAACGGATTCGTGCATCCTGATCGCCGCGACGATGGCAACGTTTGCCGTTTGGGGCATGCCCTTTGGCGCGTCGCTCCGCGTTGCGGATAAGGACGAGAAGACGCTCATGCTGGGCTATTCGATTTCGGGTGTTCTTGGCGGCGTAAGCGAGCCGGCGCTGTACGGTTGCGGCTTTAAATATGGCAGGTGCCTGACGTGCATGGCCATTGGCGGCGCCGTCGGAGGCCTTGTTGCGGCCGTGGGCCACGTTACGGCCTATACCATCGGCATGACGAATGTCCTCATGGTCATTGGCTTTGCCACGGGCGGCATCCCGAACCTGCTGTGGTGCTGCGCTGCCGGCGGCACGGCATTTGCGGTGTCTGCGGCGCTGAGCTACTGCTTTGGCGTGGTGCCGGCGAAGGGACAGGCGACGGGGGACGGAGGCGATTCGCCCGAAACAGTGGCGAGCGCTGCTGAAGTAAGCGCATAAACCTGTGCGACAAAAGGACGATCCCTTTGTCGTGTTCCAAGGCCGTGGCTCGTGTGGGCTGCGGCCTTTTGTATCTTGAGGACAAAGTGGCTACACTACAATCCGTTTGAGCAATAGATATATAGGTAGTACCGTGGGGGCGGATGTAGATGGTCGAGTGGATTGTTGGGCGCGCACAGGGCGATCGTGCGCGTGTGGGCACGTTAGCGGGCATGGTGTGTATTGTCGCCAATGTTGCGCTTTGTGCTGCGAAGGGTGCAATTGGTGTGGTTTCGGGATCGGTTTCGATTGTTGCGGATGCCATGAACAACCTGTCCGATGCCAGCTCGAATATCGTGAGCGTGCTGGGCTTTAAGCTGGCGAGCAAGCCGGCCGACCCCGAGCATCCTTACGGCCACGGTCGCTACGAGTATCTCTCGGGTCTGGTCGTGGCGGCACTCGTGCTGCTGATTGGCGTTGAGCTGGTGAAGTCCTCGGTCGAGCGCGTCATCCACCCCGAACCTGTCGAGTTCTCGCTTGCCCTGGTGGCAGTTCTAGTGCTTTCGATGGTCGTAAAGCTCTGGATGGCGGCCCTCAACCAAAAGCTCGGCGATCGCATTGAGTCCGAGACACTGCATGCGACGGCTCAGGATTCCAAGAACGATGTCCTTGCCACGGGTGCCGTGCTGGCGTGCGCAGTTGTTTCGCAGGTGACGGGCATCAATCTTGACGCTTGGGTCGGCCTTGCCGTTGGTGCCTATATTGGCTGGAGCGGTTTTGAACTCATCCAGGATACGGTGAGCCCGCTTTTGGGCCAGACGCCCGATCCTAAGCTGGTCAAGCACATTCGAGACAAGATCATAAGCTATCCCGGCGTTTTGGGCGTTCACGATTTGATGGTTCACGACTACGGCCCGGGCAGGAAGTTCGCAAGCGCTCACGCCGAGATGGCGGCCGAAGCCAGCCCGATGGAAAGTCACGACACGCTCGACAATATTGAGCAGGCGTTTAGGAACGAAGACGGCATGATTGTCACGCTCCATTACGACCCCATCGTGACCGACGACCCCAAGGTGGCGAGCATGCGTTTACGCATTAACGCAATGGCTCAGGAGATCGATAGCCGCCTTTCGATTCACGACCTTCGCTGCGTGCCGGGTCCTACGCACACCAATGTGATTTTTGACTGCGTGCGTCCCTCGGATCTGCAGATGAGTGCCGAAGACGTAAAACACGCGCTGGCACAACGGGTCGAGTCGGAATACCCCAAGTCGATTGCCAAGATCACGATCGACGAGGACTATGTCGGTCATACCCACGAGTAGGGCCACGCCGACAAAGCAACTGATGCAGAAGGGGAGAGCATGAGGCGCTTATACCTACTCCGCCACGGTCAGACGGAATTCAACGTCAAAAAGCTGGTCCAGGGCCGCTGCGATTCACCGCTGACCGACCTGGGCCGCAAACAAGCGGGAAGGGCAGCCGCATGGCTCAAGGCCCACGACGTCGTTCCCGACAAAGTGGTCTCTTCGCCCCTAGGCCGAGCCATGGACACAGCTCAGCTTGTCGCATGCGAACTCCTCGGCCCTGACGCTGCTGTCGAGTCCTGCGAAGGCATTATTGAGCGCTGCTACGGCTCCTTCGAAGAAGGCCCCCACGACGCGCTACCCACCGACGTTTGGGATCCGGGCGAGGATTTGGTCCCCTTCGGAGGAGAGGGAAGCAAAGCGTTACAAGAACGCATGGTAGCCACCCTCACCAATATCATGGGCTCCGAGGGCATCGAAACCCTCTTAGCAGTAAGCCACGGCAGCGCCAGCCGCCAATTCATCAAGGCCGCAGCCCCAGAGGGCTTTGAGCTCCCAGCAAAACTTCCCAACTGCGCCATCATGATCTTCGATTTCGATGATGCGCGAGAAGAGGACGATACGCCCCAATGCAAGTTCACCTTGCAGCAAATTGTGGATCCCCAACAATGTTATTAGCCTGAGCGAGCAAGGTTTAGCAGACATCAACGTGGCGTTCCCAGTGTGCGGCGGAGGGGGCGGGCCTGAGACATATTAAGGTTGTCGCGAGTTCCGCACGAACAGGAGAGCACTTAATGTGCTCTCCGTCGTGAGCAGGACTGTAGAGCAGCAACCTTAATATGTCTCAGGCCCGCCCCCTCCGCCGCACACTGGGAACGTGTCACGCACTTTACCTGCGTAAACAATGTGAGTGAAATATGAATCTCGATGGATACGCCCGCAGCCGTGTATACTAATCAGCTGTGTGTAACCAGGGGAGTATTCTGGCTGGACAAAATGCCTGCTTAATAGGGTTGTCAGGTAGTCCGGACGCAATACAAGGCTGGGGAGCACGTCGTGTAAGTAGTGGTCCTCTAGGGGCGTACGCTCGGTGGTGTACGCATTGTCCCAAGACCACGCGAGAGTTGGGATCATATCTTGATCAGCATGATTCTCGGCCGCAAGATTGGCATGACCCAGGTTTGGGACGAGGACGACAACGTCGTTCCCGTCACGGTCATCCAGGCTGGCCCCTGCGCTGTCTCGCAGGTTAAAACTCAGGCAACCGACGGCTATGACGCCGTCCAGATCGGTTTCGGCGACATCAAGGCCAAGAACGTGAACAAGCCCATGGCTGGTCACTTCGCCAAGGCTGGCGTCGAGCCTGTCCGCTTCCTTCGTGAGGTCCGCGTCGAGAACGGCGAGGAGCACAAGGTCGGCGAGGTCGTCACCGTCGCTGATTTCGCTGATGTCGAGAAGGTCGACGTCATCGGTACCTCCAAGGGTAAGGGCTTCCAGGGTCGCATCAAGCGCTGGGGTCAGCGCCGCGGTCCTATGACGCATGGTTCTCACTTCCAGCGTCACCCCGGTTCTATCGGTCAGTGCGCCTATCCTGCGCGCGTCCTCAAGGGCGTCAAGATGGCCGGTCACATGGGTAACGAGCGCGTTACCGTCAAGAACCTTTCCGTTGTCCGCATCGATGCCGAGCAGAACCTCATCTTGGTCAAGGGCGCTGTCCCGGGTGCCAAGAATGGTCTCGTCGCCATCCGTATGGCCTAAGGGCCCAGCCCATTTAGCCCAGCGTCATACCAAGGAGAACACTTAAATGGCAAAGTTTGAAGTAAAGAACAGCGAGGGCAAGAAGGTCGCCGAGGCCGAGCTCGCCGCTGAGGTGTACGGCATCGAGCCGAACATCCACGTTATGCACCACATCGTCAAGTGCCAGATGGCCTCTTGGCGTCAGGGCACCCAGTCCGCTAAGGGCCGCTCTGAGGTTTCCGGTGGCGGCAAGAAGCCTTGGCGTCAGAAGGGCACCGGCCGTGCCCGCCAGGGTTCCATCCGTGCTGCCCAGTGGCGTCACGGTGGCGTTGTCTTCGCCCCCAAGCCCCGTTCCTACGCTAAGCGTATGAACAACAAGGAGGTCAAGCTGGCTATGCGCTCCGCGCTGTCCGCCAAGCTGGCCGATGGCGAGCTCGTGCTCGTCGACGACTACGGCTTCGAGAAGCCTTCCACCAAGGCTGCCGTCGCCATGCTCAAGGCTCTCGGCCTTGAGGGCAAGCGTCTGACCATCATCGTTCGCGATGAGGACGTCAACGCCTACCTGTCGTTCCGCAACATTCCCAAGACGTTCATCATCACCGCTGACGAGGCCAACACCTACGATCTCGTCAACAACAACGCCGTGCTGATGCCCGCCGACATCGCCGCTCACTTCGGGGAGGTGCTTGCATAAATGACCGCCCACGAGATCATCATCCGTCCGATCGTGTCCGAGCGTTCCTTCTCCGGCATGGAGCTGAACAAGTACACGTTCGAGGTCGCCAAGGATGCTAACAAGTATCAGATCAAGGACGCTGTCGAGGAGATCTTCGGCGTCAAGGTCGTTCGCGTGAACACCCTGACGGTCAAGCCCAAGACCAAGCGCGTGCGCTATGTCGCCGGCAAGACCCGTTCTTGGAAGAAGGCCATCGTCACGCTGGCCGAGGGCGACACCATCGAGGTCTTTGGCAACCAGGCCTAAGACTCGCTGCTGTTGAGTGAGCTCATGCCTCCCAAAAAGGGGAGGCGAGAGCTCAAGGTTTTGGGCGTATAAAATGGACACGCCCGGAACCGTGTATATGTCCGGTGTCATCGCACCCGAGGCAGAACCTCGAATCCCTGTCTGCGATGGCTAACGGATTCCTATTGAAAGGGATTGTAATGGCTGTAAAGCACCTTAAGCCGACCTCCGCTGGTAGGCGTTGGCAGACGATCTCCGACTTCTCCGAGATCACCTGCACCAAGCCCGAGAAGTCTCTTCTCGAGCCCCTGCCCAAGAAGGCCGGTCGTAACAACAACGGCCGCATCACCACCCGCCACCAGGGCGGCGGCGTGAAGCGTCGTTACCGCGTGATCGACTTCAAGCGCAACAAGGATGGCGTGCCCGCCAAGGTTGCCACGATCGAGTACGATCCGAACCGTTCCGCTCGCATCGCTCTGCTGCACTACGCTGACGGTGAGAAGCGCTACATCCTGGCCCCCAAGGGCCTCGAGGTCGGTCAGACCATCATGTCCGGTTCTGACGCCGACATCAAGCCGGGCAACGCTCTGCCCCTCGCCGACATCCCCGTCGGTACGCTCATCCACGCCGTCGAGTTCCAGCCGGGCAAGGGCGCTGCTATCGCCCGTTCCGCCGGTAACTCCTGCCAGCTGATGGGTAAGGAGGGCAAGTACGCTATCGTCCGTATGCCTTCCTCCGAGATGCGCCGCATCCTCGTTACCTGCCGCGCCACCGTCGGTGAGGTCGGCAACGCCGATCACTCCAACATCGTCATCGGCAAGGCCGGCCGTAAGCGTCACATGAACGTGCGCCCGACCGTCCGCGGTACCGTCATGAACCCTGTCGACCACCCGCACGGCGGTGGCGAGGGCAAGAACCACACCTCTGGTCGTCCCTCCGTTACCCCCTGGGGTAAGCCGACGAAGGGCCTTCGTACGCGCAAGAAGAAGAAGGTCTCGAACCAGCACATCATTCGTCGCCGTAAGAAGTAATTTCGGATACCGAGTTTTAGGAGAAAGCACTTATGAGCAGAAGTCTCAAAAAGGGCCCGTTCGTGGAGACTCGCCTTCTCTCGCGTATCACCGCGATGAACGAGGCTGGCAAGAAGGACGTCGTGAAGACCTGGTCCCGCGCGTCCACCATCTTCCCCGAGATGGTTGGTCACACCATCGCCGTCCACGACGGCCGCAAGCATGTGCCCGTGTATGTTACCGAGTCCATGGTTGGTCACAAGCTCGGCGAGTTCGCGCCGACTCGTACGTTCCGTGGCCACAAGGCCAAATAGGGGGTTAACCGTAAATGGCAACTAAGTCTATTGAAACTGAGGCCACCGAGGTTCGCGCCGTCGCTAAGTACGTGCGTGTTTCCCCCAGCAAGGCCCGCCTGGTGGTCGATCTGATCCGCCGCAAGCCTGTCGCTCAGGCCTTCGACATCCTCCACTTCTGCGACCGCGCCGTCGCCGTGGATGTCGAGAAGGTTCTCCGTTCCGCCGTTGCGAACGCCGAGAACAACAACGGTCTGCGTGCCGACAACCTGGTTGTCGCCGCTGCCTATGTTGACGAGGGTCCGACGCTTAAGCGCATCCGTCCCCGCGCCAAGGGTTCCGCTTCTCGCATTCTGAAGCGTACTTCCCACATCACCGTCGTCGTTGCTCCTCGAAAGGAGGCGTAAAGCTGTATGGGTCAGAAAGTCTACCCCACCGGCTTCCGTCTTGGCATCACCGAGAACTGGCGCTCCCGCTGGTTCGCAGAGAAGGATTACGCTAAGACCCTCGGTAACGATCTCGAGATCCGCAAGTACCTCGAGAAGCGTCTTTCCCGCGCAGCTGTCTCCCGCGTCGAGATCGAGCGCGCTGGCGACAAGGTGAAGGTCATCATCCTCACCGCTCGCCCCGGCGTTGTCATCGGTAAGAAGGGTGCCGAGATCGATACCCTCCGCACCGAGCTCGAGAAGGTCGCTGGCGTCTCCAAGGGCCAGCTTTCCGTCGACGTTGTCGAGATCAAGCGCCCCGAGCTCGACGCCAACCTCGTTGCTCAGTCCATCGCCGAGCAGCTCGAGGGCCGCGTTGCCTTCCGTCGCGCTATGCGCAAGGCTGTCCAGTCCGCCCGCAAGGCCGGCGCTAAGGGCATCCGTATCCAGTGCTCCGGTCGTCTCGGCGGTGCCGAGATGGGCCGTCGTGAGTGGTACCGTGAGGGTCGCGTGCCTCTGCACACCCTGCGTGCCAAGATCGACTACGGCACGGCTGTCGCCAGCACCACCATGGGTGCCTGCGGCGTGAAGGTCTGGATCTACCTGGGCGAGAAGCTCCCGGGCCAGCCTGTTCCCAACCCTGCACTCGAGGGCTCTTCCCGTCCTCGTCGTCGTAACTCCGAGAGGAGGGGTCAGTAGTGCTTGCCCCTAAGCGTATTCTTCACCGCAAGGTGCAGCGTGGCTCCATGAAGGGCCAGGCCAAGGGTAATACCGAGCTGCATTTCGGCGAGTTTGGTATCCAGGCTCTCGAGGCCCATTGGATCACCAACCGTCAGATCGAGGCCGCTCGTATTGCCATGACCCGCTACATGAAGCGTGGCGGTCGTGTCTACATCACGATCTTCCCCGATAAGCCCATCACCAAGAAGCCTGCCGAGACTCGCATGGGTTCTGGTAAGGGTAACCCCGAGGAGTGGGTGGCCGTCGTCAAGCCCGGCCGCATCATGTTCGAGGTCAAGGGCGTGCCCGAGGAGGTCGCTCGCGAGGCTCTGCGTCTTGCACAGCACAAGCTTCCCATCAAGACCAAGATTGTTGCTGCTAAGAACGCTGAGCAGCGCATCGAGAAGGAGATGGCTGAGGAGGCCGCTCTCGAGGCCAAGTGGGCTGCTGAGGACGCCGCCGCCGCCAAGGAGGAGAACTAATGAAGCCCGCAGAGATTCGTGAGCTCTCGGACGCTCAGCTCGTTGAGAAGCTGAAGGAAATGCGCGCCGAGCTCTTTAACCTTCGTTTCCAGATGGCCACCAGCCAGCTGGACAACACCGCTCGCGTCAACACCGTGAAGAAGGACATCGCTCGCGTCCTCACGGAGCAGCGCGCCCGCGAGATCGCAGCGGAGAAGTCCGCTGTCGCCGAGTAGGACCTAAGGAGAGAACATGACTGATTCGCGTAACTCGCGTAAGGTCCGTACGGGTGTCGTTACCTCCGTCTCCGGTGCCAAGACCATTGTTGTCACCATCACCGAGCGCAAGCGTCACCCCAAGTACGGCAAGATGATGACCAGCTCCAAGAAGCTGCACGCTCACGACGAGGAGTGCACGGCTGGCGTGGGCGACACCGTCCGCGTTATGGAGACCCGTCCTATGTCCAAGATGAAGCGTTGGCGCCTCATCGAGGTCGTCGAGCGCGCTAAATAAGCAGTCGCTCTTACGACTTGTACGTTTCCGAAGATGTGCGTATGCCTGGTTTGCATACCACAGGCCGCCTAAAGGCTGCGCACCTCTCTTCGGTTCTTAGTTCGGAGGAACATCTACCATGATTCAGATGCAAACCATGCTGAACGTCGCCGACAACTCCGGCGCTCGCAAGATTCGCTGCATCAAGGTGCTTGGCGGTTCCAAGCGTCGTTATGCAGGCATCGGCGATGTGTTCATCGGTGCTGTCCAGGAGGCTACCCCTGGCGCCAACGTCAAGAAGAAGGACGTTGTCCGTTGCGTCGTCGTTCGCACCGTTAAGGAGATCCGCCGCAAGGATGGCTCCTACATTCGCTTTGATGAGAACGCCTGCGTTGTCATCAACAACGATGGTTCGCCCGTCGGCACCCGTATCTTCGGGCCTGTCGCTCGCGAGCTTCGTGACAAGAAGTACATGAAGATCGTCTCGCTCGCTCCCGAGACCCTGTAGTTAGGGGAGATATATGTATATCAAGAAGGGCGATAAGGTCCAGGTTCTCTCTGGTAAGGATCGCGGCAAGCAGGGCGTTGTCCTGCGTGCTCTCCCCGCCGAGAACAAGGTCGTTGTCGAGGGCGTTTCGGTCGTCAAGAAGGCCGTCAAGCCCAACGCTGCCAACCAGCAGGGCGGCATCGTTTCGCAGGAGGCTCCCATCGACGCCTCCAACGTCAATCTCGTTTGCCCCGAGTGCGGTAAGGTTACCCGCGTCGGTCACGAGAAGGACGGCAAGAACAAGCTGCGCGTCTGCAAGAAGTGCGGCCACAAGTTCTAAGCTGCCCGCAACATCAAGTTGCTAGCAAAGGCCCGGATGCCCCACGGCACCCGGGCCTTTTTCTATCGCTACTCGATGGCTTCGGTTTTGCCGTCCCGTCATTCCGGTTGCATCCAGTTTTCGGTGCCGTCTCGAATCGAGTGCCGCCAGGTGACACCCTGTCGCGTTTCGTCGGCTTCGGTGACAAAAGCCGGGACAACTCCAAAAACTATTTTCGAACTCAGGGCTTTGAGTTTTTGTTTTAGTCCCAAAGGGCGCGGCGGGATGCCTTTGAAGGCTCGATAGCGCCGAAACGCCCGTTTTGAAACTCAAATGCCTTTTCGCGTGCAAGACGCCAGCTGCAATAGGAAGTGAATCAACGCAGGTGGCTTTCAAACAGTTTGCAAAACTGCAGGTCGCAGGTCTTCATTGCCAGTAGGAGAAATGAGTAGTCTCAGGTGGCTTGCTCATGAGTTGACTAACGGGATTTGAGATTACGCTGACGTCCGGAAACGCTTCGAGCACGGCGTTAAGTTTTTGGGGGTTGGGCGCAGCCCCTGCACCCGCGAGCGCGGGCCTTAAGCCCGCCGAGAGAGTGACGCGTCGAAAACGAAAGGGAAAGAGAGAAGGGGCCGTTCCTATCATTCAGGTTGCGACCGAAGAAGACAAGGAGACCCCCTGAGCCTGAATGATGCCCCACAGACCGCGTCCGACCGAGCTCAAGCCGAGCTTTTCCTGACGTCCGCCTTCGCGGAGATGATGGCTGGATTGGCTATGGATTGGCAATACCAATTTGGACGATTCCGGGAGGGACGGTCCCGCCTCCCTGAACTCGACCGGCGACATGTAGCCCAGTGTCGAGTGGATCCTGAAGTTGTTGTACCAGTGCACGTAATCCGAGAGCTTGGCTCGGAGCTCGCGCGCCCCTCCTCGGTCCTGCGGAGTGGCCGACGATCTCCCCGTTGCAGAGGTCGACGAGCAGGCAGACGTAGTTCCACGATGCCCCGACGCGCACGCAGGCCAGGTCGCTGCATATTTGGGTGCGCGGCGCCCTGCCGCCGAAGCCGCGCGCGACGACGTTCGGCACGTCGGCCTCGTTGACCGCCCCGGGGTGCACCTTGAACCTCTTCCTGCCGTATGTGCCGGCCAGGCCGTTCTCCCTCATGATGCGGCAGACGCGGCGCCGGCTGACGGTAACGCCCGACCTCCTGGGCGACGCCTTGATCTTGCGCGATCCGTTCCGGCCCTTGCTGGCGGCATGCGCCGTCGCGGCCGCCGTCGCCCCCGACATTAAGGTCCTCGAGGGCCGCGTAGTCTCCGGCGACCAGTTCGTCTCGCCCGCGGAACAGAAGGAGCGCATCCTCGCGACCTTCGGCGACCTGTGCTGCGAGATGGAGGGCTGCACCATCGCGCAGGCCGCCTATCTCAACGGTGTGCCCCTCGTCGTCGCGCGCGCCATCAGCGACAAGCCCTGCGCCGAGGGCCAGGTCGTCGACTACAACACCTTCGAGAAGAAGACCGTCTTCGACTGCGCCCACATCGCCGCGCGCATGGTTAAGCTTTAGGCCCTGCGCGCCGGGGCCCTTCTTTATGTTGGGACCCCGGCGCGCAGGGCCCTTTCCAAAGCGAAGTGTCGAGCCGAAGTGTTGAGCGTCGGCCCTGAATGTTCAATGGCCGTTGTTTTCTGCCCCTCAAGTGGTGGACTTTTCCTCGGGGCTGTTGATTCCCCCACGCGCCCCTTTCCGTTCTCTGTGTTCCCCTTATACTCCTTGTACGAGGAGGTAAGAAGTCATGGACAAGACCGCACAGGACAGCTTGGCAAAGAAGCCCGTCGACATGAGGGACAGGATTCTCGAGCATCTCGAGGCCCTCACCTCTGCCGTCTCGCTCGACGACCTTGCCCGTCTGTCCACCTCCGACATCGCCGAGACGCTCATCATCTCCAGGAGCCTGGCGAGCCAGTACCTCAACGACCTTGTTCGCGCCGGCCTTGTGGTTAAGGTGGCGGGCAGGCCTGTCCGTTATTTTCATCGCCGCGCGTTCCAGAAGCGTTTTCAGGTAAAGCTCTCTGCAAGCGAGTACGCCTCGCTCGCCGACCTCATCCAGGCGACGGGAATCGCCGATCACCGCGACTTCGCGCGTGCCGTGGGCTTCGACCTGAGCCTCAGCTCCGTTGTCGAGCAGTGCAAGGCTGCGGTTCAGTACCCTCCGTTTGGCCTGCCCATCCTCTTGAGCGGCGGCGTGGATGTCGGTAAGTCTTTCCTTTCTCGCCTTGTGTACGAGTACGGCAAGAACCAGGGCTTGCTGTCCCGCGACTCCTCCTATGTGCGCATCGACTGCGCCGGGGTCCCGGACGCCGCCTCGTTCAACGGGCTTCTTGACGAGTCGATCGCGAAATCGCGCGGGGGTGTGGTCTTTGTCAACGGCATCGAGGCACTCTCTCCCTCTGCGATGGAGCACTGCCTTGCGACGGCCCTCGGGCTCGATGCCTCCCAGGATGCGCCGCGCGCTCGCCTCGTTCTTTCGACGACGCTTTCCGCCGATGACCCGAAGGTTTCCTCGGCCTACAGCAAAATGCCCATCTGTGCCCGCGTCCCCTCACTCAAGGAGCGGACCCCCGAGGAGCGCGAGGATCTCATCTTGAGCTTCCTGCGCAGCGAGGGGTGCCGAATCGGTTCTGATGTGAAGATCAGCCGCGGCGCATACCGTTGCCTCGTGAACGCGGACTTTTCCGATAACATCGCCGGCTTGCGCGCCTGCGTGACGAACTGCTGCGCCAAAGCGTTCCTCAATCGCGAGGGCGACTACGTCGTCGTTCGCCCGTATCTTCTTCCCAGCGGGCTCCTCTCCTCCGCGCAGATCGATCAGCAGCCCGACGATGGCGTTCTGATCGACGCGTCCCTGGATGCCGCCGAGAGCACAGGGCCGGTCGAGCAGGCGCTCGATGCCCTGTGCTCTCTCGATGAGCGATTCTGCGCCGGGGAGCTCTCTGTCTCCGAGCTTGTCTCGCAAGCTGTCTCCGCTGTGCGCGGCGTTGAGGATCACTTGATCTTCGGCCACGGCGTCGCCTCATCGAGGTCGCGCGCCTTCGAGCGCGTCGTGGGCGCGGTCCTTGCCGACGCAGGCTCTTCTTATGGCATCGAGCTTTCGAGGAAGGTCACTTTTCTACTGGCCCAGGAGATTTGCCTGCAGTTGTGGCCGGGCATCGGCCTGGCTAAGCGAAAGTCTGCCTGTGCGGAGCAAATTTCCCATCTCCTCGGTGCCGTGACCTCCGAATTGCCGTTTGCCTCGAGCGTCTCCGATCAGGTCGCCGCAGACATGGAAGGGGCGCTCGGAATCTCGCTCGATCACTTCACGAAGACGCTTCTGACGCTGTGCGTCGCATCGGAGTCTCGCGACGCGAAGGCCCTTCGGACGCTCTGCGTCATCTTGTCACACGGCTACTCGACGGCGACGAGCATCGCCGACGCGGCGAACCGTATGCTCGGCGTGCATGTGTACGAGGCGGTCGACATGCCCTACGACCAGCAGCTGAAGGACATCGTCGGTCCGCTCCAGCGCCTCGTCGACCGCCATTCCTACTGCACCGGGGTCGTGTTTCTTGTTGACATGGGCTCTTTGGAGGAGGCCTATAAGGCCCTCGAGAACGTTACCGACTCCACCATCGGGGTGGTGAACAACGTCTCCACCGGGCTCGCGCTCGAGATCGGGTCCGGGCTGCTCGGCGGCAAGTCCATCGCCGAGGTTCTTGGCGATGCGACCGCCGTGTGCGTGACGCACTGCAAGGTAATCGAGCGCGTCAACCGTGAGGACGCCATCGTCTTCTGCTCCGAGTCCGGGGTCGACGCGGCCGAGAGGATACGTCAGCTCGTCTCGCAGAGCCTCCCGCGCACCATAGGCGCGCGCCTGCTCACGAGGCCCTTCAAGCAGCTTGCCGCGAACGGGTCGAACGACGCCGTTTTCTCCGAGCACCGCGTCTGCGCCGTCATCGGCACGGGAGACCCCAGGATTGCCTCCGTTCCCTTCGTCGCCCTCGAAGACATTATGTCGACGGCGTCCGCCTCGAAGGTCGATGCCGTGTTCGGCAGGTGGCTCGACGTCTCCGAGCTCGCTTCTTTCCACGAGAAGCTGCTTTCGAATATGACGCTGCAGAACGTTATCCGCTCCATCACCATCCTCGACCCGGAGCGGCTGTTCCACGAGATCGAGAGCGCCGTGCACGAGCTTCAGCGCAGAACGGGCGAGAAGATCAGCAGCAACGCCATCATCGGGCTGTACGTTCACCTCTGTTGCCTCGTCGAGCGCCTCGTCACCCGCAACCCCATCGAGACCTACGTCGGCCAGGATCGCTTCGAGGAAGAGCACACCGACTTCATCGAGTCCTTCAGGCAGAGTTTCTCGAGCATCTCGACGCGCTATCGCGTGGAGGTTCCTGTAAGCGAGATCGCCTACGTCTTCGACTACATCAGCGTGAGCGCCGCCCCGGCGCGAGAGGAGCGTCTCGGTGGAGTGGGAAGGATAAACTGGACTTTCTTTTAAGGATCCTCAAGCGTATTGCC
>CATWQC010000026.1 GCA_958352845.1 uncultured Collinsella sp.
CGCCCGGTCGGCGGCCCGTTCTGGGCGCGCCTCAATCGTAGCCCGAGACAGTCCCGGGCTGACAATTTCGACTGTAATGGACGTTCTTAAATGACTAGTCAAACATGAGCGTCCCCAATGACCACTCATTTAAGTCTGTCCCCAATGACTAGTAGTAGACCCACATGGCTTCGACTTCGTTGAGGACCTCTACTACGCCCCAGCGGCGGGCGCTGCGGCTGGCCGAGTTGGGGTCGTAGACGCCAACCTGGTTGGCATCGTCGATGCCGTAGAGCACGATGTAGTGGCCTACGTTGGTAAACGTACCGGGGCGCACTGCGGCGATGACGGGCGCACCCGAGCGAAGTGCTTGGGCAATCGATTCACGATCGTTATAGAGCTGTGTTCCGTTGAGCCCCAGCTGCCACGCACCGCCTGTCATAAACGACCACTCGGTGGCACCGGTGGGGGCGTAGTTGCCGGCTTCGGCCAGTGCGCATATATCGACCGGCGTCTTATCGGTATGGCCGGTCTTAAAGATATAGACCATGGTGAGGCAGGTAGGACCGCAAGCGTTTTCGCGAATAGTGCCACCGGCATAGGGCAGCTCCGACCATGCGGGGTCAATTTGGTAGATGTGGGGCATGGTGCCGGCCTGCCATTGCGAGCGTGGGGTCGAGAACGCAAAGGAGTAACCGGGTGCGACGGGAGCTTTAAGCAGCTTGTCTTCGGCAGTGGGCTCAAGACCGGCTGATCCGTGGGAGATACAGGATCCCAAAAACACAAAGACGAGGCAGGCGGCGATGGAGCAAAGCGCAAGGCGTAGGCGGCGGGCCGGAAGCGCGTGGCTTGTGGCGTGTGACGCAGGGTGAGGGGCGGAATTGCCGCGATCGCGTTGAGGTCGCGAAAAGGAGCGCTTGACGTAGTAGTCGGTCTTACGACGATCGTAGCGGCGTGGCTGCGATGTGTCGGTCTGGCGTTGGCGTGTGCTCGTGCTCACGCGGTCTGACTGCTGCACGGTACGGCTTTGCTGCCGCGAAGAAGCCACGAGCTGCTCTTGGGGGCGCTGCGGGTCGTCGTTGTCGGAGGTGATTCTGGGCGTTGACGTGGTGCGGCCGGCAAGGCGCACGCTTTGTGGCCGTTGGTCGCCGTCATTGTATCCGTATGCCATTCGAATCACCTTGCCTCATGTGTAACTTGTCTATCCTACATAAAAAGATGCACGACACATGGGCATGTGCGCCAAAAGCCTGACAAATGGTATGAACGTTGCCGCGCCGCGCGCCAAGCGTCACGGCAACAGGTATTCAAAAGCAGACAAGATGAAAGCGTCCAAGACGAATGACGTCTCCCGCCGTTCGTCCCAAAAACGGCGCCGCTCGTTTTGCAGTTCTGCCTTCGGTCGAGCTACAAGCGGCGCTGCTGTGCCAAGGCCGTATCTTAAAGCCACGAAATAAAAGCGCGCGGCAAAACAGACCGCGCAAGGGGTGACGCCAAGGGCGTCAAAAAGGAAAGGAGGGGAACAATGGCGGACAAGAACGCAGAAGTTGCAGTCGAGGATAACGGCGGCATGAAGAAAACGCTTTCGCTCTGGAACTTCTTCACCATCGGTTTCGGTGCCATCATCGGTACCGGTTGGGTTCTGCAGGTCGGCGACTGGATGGTCGTGGGCGGCGGTCCCGTTCCCGCTATGATCGCATTCCTCTTGGGTGCAATCTTCCTCGTGCCCGTCGGAGCTGTTTTCGGTGAGCTCACGGCTGCTATCCCCATCTCGGGCGGCATCGTCGAGTATGTCGATCGTAGCTTTGGCCGTACGCTGAGCTACATCACCGGATGGCTTTTGGCCCTGGGCAACGGTATCCTGTGCCCGTGGGAGGCCATCGCCATCTCGACCCTCGTGTCCGAGATGTTCGGCAGCCTGCCCGGTCTTGAGTGGCTGCGCGCCGTCAAGCTCTACACCATCCTGGGCGCCGACGTTTACCTGTTCCCGACGCTGATCGCGCTCGGCTTTGCAGTCTACGTCATCTTCCTCAACTTCCGCGGCGCTAGCTCGGCTGCCAAGCTCCAGGCCTTCCTGACCAAGGCCCTGCTCTGCGGCATGCTGCTCGCCATGGGCGTCTCGCTGTTCACCGGCTCGCCGGACAACGCCATGCCTGTGTTCTCCCAGGTCACCGGCGCTGGCGGCGGCAAGGCCGCTACCGAGAGCTCCAGCCTGTTTGCCGGCATCGTGTCGGTCCTGGTTCTGACCCCGTTCTTCTACGCCGGCTTCGACACCATTCCTCAGCAGGCTGAGGAAGCAGCCGAGGGCCTCAACTGGAACAAGTTCGGCAAGATCATCTCCCTGGCCCTGCTGGCCGCCGGCGGCTTCTACATGGTCTGCATTTACTCGTTCGGCACCATCCTCGACTGGCACGAGTTCGTTAAGAGCCCGGTTCCCGCGCTTGCCTGCCTCAAGGGCATCAACATGCTCCTGTATCTGGCCATGCTCGTCATTGCCACGCTTGGACCCATGGGTCCGATGAACTCCTTCTACGGCGCCACGAGCCGCATCATGCTCGCCATGGGCCGCAAGGGCCAGCTGCCCGAGCAGTTCGCCGAGGTCGACCCCAAGTCCGGCGCTCCCAAGCTCGCCTGCGTCGTTCTGGGCGCCATCACCGTCGTCGGTCCGTTCCTGGGCAAGAACATGCTCATCCCTCTGACCAACGTGTCGGCTCTCGCCTTCATCTTCTCCTGCGGCATGGTCGCCCTCGCTTGCCTGCGCATGCGCTTCACCGAGCCCGACCTGCCTCGTCCCTACGAGGTGCCCGGCGGCAAGTTTGGCATCGGCCTCGCTATCGCTGCCTGCGCCATCATCATCGGCCTGCTCGTGATTCCGTTCTCTCCCGCCTCCCTCAACATGGTGGAGTGGAGCATCGTGATCGGCTGGCTGGCCGTCGGCCTGGCTCTCATGGCCTTCACCAATTCCCGCAAAAAGTAACGCCGAGCCGGGGCGGATCAGGTGCGCGGGACCCTCTCTTCCGCGCACCGAACCCGGCGCCACTTGGGTAGCTTTGTGAGGCCTTAACCCAACGCGGCCTCGCCCACTATATGGATCCATAAGGAGGAACCATGTCCACTAAGTATGCAATCGTTGGCGGCAAGCTCATCGACGGTACCGGTGCCGAGCCGGTCGAGAACTCCCTCGTTCTCGTCGACGACAACGGCAAGATCGAGTACGCCGGCGCCATGCAGGACCTTCCCGAGGGCGTTGAGGTCATCGACGCCGCCGGCAAGACCGTCCTTCCCGGCCTGATCGACACCCACCTGCACTTCTCGGGCAACTTGACCGACGATGACACCGACTGGGTCATGCAGCCGCTCCTCGAGAAGCAGGCCGTCGCCGTCAAGCAGGCCTACGACTGCCTCACCCACGGCCTCACCACCGTCTGCGAGATCGGCCGCTTTGGTATCCAGATCCGTGACTGCATCGACAAGGGCGTCTTCAAGGGCCCGCGCGTTCTGGCCACCGGCCTTGGCTTCTGCCGCGTTGCCGGCCACGGCGACTCCCACCACTGCAGCCAGGAGCTCAACAAGGAATCGCACCCCTGGGGCGATCAGGTCGACGGTCCTTGGGATCTGCGCAAGGCCGTCCGTCGTCGCCTGCGCGAGAACCCCGATGCCATCAAGATCTGGGCTACCGGTGGCGGCATCTGGCGCTGGGACTCCGGCCGCGACCAGCACTACTGCTCCGAGGAGATTCAGGCCGTGGTCGAAGAGGCCAAGATGGTCGGCATCCCCGTGTGGAGCCACTGCTACAACAACCACGCCGCTGCCTACGATTCCGTTCGCTTTGGCTGCGAGCAGCTGATTCACGGCTTCGATATCGATGAGCGCACCATGGACCTCATGGCCGAGCAGGGCACCTTCTTCACCCCGACGATCGCCTTCCTGCCCACCTGGTACGCCACCTATCCGCCCGTCTACGTCCCCGAGCTGCACGACAAGTACGAGGGCACCTTGGTCGAGAAGGAGCTGCAGCGCAACTACGACTGCCTGCGCGAGGCCAAGAAGCGCGGCGTCGTCATGACGATCGGCTCCGACTCCTTCTCCTTCGTCACCCCGTACGGCACCTGCTCCATCGAGGAGATGTACGAGTTCGTCGACAAGATCGGCTTCACCCCGGTCGAGACCATCACCTGTGCCACCCTCAACGGTGCCAAGATGTGCCACATCGAGGACGAGACCGGTTCCATCGAGGCCGGCAAGTGCGCCGACCTGCTGGTCGTCAACGGTGACGTCGCCGCCGACATCCACGTGCTCAACACCGACAACATGGACGTCATCATGAAGGACGGCTGGATTGTCGAGGGCGGCACCTTCGGCGAGGCAAACAAGTACAGCGCCTAAGCTACCGTTCATCGATGGCTTGATGTAAAACACAGTATTTGATTGCATAATGCAATGGAGAGGGTCGCTTGCGGCCCTCTTTATTGCTATGGGGTGCGTCAGTAAGAAGGAGATGACGGTGGATCTCAATAGGCTGATTCTGGGCAAGAGCTACAACTCTACCAAGGTCTTTCGTACCGCTCAGCATGTGGTTCAAGCCATCTTGCTCGGTATCGTCGTTCCGCTGCTTATCCTGCTGCTCATCTGGGATCTAACCGATAATCCCAATCCCGTTCCGGCCGTTGTCGTCATTGCCGGCTTGGTCATGCTGTGCTTCTTCTTCTCGTACGTCTTTGTCGTTCCCGACGACCTCACATCGAGCGCTACCGACCGCACGCTCGCCATCGCGTCGAAAATATTCGCCTACACGTCGCGCGGCCTTACGCCCGAAGCTGCCCTGGGCGCCTCTAAGATCATCCTGTCCGAAACTATCGCCTCTGCCATCTGCTTTACCGACGGCAAGCAGGTGTTGGCAAGCTGGGGCGAGGACTCGGCAAAATGCCCCGCGGGCACCCCGGTGGTGCTGCGGACTACGCTCAACGTGATCAACAGCGGTGAGCAAAGCGTGTTCTCGCGCGATGCCTCGACCGAGACAGGTGGCTACTTTCCGCGCCTGCGCGCCGGTATTGTCGCACCGCTTACCGTGCGCGGGCATTGCGTGGGCACGCTCGAGCTGTATTATCCCCGTCTGAGCAGCATCGATATGCGCCAGACGGCGCTTGCCTCGGGCTTTGCCGACCTCATTTCCACGCAGCTTGCGAGCTTTGAGCTCGAGCGCCAGGACGAGCTTACGGCCCGCGTGGAGCTGCGCGCCTTGCAATCGCAGGTCGATCCTCATTTTCTGTTTAACACCATCAGCACCATCGTGTCGCTCGTTCGAACCGAGCCCGACAAGGCGCGATCGCTGCTGATCGACTTCTCCAACTACTACCGTCAGACGCTTTCTGATTCCGATACCCTCACAACGCTCGAGCACGAGGTGGAACAGGGCACTCGCTATATCAATCTTATGCAGGCTCGTTATGGCGACGGCCGTCTGCGCGTCTCGGTCGATATCGACTTTGAGGTGCGCGATTGCATGGTGCCGCCGTTTATCTTGCAGCCGTTGCTCGAAAACTGCATCAAGCACGCGCAGCGCGAGACCGAGCCGCTTTCTATTCATGTTAGGGCTTTCGAGACCGATGACGGTTTGGAGATCATCGTCGAGGACGACGGCATCGGTATGAGCGAAGAAGTCTGCGCGCATCTGTTTGAGCAACATCGCCTGGAGGAGCCCGAGAGCATTACCGCCGACGGCTCCGTCAAGCGAGGTTGCGGCCTGGCGCTCTTCAACGTGCTTCAGCGCATCCATTTCTTTTACGGAGAAGATTCCGGCATGCGCGTGAAGTCCCAGGAGGGCGTGGGAACGCAGGTCATCGTCGAGCTGAACGGCGAGCCGCATGAGCCGGCGCCGTTGACGGCGTAGCACGCGGTTGGATTGAGAGAAAAAGAGGGGAAGCACATATGTCCGAAGGCTGGAACATCTTGGTGGTTGATGACGAACCTCCCATTAGGGCTGAGCTACGCTATCTGTTGGAAAAGGATACGCGTGTGGGCCAGATTGCCGAGGCGGGCAATGTCACCGAGGCCGTGGAGTCGATTCTCTCGAACAAGCCCAACGTGTTGTTTTTGGACATCACGATGCCCGGCCGCTCGGGAATTGAGCTTGCCGAGACGCTGCAGAACCTAAAGACGCCGCCGGTGGTTGTGTTTGTGACGGCGTTTGCCGAGTTTGCCGCCGATGCGTATAACCTCGATGCGGTCGACTATGTCGTCAAGCCGGTCGAGGACGCACGCCTGTCAAAGGCACTCGACAAGATCGAGGCAGCCTTGGGTGCCCGTCGTGTTATCCACGCTCCGCGCCAGCCTTTGCGTCTGACGGTGGACCGCGGGGGCAAAAAGGTGTTCATTCCCGCCGCAGACGTCTGCTACTTTGAGGCGCGCGCCGATTTTTGCAACGCCATCTGCGCCGAGGGAACGTACCTGATCAATGAGTCGATCTCTTCGCTCGAGCGTCGCTTGGTCTCCGAGGGCTTTATTCGCGTTCATCGCAGCTATCTGGTCAATTTGGAAGACGTGCACAATGTCGAGATCGGTTCCACGGGTCTTATGGAGCTCAGACTCGATCGCGTAACCTCGACGGTGCCCGTGTCCCGCCGTCGCGCTGCCGAGGTTAAAGCACACTTGGGGCTTGCGTAGACGGTCTGCGTGCCGTCGTTTACCATCGCAGGTTTGGCATGGGCGCGCGGTGGGCATAATGGGTGGCATCGAATGAAATCGAAAGGATCATTATGCCCGCGCTTATCACCCATCATCTGTTTGGCGAGGAAAGCATCGACCGTCTTCCACAGGGCGTCATCACGTCCGATGAAGAGCGCATTGCCTTTATCTTGGGCAACCAAGGCCCCGACCCGTTTTTCTTTCACATTCTGACACCGCGTGTTTCCGACTGCACGCTGCTGGCGCAGGTCATGCATCGGTCGCGCATGTCTCGTCAGTTTGCGTGCCTGCGCGACGGCGTGTCGCATCTGCTGCCGCGCGACGCCAGCTTGGGTCGTGCCTTTGCGCTGGGCCTGCTGTCTCATTACGTGCTCGACCGCAACGCCCATCCCTTTGTCTATGAGCAGCAGTTTGGCATTGTCGAGTCCGATTCAGAGCTTGAGGATTCGAGCAGTCAGGTCCATGCCGTGATCGAGAGCGACCTGGATGTGCTGATGCTGCAGCTTAAACGCGATGGCGCTACGGTTGACGATTACCCGCCGGCGGGCGAGATCGTCACCACCGATCGCATCAATCGCGTGGCCGGCGTGCTGATGAGCTATGTTGCCGGACGCGTGTACGGCATTGACATTCCGGCGGGGGAGTACGGTGCTGCCGTTGCCAATATGCAGCGACTTTACCGCGCGATTGAGCCGGCCGGCTCCGCAAAGACGCGCGCGATCTCGCTGGTTGAGGGCTTGGTGCACGATTACTCGCTGCTCGACGGCCTTGCCCATCGCGTGACGACGGAGTTGCCCGAGCGCACCGGTAACCTGGGCCATCTGACATGGAAGAATCCCTTTACCGACGAGGTCTCGAACGAGAGTTTCCCCGAGGTCTTTGATCGCGCGCTGGGCGATTACGAGTGCACGGTCGCACGTTTTATCGAGACCGGTGACATGGATGCCGTGACCAGTCACGTCAACTACAGCGGTCGCGTGCTCAATGCCGATGAGGAGTTCGACCGCGAGGAATAACGAACCGTCTCGCCCACGCTCTCCAATAAGTTGCGGTGGAATATGGATTAAATAGGCGCCTTTAGTGGTCCAACAGTCCGTATTTCACCGCAACTGCGTTGGGGATGCGGGTTTGCCTCACCGCCCCGTATGGCCGCGTGCCCCTTTGCCGAATCCTTACCGGCGCTTCTGGACAATTGGGGTACGATGAACTAACTGCATATCGGGCGAATACGAAGGGGCCCTGTCCATGAAATACACCAAGCTCGAGCGTAACTGGGTTATGTACGATGTGGGCAACTCGGCCCTCGTGCTGCTCAATACCTCGGTGGTGCCTATCTACTTTAACGCCATCAATACCGGTGCTTCCTCGGCAGACCTCGTGGTCGCTTGGGGCAACGCGCAGACGATCGCCTCGCTGGTCATTGCCATGCTCATGCCCATTCTGGGCGCGCTTGCCGATTACGCCGGCAACAAGATCAAGTTCTTCTTGGGCTTCTTCCTCACGGGCCTGGTTCTTTGCCTGGCGCAGGCTATCCCCATGTCCGCCATGGCATTTTTGACCGTGTACGTGCTGTGTACCATCGGCCTTAACTCTTCTATGACGTTCTACGACGCCATGCTGCCCGACATTACCACCGACGAGCGCATGGACGCCGTGTCCAGCTCGGGCTATGCCTGGGGCTACATTGGTTCCACCGTGCCGTTCATCATCTGTCTGGCGCTTATCATGGGTGGCCCCGCTCTTGGCGTCCCCACCATGCTGGCAACGCGTCTGTCGTTTGTCATCACCGGTGCCTGGTGGCTCATCTTTACCCTGCCGCTCATTCGCACCTATAAGCAAAAGTACGGTCGCGAGCGCGGTCCCGAGGACACCATCGGCCACATCGTGGGCGGCGTGTTCTCCGAGGTCGGACACACCATGCGCGAGATCGCCCACAACAAGCCCGTGCTGGTCTACATGATCGCGTTCTTCTTCTACATCGATGGTGTCCATACGGTCATCTCCATGGCAACTAGCTACGGCTCGGCTTTGGGTATCGATTCGACCCAGCTGGTGCTGGCACTGCTCGTTACGCAGTTCGTCGCTTTCCCGTCCGCCATCATCTACGGCAAGCTCGCCGGCCGCGTGGGCACGCTCAACATGATCATGGTGGCCGTCGCCGCCTACATGGGCATCGTGCTCTTTGCCGCGTTTTTCTTAAAGACCGCCTTTGAGTTTTGGGTGCTCGCCATTTTGGTCGGCTTGTTCCAAGGTGGCGTGCAGGCACTCAGCCGCAGCTATTTTGGCCGCATCATCCCCAAGGAAAAGTCCAACGAGTACTATGGCTTCTTTGATATCTTTGGCCGCTACGCAAGCGTGATGGGCACCTTCCTGGTGTCGGTCGTCACCTCGCTGACCGGTAACCCGTCGCTGGGTGTCCTTTCCATCGGCGTGCTGCTGGTGCTTGGCTTTGTGCTGTTGGTTCGTCTGTCCCGCACGGCTCAGGCGGTGGCGTAAGGCAACTGGGCTCAGTACGGCAATTGGGCCTATCTGCAGTACTCTTTTGGAAGTAGCCGCATAAATCATTCTGACTTCCGAACAATGTTTAGCCCAAGTGGGTATGATGGAAACAGCTAGGTCGCGGGGCGTCGCCTGTGTTTGGCGGCGCCCCGTTTTTGTGTTGCAAGGAGGGCAAAGGTATGAACGCCACGGTTGTGATCCCAACATATTGGGCGGGCGATGATACCCAAGCAAACGCTCCCGGCACCTACGATCACTCGACGTCGCTCAATGCCGCCAACCCGGAACTCGATCGTTGCCTGACTTCGCTCGAACAGGTGCGCGACATTCCGCGCATCATTCTCTTGGTGGTCTGTCCGGTTTCTGCCACGTCCGACGTATCCCGTCGCGTGCACGAAATCGTTAATGCGCATCCCACACTTAAGGTCACCATCGTTACCAATACTCAGGCTTCGCGTGTTGCCGACCGCGTGGCGCAGATTGCGCCCAAAGGCTCGGGCGAGTGCGTGAGCCTGCGCGGCTACGGCGCCATTCGCAACATGGGTCTTGCCTGCGCGGCGGTGCTGGGGCACGACGCGGTTGTGTTTTTGGATGACGACGAGACCGTCATCGATGCCGACTTTATGAAGCGTGCGGCCTATGCGCTGGGCCAACAGACGCGTCAGGGCCTGCCGATTTTAGTCAAGAGCGGATACTTTTACGATCGCGACGGGTCGCCGCTGGCTCCCACGGACAAAGCGGGCATTTGCCATCGCTGGTGGACCAAGCGTATCGAGTTCAATCGCTGGATGAAAAAGGCGCTCTCGGGCACTCGCATCTCGCGCTCCAATTACGTGTGCGGCGGCCTGATGGCCCTCCACGCCCGCGCCTTTACGCGCGTGGCCTTCGACCCGTTTATCACCCGCGGCGAGGATCTGGACTACCTGTTTAACATGCGCATGTTCGGCTATGACGTGTGGTTCGATAACGAGTGGACCGTGCGCCACCTGCCGCCCGAGTCCGAGAAGCGCTCGCCGCGCTTTATGCAGGACGTGTACCGTTGGTACTACGAGCGGGCCAAGCTGACGTTCGCTGCGCACCAAAAGGAGCTCATTCCGGTTACGGCCGCATCACTCATGCCCTATCCGGGTCCGTGGATCTCGCGCGAGCTCGACGACCGCGTGCGCAAGACCGCCATGGTTCGCAGCATGTTTACCCGCGAGCACGAGGGGTATCTGCGCATCTGGCGTCACGGTATTGACGAGGCCAAGACCTATGCCCGCCAAAACGCCGCAAGCTACCTGCGTTTTCAGAGTTTCTGGCCCAAGATCATGGACGAACTTTGGCGCGACGCACAACTGATTAGCATCCTGAAGGGGGCTGAATGATCGACCGCCGCGCCCAGCGCGATAATTCAATTTCAATCTTTCGCATCATCGCCGTTGTCTGCGCCGTTTGCGTGTTGGCGTACTTTATCTTTGCCCTGGCGACTGGCATTGAGCCGATTGCCACGGTGATCGCCTGTGCGTTGCTGTGTATCTTCCTGTGCATCTTTATCTATTTGACGCTCAATCCCGATTCGGTACGCTCCCAGTACACCGAGGAGACACTCTCGGTTGCCTCGGCCATGCTCGAGGACATTAAGGGCGGTCTGACGCAGGAATCGGCGCTTTTGGTGTGCCGGCGTATCCTGCCCGAGACACGTGCCATGACCGTTGCCATCACCGATGAGAGCAACGTGCTGGCCTGCGCGGGCGAGTTCGAGGAAAAGCTGCTGCCCGATTCGCCCATCCACACGCTTGCCACGCGCTACGTCATTGAGCACGGCATCGTGCAGTCGTTCAACCGCGTGGTGGACGTGGTGGGTTCGGATGGCTCGCACAACCATGTTCCCGCCGGTATCATCGCGCCCATCAAGGTGGGCGACCGCACCGTCGGCACGCTCAAGTTCTACTACAAGACCCCGCGTGCCGTCGACCGTACCCAGTATGCGCTCGCCTCGGGTTTTGCCGAGATCCTGTCCACGCAGCTCGCCATCCACGAGCTCGAGGTGCAAAAGGAACTCACGGCCCGTGCCGAGGTGCGTGCCCTGCAGGCGCAGATCAATCCGCACTTTCTGTTTAACACGCTCAACACCATCGCGTCGTTTACGCGTACCGACCCGCTGCGTGCCCGCGAGCTGCTGCGCGAGTTCTCCTCGTTCTATCGCGCCACGCTCGACAACTCGGGGTCGCTTATCCCGGTCTCGCGCGAGGTTGCCCAGACCAAGCGCTACCTGACGTTTGAGAAGGCGCGCTTTGGCGAGGACCGCGTACTGGCGACCTTCGATGTCTCCGAGGATGTCGAGGACACGTTGGTCCCGGCCTTTGTAATCCAGCCCATTGTCGAGAACGCCGTGCGGCATGGCATGGGCGATGGCGATGCCCTGCAGATCGATGTGACCGTCCATCAAGACGGCGACGACGCAATCCTGATTGCCGTGGCCGACAACGGCGTGGGCATGGACGAGGGCACCGCCGCCAGGCTGTTTGATGAGCGCTCCGCCCGCCCCGATGCCAGTTCCCCGCAAGGCGGCGGCGCCGGCGTGGCCATGCACAATATTTCTGAGCGCATCCATCGCTTTTATGGACCGCACTCTTATACGCGCGTCGAATCGGCGCCGGGCAAGGGCACCAAAGTGCTCCTGCATCTTGATTTGTCAGAGAGCATCTTTGACATTCAAGAGTAAAATAAAAGGCTATGGGCTCAACGCCAAGCGGCGGATGCCCAGCGTAGTTTGTTGACGAAAGGTTTAATCCCTATGCTGCGTGCGATGATTGTGGATGATGAGGCCCCGGCCCGTTCGGAACTTCGCTTCTTGCTCGAGCAGACGGGCAAGATCGGCACGATCACTGAGGCGTCGAGCGTCCGCTCCGCCATTGAGATGTTGATGGAGAGCCGCGTCGATGTCGTATTTCTCGATATCTCGATGCCCGGCGCTTCTGGTCTGCAGCTTGCCGAGGCACTGCATAAGCTTAAGAATCCGCCGGCGATTGTGTTTGTGACCGCGTATAGCGATCATGCCGTCGAGGCGTTCGACGTAGATGCCGTCGATTACCTAATGAAGCCGGTTGAGGAGGCACGCCTGGATCGCGCGATCGAGAAGGTCATGCAGCACGCCAAGCCCGTCACGGACAGCAAAGCCACCATCGAGCGCATTCCGGTGGAAAAGGGCGGCCGTAAGGTCCTCATTCCCGTGGATGACATTCGCTTCATCATGGCCAAGGACGATTACTCCTGTATCTATACCGTCGATGATCGTTTTCTATCGACGACTTCGTTGGCGCAGTTCGAGGCCAAGCTTTGCGACTTTGGCTTCTTTCGCGTCCATCGTCGCTATATCGTCAACTTGGCGTGCGTCACGGATGTCGAGACGGTGCCCTCGGGCGCTATCCAACTGGGCATTACGGGCGTCGACGAACGCGTGCCGGTTTCGCGCCGCCGCGTCGTGCCGCTCAAGAAGGCTCTGAGTCTCTAGCACACTGGCCCCGCAGCCCTGTAGACCCATCGTCTGCGGAGCCGTGGGGCTTTTTTGTATGTATCTGCCGAATCGTTTTTTGCGGAAGGATCCCATGAACAGCGCAAGCGCCAAGCGCATCGACATCATCTCGGACACCCACGGCTATTTATCGCCTGCGCTCTTGGATGAGCTTGAGGGCGCAGATCTGATTATCCACGCCGGCGACCTCACGTCAGAGATGGACTACGAGCACCTATGCACCATCGCCCCCGTGCGGGCCGTACTGGGCAACAACGATTACTACCGCGACTACGGCCCCGATGTAGACCGTCTTGCGCTCTTTACCTACGAAGGCCTCAAATTCGCCGTAGCCCACTACCGCGAAGATCTTCCGGTGGGATCCGTAGACGTAGCCATCAACGGCCATACCCACGTAACCAAAGAAGCCCAAGTGGGCCGTTGCTTAGTCCTCAACCCGGGCAGCGCCAGCTACCCCAGAGGCACCCGAGGCCCCACCATGGCCAGAATGCTAGTAAAAGACGGCAAGATCCTAAGCACTAAGTTTATTGACTTGGACTAACCGCAACAAAAACGGGGGATGCAGATGCGTCCCTCGTTTTTCTTTAAGCCAAAGGCAGAGCTTCAACAAAAACAATCAGACCAACCCCGCCGAGGAGCACGCGGGCTAGCCGCGCAGCGGCGCACGCCCGCAAAACTGGTTGAATAATGTGACGGCAGGGAGGGCTTCCGGGGCTGAGGGCGGGGGTTAAGTTTGTCGCGAGTTCCGCACGCAAAGGAAAGCACTTAATGTGCTTTCCGTCTTGCGCAGGACTGTAGAGCAGCAAACTTAACCCCCGCCCTCAGCCCCGGAAGCCCTCCCGGATGGCCCCAAAAAATTTTTCAAAAAAGTTGTTGCGCGCCAGACAGACTTCTGTGTATACTAATCCCCGCAGCGCACGCGAGCGGAAACAAACGCGAACGTCTGCCTGGGGAGTTAGCTCAGTTTGGTTAGAGCGCCGGCCTGTCACGTCGGAGGTCGCGGGTTCGAGCCCCGTACTTCCCGCCAACGCAATTAAAGCCACGTCTTCGGACGTGGCTTTTTGCGTTTGATGCACTTTGTTTCGATAGAACGATCGCCCTGGTGCATCTTCGCCCAGAATCCCCGCGCCTTCGGGAACGCAAGTAAAATCTAATAAGTATATCTGTCTGAACAACAGCTTTGTTGCGCAACACCTGTTCAACGAGACAGGGGGTTAGGTTATACTAAATTGCACTGTGCGCCGAATCTGATGCATTTCGCTCCAAGCGCGGCACTCAGTGGATATCCGATTTACCATTTGGATGTCCTGGCGGTCATTTAGCGTCTCGACACAAGCTCGGCCCCGGAGCTCGTTCGAGCTGTTCGTATTCCTTGAAAGGGGAAAAATGGACATATCGAGGAAGACTGATTACGCCCTTCGTATGCTGGCGATGCTTGCCGAGGATCCGGAGCGTTTGCTTTCTGTTCGCACCGCTGCCGAAGAGGTCAATGCCCCGTATTCGTTTGCCCGCTCGATTCAGCACGGTTTGGTCCAGGCCGGTATTGTGGAGAGCCTGCGTGGCGTCCACGGCGGCATGCGTCTCAAGGTCAGTCCGGACGACGTCACTATCCGCCAGGTCGTCGAGGCCGTTCAGGGTCCTATGGTTATGAACGATTGCACCGCGCCCGATGGTGACTGTGCGCGCATGGGCGCGTGCTGCTATCATCCCCTGTGGGCCGGAGCCCAGGCGTTGATGCGCGACTACCTCGATTCCGTTTCGCTCGGCGACATCGTCGCTCACCGCCAGTTCCCGGCCGTCGATCCCAAGTTCGCCGACCGCGAAGCGTTTCCCGAGTACGCCACCTGCGCGTGCGCTTACCGGGAGGAATAGCGCCGCATAAGGAGCATAGCCATGATTCAGGACCCCTTTCGTTCGATGATTCGTTCGGAAGGGGTCCTGCGTTATCGCGACCTTCCGTGGCGCCGTACACGCGATCCGTACATCATTTGGCTTTCTGAGGTTATGCTGCAGCAAACACAGGTGCCGCGCGTGGAGACGCGTATGCCGGCGTGGCTCGATCGCTTTCCGACTGTTCAGGCGCTCGCTCAGGCTGTCCCTTCCGATGTCTTGGATGCGTGGCAGGGGATGGGCTATAATCGCCGCGCCTTGGCGCTTCACAGGGCTGCACAGTGCGTTGTAGAGGACTGGGATGGGGAGTTTCCGCGCGAGACGCGTGACTTGGTCGCTCTGCCCGGCATTGGCCCGGCAACGGCGCAGGGCATCCGTTCGTTTGCGTTTGATCTTCCGGGCGTGTATTTGGAGACCAATGTGCGCACGGTCTTTTTGCATCATTTCTTTCCCGATGTGCCGGCCGTTCCCGATCGCGAACTGGTGCCGCTGATCCAAGCTGCCTGTCCGGCGGTCCCCGGTGCGGCGGCGGACGAGATCGCGCCCTTTGCCGCGCCTCAAGACGATGCCGACACGCCGCGCGCGTGGTATTACGCATTGCTGGATTACGGCGCGTATCTTAAAAAGACACTGCCCAATCCGTCCAGGCGGTCGGCGGGCTATAGTCGTCAGTCCAAGTTTGAGGGCTCGCGCCGCCAAAAGCGCGCGCATATCGTGCGTATGTTGTTGGCAGCGCGCGATGGGCAGCCGGCGGGGATTACGCTTGCTGATGCCGTGGTGGGCGTTAACGAGATGGAAGCGGCAGCCGGTCGCGGGCCGGTCGAGTGCGACTTGATCGCGGGCATTCTAGCTGACCTGGAGCGCGAGGGCTTTTGCCGAGCCGAGGACGATCGTTGGTTGAGTGTGTAGCCCGCTCAAATCTGAAGAACGGGATTGTAAGGTTTAAATTCGCGGCTTGAGGGCATCCTAAAGACAAGGTCGCTCAAAGCCTATGGGCGGCACGTGTTGAAGGGAAGTACACCTATGGATTTTGAGAATTCCCAAACCAAGAAGAACCTCGAGACCGCTTTTGCCGGTGAGTCCCAGGCACACACCAAGTATCGCTACTACGCATCTAAGGCCAAGAAGGATGGCTACGTTCAGATTTCGAATATCTTTGCCGAGACGGCGGGCAACGAGTCCGAGCACGCCAAGCTGTGGTTTAAGTATCTGCACGACGGCGCCGTTCCGGGCACTCTGGACAACCTGCGCGACGCCGCCGCGGGCGAGAACTACGAGTGGACCACGATGTACGACGAGTTTGCCAAGACCGCCGAGGAGGAGGGCTTTACCGAGATCGCCGCAAAGTTCCGTGGCGTCGGTGCTGTCGAGCAGGCTCACGAGGAGCGCTACAACAAGCTTGTCGAGCGCATTGAGTCGGGCGAGGTGTTTGAGCGCGAGGGCGTGAAGGTGTGGAAGTGCCTGAACTGCGGGCACCTGCATGTTGGTGCCGAGGCGCCCGAGGTGTGCCCGGTTTGTAACCACCCGAAGGCGTACTTTGAGGAGCAGGTGGTGAACTACTAGCGCTTGGCGCTGGCTGCTGCGGAGCGCAGGGCGGGAGGCCGGATTGCCTTCCCTCCCCGCTCACGGCTCCGCAGGGTCGCGTTGAGGGAAGGCAATCCGGCCTCCCGCCCCGCGCTCCGGCGTTGAGTCGCCGCATGCTCGTTGCAGAAAAGCTGATAAGAAGTTTGTGTGCCGCCCCTATCGGGGCGGCACGTTTTTGTATGGGGTCCCGGTCTCCACAATTTTCGTCAAGCTTTTGGTTAGATTTTGGTTAGTTGGCGGGTTGGCGGAAGGGCGAAAGATCATTCGATAAAAAAGCTCAAAGAAAGTGCTGGTAGGGGAGTTGTTGAGCTTTTCGACAGCTTTTGAGCAAAAGAAACTTTGTGGCTATTGCCGGCGATTGCGTTGTCGCGGTCATGGCGGTGCGGGATGCTGGTCGTAAGCGTCGAATGCTCCGATTTTGGAGGCCAGCATGGATCTGTTTCTTGAGACTCCGCAGCAGCAAGCTGAGCGCATGCTGCGCCAGCAGCAACGACTCATGGAGATGCAAATGCAGGGGGCGGCAGCCCAGCCCCCTGCGCAAAATGCCACGCCTGCGGTTTCGCCTGCGGGCGAATCGGCACCAGAGGCCTATTCCGTACAGCAAGATTCATATGCGCAGGAGCTCGCGTTCGACAAAAGTCGCACGCGTCGCCGCCGCATGGGCCAGCGCCTGCGCACATTGGCGATGATTGTGCTCATTCCGCTAGGACTTGCGGCGATTTTCTTGGTCTCGTATGCGCTCACCTGCATCCTCAACGGTGCTTCGCCCGGCGAAGTGCTCCAACATCTGTCAGCCCTGGGCCAGCGCCTAGGCGACGTCATAACAACCATTCGCGCCGGCTGGGAGAGCTAGCGTTTTAGCGTCCGCGGCTCTAAGAGAAATTTGCCTGCAAGGCAGTGAGTGATCCGTGTGTGTGACGGGGTAAGATTGATCGCGGTTTTGATCGGTGCTCGATTGGGTTTGTTGGGCGGAGTTTATGTCTGCTATTGATATTGTGCTTGTTGTGATCGCCTTGGTGGCGGTGGGGGTTGCTGTGGCTTGCGCCCTCCAGCTCAAGAGCCTGCGTGCCGAGTTGCGGGAGCGTGGCGACAGTAGCGCGGAAACGCTGGCAGCACTCGAGCAGGCCAACAACGCGCTCGATGCCCTGAACGTCGCGCTGGCCGAAACTCGCCGCACGGCCAATGCCATCGCGCAGCAGCAGACGACAGATGCGGCCGTGGAGCAGCAACGTTACCTGACCATCGCGCGTGAGTTTTCGCAAGCTGGTGACCGGATGGATGACCTGCGCCGCGAGACGGCCCAACAGCTCGGTGCCAACCGCGAGGGCATCGAGCACCGCCTGGACAAGGTGCGCGAGACGGTCGATGCCCAGCTGGGTGCTATCCGCAAAGACAACAACGTGCAACTCGATCAGATGCGCGCAACGGTGGACGAGAAGCTCTCCCGCACGCTCAACGATCGCCTGTCGGCATCGTTTAAGCAGGTGAGCGACCAGCTCGAAGCCGTCTACAAGGGCCTGGGCGATATGCAATCCATCGCCACCGGCGTGGGCGATCTTAAGCGCGTACTGGGCAATGTGAAGGCGCGTGGCATTTTGGGCGAGGTGCAGCTGGGTGCAATTCTGGCGGACATCCTTACACCCGACCAGTATCTGGAAAACGTTGCCACCAGGCCCGGCGCCTCGGAGCGCGTTGAGTTTGCCGTCAAGCTGCCGGTGGACGAGGGCGACCCCGTGCTGCTGCCGATTGACTCCAAGTTTCCGGGCGACGCGTACGAGCACCTGCTCGACGCGCAGGAGTCGGGCGATGCGGAGACCGTGGCGGCTGCGCGTAAGACGCTCGACACCATGGTCAAGCGCGAGGCCAAGGACATCTGCGAAAAGTACCTGAGCGTGCCGGCAACGACCAACTTTGGCATCATGTTCGTGCCGTTTGAAGGACTGTACGCCGAGGTCGTCAGCCGCCCCGGGCTTATCGAGACCCTGGGCCGCGACTATCACGTCAACGTTGCCGGCCCTAGCACCATGGCGGCCATTCTCAACAGCCTGCAGATGAGTTACCAAACGTTTAAGCTGCAAAAACGCACCGACGATGTACTGCGCGTGCTCTCCGCTGTCAAGGCCGAGCTGCCGCGCTATCAAAAGGCGCTGCGCCGCGCCCAGCAGCAGATCGAGACCGCGGGCAAAACGGTCGAGGGCATCATTACCACGCGCACCAACGTCATGGAGCGCAAGCTCAAGGACATCGACGCGTTGGAAGACGCCGACCAAGCCGATGAGATCTTGGGACTCACGCCCGCGGGCCTTCCCACAGACCAAGAAGACGAGGACTAATTGCAACAAGACGGCGGGGCGCCTGCGCAAGCGCGGGGCGCGGGCGCTTTTCGCGTCGCACTTGCCTGAAGTGCGCTTTAGTATGCAACAATGGCGTTTCGCCCAATCAGATGCGAAAGGAAGCCCATGTCTCAGAGAAGCACCAGCCCGCTCAGCCGCTCCACCGTGCGTCGCACGCTGCAGCGGTTTTGGGGCGTCACGCGCACGCAGTCGCTGATTGTCTTTCTCTCGGTGTTCTCGTCGGCGGGCTACATCTTTTTGCTGACGTTTGCCAATACCTATGTGATGGCCCTCATTGTCGACCGCGTTCAAGCCGGTCCCGTGGCGGGTGACCAGGTGTTTGAGGTCTTCGGCTCCTATATCCTGGCGCTCGTACTCGTTAACCTGGTGGGTCAGATCCTCTCCAAGCTACAGGACTACACCGTCTACAAGCTCGAGATTGCAGGCAACTATCACCTGGCGCGCCTATGCTTCGACACGCTCTCCAACCAATCCATGACATTTCACACCAGCCGCTTTGGCGGATCGCTCGTGAGCCAGACGAGCCGTTTTATGAGCGGCTATACGGGGCTGGTCGACGTGACGGTGTATTCGCTCATCCCCACCATCACCTCGGTCATCTGCACGGTGGCGGCGCTCGCCCCGGTGGTGCCGACGTTTACCGTGATCCTGGTGTGCATCATGGCCGTCTACATCGCGTTTGTCTGGCTTATGTACAAGCGCATCATGCCGCTTTCGGCCGCGACGTCCGCCGCGCAGAACAAGCTCTCGGGCGTGCTCTCCGACGCGGTCACGAATATCCTGGCCGTCAAGACCTGTGGGCGCGAGGACTTTGAGCGCGATCTGTTCGACGCCGCCGATCGTGCCGCGCGCGACGCCGAAACGGTCTCGATGCACGCCATGATGCAGCGCAACTTTACGACCTCGGGCCTTATCGTCATCACCATGGCCGTGGTGAGTGTGTTCGTGGCGGGCGGCAACGCGTGGTTTGGCATCTCGGCCGGCTCGCTCGTCATGATCTTTACCTACACCTATAACCTCACCATGCGCCTGAACTACGTAAGCTCCATGATGCAGCGCATCAACCGCGCTTTGGGCGATGCGGCCGAGATGACGCGCGTGCTGGACGAGCCACGTTTGGTGGCAGACGACCCGGACGCCCCTGAGCTCAAAGTGACCGAGGGCGCGATTGATTTTGAGCACCTGAGTTTTGCGTACCGTGACGCTGCGGCGGGCGAGAGCGTGTTCGGTAACCTGACACTTCATGTGGCGGCGGGCCAGCGCGTGGGCCTGGTGGGCAAATCGGGTTCGGGTAAGACGACGCTCACCAAGCTGCTGCTGCGCCTGGACGATGTTCAGGGCGGCCGCGTGCTCGTGGACGGCCAGGATGTCTCGCGCTGTACGCAGCAGAGCCTGCGCCGCCAGGTTGCCTACGTGCCGCAGGAGGCGCTGCTGTTCCATCGCTCCATTCGCGAGAATATCGCCTACGGACGCCCCGACGCCACCGACGAGCAGATCCGAGAGGCCGCGCGCCTGGCAAATGCCCTGGAGTTTATCGACCGTCTGCCCCATGGCTTTGACACCATGGTGGGTGAGCGCGGCGTCAAGCTCTCGGGCGGCCAGCGTCAGCGCGTGGCTATCGCCCGCGCCATCCTAACCGACGCGCCGATTCTAGTGCTCGACGAGGCGACGTCTGCCTTGGACAGCGAGTCCGAGGCGCTGGTGCAGGAGGCGCTCGAGAACCTGATGCGCGGCCGCACCTCCATTGTGGTGGCACATCGCCTGTCCACCGTGGCGGCGCTCGACCGCATTGTGGTGCTGGCCGATGGCGAGATTGTCGAGGACGGCACGCATGCGCAGCTTGTCGAGGCGGGTGGCGAGTACGCGAGCCTGTGGAGCCGTCAGACCGGCGCATTCTTGGAGGCGTAAGCGTCTCGGACGTGGGACAATTGTGCCCATAAGTTTATTGTGCCGTTGAGCCGAGGAGTCGTTATGCCACGCGAGACCAATGCCGCCAAGCGCGAGCGCGCCATCGAGGTGTGTGAGCGCCTCAACCGTCGCTATGGCCTGGTCGAGTGCTTTTTGGACCACGAGAATCCCTTCCGCCTGCTGATCGCGGTGCTGCTCTCGGCGCAAACGACCGATGCACAGGTCAACAAGGTGACGCCGCGGCTGTTTGCCCAGTGGCCCACGCCCGAGGCCATGGCGGGGGCGAGCGTGGCCGATGTGGCCGATACCATTAAGTCGCTCGGCTTTTATAAGAGCAAGGCCAAGCACGCCGTGGAGGCCGCGCAGATGATCGTTGCCGATTACGGCGGCGAGGTGCCGGCCGACATGAAGGAGCTCGTCAAGCTGCCGGGTGTGGGGCGCAAAACGGCGAACATCGTGCTCAACGTGGGGTTTGGCATTGTCGAGGGCATCGCGGTCGACACGCACGTCAACCGCATTGCGCACCGCCTGATGCTGAGTCCCAAGACACATGCCAAGGAGCCGCTCAAGACCGAGCAGGATCTGCTCAAGATTTTGCCACACGAGTATTGGGAGTCGGTCAACCATCAGTGGATCACCTTCGGTCGCGAGATCTGCGACGCCCGCAAACCCAAGTGTGACGAGTGTCCGCTGGCAGATTTGTGCCCCAGCGTGCGCGTAGCGGGGTAGGGCGGAACGCATCTTCGTCTGGCGTTTTTTGCGGGGCTGGGTTTGCTCTTGAGCCAGAGTCCTCTCCATGCGCTACCATGACAGGCAATGTATTTGACGTACGACCCGCCGAGCTTGCCCCGGCGGGCTTTTGGCGTTGCGATGCCGGAGGAACAGCATGCTCATTCACCGTATAGCCGCGCAGCTCTACACTGCCGAGGCGCTGCAGACCGTCGAGGCCGGACTCGATGCCGGCGAGGACGTGACGCTGGCCGTGTCGCAGTCGGGTCGCACGCTTATGGCGGCCGCCCAGTTTGCGCGCCGTCCGCGCCCGACGGTCTACATTGTGAGCGGCGAGGATGCGGCCGATCGCGCCGCGCGCAGCCTTGCCGCCTACGTGGGTCTGGCACACGTGTGCCGTTTTCCCGAGCGCAAGGACTATCCGTGGCGCGAGCAGGCGCCCGACGATGCTGTGGTTGCCCAGCGCTGCGAGGCCCTGGGACGCATCGTTCGCGGTGACAACTGCATCATGGTCGCCTCGGCCCGCGCGTTGCTGCGTTGCGTGCCGCCAGTCGAGAGCCGCTACTGGGAGTCCACGACCTTCGCGGTGGGCGAGGAGATTCCTTTTGACGAGGTGCCGCAGCGCCTGGTGGGCATGGGCTACACCAATGCCGGCGCCGCCGACGCGCCTGGTCTGTTCCGCGTGCACGGCGACACCGTCGAGGTGTTCCCCGCGCAGGAAAAAGCGCCCGTGCGCATCGAGTTCTTCGGCGACGAGATCGATCGCATCCGTCGCATGGTGAGCTCAACGGGGCAGACCATCGGCAACGAGGACAGCGTCGAGATCTTCCCCTGCCGTGAGCTGGCGCTTACCGACGAGGCCGTCCACAACATGCATGTGGCGCTTTATCGCGCCAGCCAGGACGACAGCAAACTGGCAGCGCTGCTCGAGATGGTGGATGCGCGTATCGTTACGCCCGAGCTCGACCGCTTTTTGCCGGTGATGTACGGCCAGACCGTGAGCCCGCTGGCGCACGTGAGCGGCAAGGCGCTCGTGGTGCTGTCCGAGCCGCGCTCGCTGTTCGACGATTGCCTGCGTGCCTACGAGGATATCGAGGCCCGTGCCGGCGAGGCGGGGGTCGACCGACTGGATGGCCTGTATGTACGTGCCCAGCAGCTCGATTTTGGTGCTCAGCAGCGCCTGAACTACGTAAGCCTCATCCGTGCCGGCGGTGCGGTTACGGCCGAGCTCAAGATTGAGCAGCCGGCCATCGCGGGTTCGGACAATCGCTTTATGACGCGCATTCAGGAAGTCGTGGGCAAGCGTTACGCCTGCGTGTTTGCCATTCCCGACCGCGGTGCGCGCGAGTCGATGGAGCTCACCTTTGGCGACGAGGGCATTACCTTTGAGGAATCGCTGACCGCGGCGCCCGAAAACGCCGGCGTCATTGGCGAGCGCGTGCGCGTGGCGGCGGCAGATTCTGCCGACCGTGCTGCCCGTCAGGATGCCCATGCTGCAATTCGCGAGCGCAAGGCCGATGCGCTCAACGCCCGCTCGCTCGAGGCAGGTGCCGCCCAGGCAGCCGCCGGCGCCGCCGTGCCTACTATCTCGCGCGGACGCGTGACCTTTGTCGATGCCGCCCTGCCGCAGGGCGTGGTGGTGCCCGATGCCAATTTGGCCGTGTTCTCGATTGCCGACCTCAATGCCCGCATGGATGCCAACCGCGCGCGCAGCCGCCGCAAGGTTGACATCACGCAGATTACCTTCCCGTTTAAGCCGGGCGACTACGTGGTGCACGCTACCCACGGCATCGCGCTCTTTAGCGAGATCGCGCGCCAGGAAGTGGGCGGCAAGGAGCGCGACTACTTTTTGCTGGAATATGCCGACGGCGACAAGCTCTACGTGCCGCTCGAGCAGGTCGACCGCATCACACGCTATGTTGGCCCCGACGGCGACAAGCCGCGCCTGACCAGGCTCAATACCGCCGACTGGACGCGTGCCACCAACAAGGCACGCAAGAACGCCAAAAAGCTGGCGTTTGACCTGGTCGACCTGTATACGCGCCGCTCGTCGATTACCGGTATCGCCTGTCCGCCCGATACGCCCGAGCAGATCGAGATGGAGGAGAGCTTCCCCTACGACGAGACACGCGACCAGCTGGAGGCTATCGCCGACATCAAGGCCGACATGGAGGCGCCCAAGCCCATGGATCGCCTGCTCTGCGGCGACGTGGGCTTTGGCAAGACCGAGGTTGCCCTGCGCGCGGCGTTTAAGTGCGTGGACTCCGGCCGCCAAGTCATGGTGCTCTGCCCCACGACCATTCTGGCCCAGCAGCACTACGAGACCTTCTTTGAGCGTTTTGCCCCGTTTGGCCTCGAGGTCGAGGTGCTCAGCCGCTTCCGCACGACGGCACAGCAGAAGCGCGCGCTTAAGGCGTTTGCCGAGGGCACGATCGATGTGCTCATCGGCACGCACCGCCTGCTTTCGGCCGATGTGAACCCCAAGAACTTGGGCCTGGTGATCATCGACGAGGAACAGCGCTTTGGCGTGCAGCACAAGGAGCAGCTCAAGAACCTGCGCGAGCAGATTGACGTGCTCACGCTTTCGGCCACGCCGATTCCGCGAACCATGCAGATGGCCACGAGCGGCGTGCGCGACATGAGCCTGATCACCACGCCGCCGACCGGGCGCCGTCCCGTGATCGTGCACGTGGGGGAGTACGACCCCGACGTGGTAAGTGCGGCGATTCGCCTGGAGGTGGGCCGCGGCGGTCAGGTGTATTACGTGTCCAACCGTGTCAAGACCATCGATGACGCTGTGGCGCGCGTGCACGAGGCCGCGCCCGAGGCGCGCGTGGGTGTGGCACACGGCAAGATGAGCCCGCGCGAGGTCGAGGACGTGATGATCGAGTTCGCGACCAAAAAGATTGATGTGCTCATCGCCACGACCATCGTGGAGAGCGGCATCGACAACGCAACGGCCAACACGCTGATCATCGAGGACTCGCAGCGCCTGGGTCTGGCACAGCTTTACCAGCTCAAGGGCCGTGTGGGCCGCTCTGCCACGCAGGCCTACGCGTACTTTATGTTCCCGGGCGAGCTGCCGCTCACCGAGGAGGCGACGGCGCGCCTGACCGCACTTTCCGAGTTCCAGGACCTGGGCAGCGGCATGCGCATCGCCATGCGCGACCTGGAGATTCGCGGCGCCGGCTCGCTTATGGGCGCCGAGCAGCACGGCAACCTGTCGAGCGTGGGCTTTGACCTGTTTACGCAGATGCTGGGCCAGGCCGTGGCTGAGGCGCGCGGCGATGACGACGCCGGCGTGGAGGCGGCGAGCGTGGGTATTAACCTGCCGGCCGACTACTTCTTGTCCGAGGAGTACCTGCCGGCGGTGGACCAGCGCGTGCTCGTGTACCGCAAGCTCGCTGCGGCTGAGGACCTGGAGAGTGTCGACGGGGTGCAGGAGGAGACCGAGGCCGCGCATGGCGAGCTGCCGTTGGCGGGACTCAACCTGTTCAATCGCGCGCGCATCCGCATTCGCGGCGAGCGCCTGGGGCTCGAGAGCGTCACGCTCAGTGGCGGCCGCATCACGTTTTTGGGCGTCGACGTGCCCAAGAAGGTGGCCTTTGA
>CATWQC010000027.1 GCA_958352845.1 uncultured Collinsella sp.
CGCCCCCTTCAGGAACCCGTCGTAGACCGACAGGTCGGCCCCGCCGGCCCCGCCGAGAGGGCGCGCGCAGAGAGGGGCGATGCCCCGCTGGCCTAGCCTAAGGGCGAAAACGGAATAGACGGACCGACCGTCCGGCTGAGTCTGGGAAGAGGTGCCGGGCGGCAGGCGGAGCATGGCCACCGGACCCATCGAAACACATCTCCACCGTTCCTTCAACTGGGAAAACGACGCCCCCGTGGCCTGAATGGGGCCTCGGGGGCGTTCGGCTAACTGCGGGAACGGCCTATCCGCTCAATGTGTTCGGCTGAGATCGGAAATCAACCATATTATGGGCACAGTCGGCAATTGGGTTGGATAGCCTCGCACCGGAGGAATCAACATGAGTACAAGTAGCTACAAACCGCAAAAAGGCCGTGGCCTCCCGTGGCCTTTAGACACGGACGCTCCATCGGTTGCCGATCAGGCCGAGACGCCTAGCGAGATGGAGGCGGCGCTTGACGTTCGACAGGATGAGATTGCAAAGAGCGAGATCCTGAGTGGAATCAACAGGCCATCCTACGATTCATTATTTGCGGTCGCGAAGAATCGCGTCCAGCTTGCGATTCTGATCATGATTTGCTCCTTCCAGACGTCCAAAGGGCCTAATAGGAAGGATGCCAACGGAAAAGAACTTACAAAAGGTCTTTTCATGCGTCAGGACAAGCTCGAAAAAAAGTCTGTTCGACTCAACCGACAGAATCGAAAGCTCTGGGCGAGCTGGCTCATCGAGGCATCATCATGAAGACCGATGGGGTGTGGGTCATCGTTTGGGCTCAGCTCGATATTCAAGCGCGTGAGGCCGGATGGGATCCGCGCGCGGACGCGGGCGGCGAGGTCGGACGTGAAAGCCGGACCGCAGAGGTATCGAGCGCACGCGGCCAGGGCCTCGAGGGCGCCTGGCGGGTAGGGAGATCCGAGCATGAGGCAGGACAACGCGCAGGCCCGCGAAAGGTTCACGAGCTCCCCCGCGACGCGGCTGGACCCTCGGCTGCCCCTCGTAAAGGATGCAGAAGACACGGTCGAGGTCCGACGGTTCGACCAGGCTGTACCGGCAGTCCGCGTACAGTGCGCAGCCCCTCCCGCGCGGGTCGCCGTCCGAGTCCTCATCCGGCTCATGATGGCGCACCTCAACCCAAAGGCCCTCCAACACGTCGTCGAACCCGAAATCGAGCTCCGCCTGGACGCTCTCGCCGAGCGCATCGCCCAGGGCGAGCTCCGGCACCTTCGTCACACGGCCGTCCAGCCACTCAATCTCTGTCATCGCGCGCATGGTGCAAGCCCCTTCCGACACGGGATTGTCAGCTCAACCCGACCCTTACCCATACGGACGAACATAACTCGCCAGGGGGAAGCCCCTGAAGGCCGTGCGCCACAACATGAGGCCGAATCCGCCCCCGGCTGGACAGGCCAACAACGAAGGAGCACACGGAACCGGCGCGGCGTTACAACCGTCCCGGCAAGCGTGTCACTTGGCCAAGTCATGATGCCGACAAACCCGGAAATGCTCCAACGGAGCGCCGAACGAGCGTAACAATATAAAGCCGTGCAACACGTGTTGGACGACCGGAACATCCCAAACAAAGGCCTGTAGGTCCCACCTTCAAGCCCAATAGCAAAATGTGCATCAGCGGATTTGCAGCGATACAAGTCTCAACCGTCACCATCACACCGCAGCGCGCCTAGTCCCACTCATCCTACTGCAAATGTCCCAGAACGAGAAAACAACCAGCTTAACATGCCAACCTTTATATCCGCACGCGCGTAATTCAACTCATAAGGACCGGCTATCCCTTACCTGTGACACAATCTCAAACGCACAGAACAGAATCATCAGTCCAATCATCGTATAAGAGGCAGCCGAACCTTCAAGCACTATTCCACAAAGAACAATCTCCGCGCCGCCAATAAGAACTGTTATCAGGCGCTCTGCCTTTTTGCTCTCGCCGCTCGCATAAAAAGGCGGCAAAGCGCACAAGATCACATATATCCCGGGAAGGGAATACAGGATCGATAGTCCAAGCCCCCCATCAACCGCAGTGTTTTGCGTAAGAATCAACTGAACCCAAACGGCAATTATCACTGAGCAGGTTGTCGATAAAAGAAGACTAGAAATATAGCACGCAACAAAGTCCCGTCGCATTCGAGCAGAGAAATCCGCGAACTCTCTTCGCCGCGTGGAAACAATAAGGTACACAGAAATTGCAATAGAACCAATCAGAGAAAACAGCGGAACAACCAGCAATTCAAGCTTATTACCCCATCGATCAACCATACCCCCACTCCAATGAGCGGGAATTGTATCAGGGAGGACTGACCAAGCCGTCCATAGAATCAGAAATGGAAGAATAGAGAGGATGAAAGATGATAACACTGCAGTAATTTTTTTTGAGGCTCTCATCGATTCCGCATCTCCTTGCGCGCCCACATTCCACTCCGCCTTAAATCAAGTATACGTTTTGGAACGGGATGTCACTCCGAACGCCTTACCCTCTTAGTGTGAATGCCGCTGCGGCATTGTTGACTCATCCTTAGTAATCGCGTCTATCCTCTGCAGCATCAGCCAAAGCAATCCGAGAGGAGCCGCACATGCATGCAGCGGAAATTCCTTTCGGGGGGGGGTATCTCCCAGATTTACCCGCCGCCCGAAGGGGCAGTCGACAGTCGAGTACGTACTGATCATCGCGATCATCGTCCTGGTGGTGCTGATCGCGGGACCGTGGGTCTCGTCGGCGATCACAAACCAGTTCAACACGGTGGCGGGGACGCTCGGCAACGGAATCTCAAAGGGGAGCTGGGAGTCGGGCGGCACGGGCGGCGGCAACGGGTCGTTGACCGACGCCGACATCGTGGACTCCGTTCACGGGATAGCGTTCGCCGTGTACTCGGAGGACGACCACAGCCTCATGTTCTACAAGCGCCGCGGGGTCCCCAGAGTCGGTGACATGCTCAACAGCCGCCGCGTGACGGCGGTGTATACGGGGTTCGAAAATGGATACGCCACCGCGACCGTGGGAAACGACGGCAAGACGACTGCCCCCTGGTGGCCTAACAGAAATAATATCGTGGCCGTAAAGGCCATTGACGATGGCATAGAAATCCACTCGTTGGCATTTTGCTTTCAGTACATGGAGAACTGTAAGAGCTTTGATCTGGCAAAGTTCGACATGTCGAACTGCACAAATCTGCAGCACGCATTCGCGTATTGCGGCAATGCGACTTCCTTCAGTATTTCAAGCTGGGATACGTCCTCGGTCGTCGAATTCGACTCGGCGCTCAAAAACCTTTACAAGGTCGAGGAGATTGACATCTCCGGATGGTCGACGCGGAAAGCCGGCGATTTACGTCTCCTTTTTTCCACCGACAGTTCGCTGAAAAGCGTGAAATTTGGACCAGGGTGGAAGACCTCAGATGTTATGGATATGCTCGGCATGTTTAGCTATTGCAAAAATCTAAACCTCGACTGTTCCGATTGGAATGTCCCAACCTATGCCAATCATAGTGACTTAAATCACTGCGCCCCCGGCGTTATCCTCCCGAAGGCGTGGCAGTAGGTCTGAAGAAACAAAACGGCAAGCAGTTTATGTGGCGCGGGCACCCGTGCCGCCGTTGCCTCAGCGGCACGCTACGGGCTAGTCGGTTCGCTTTAACGTACCCTCTGCATGCAATATCAATCCCCATGCGAAGGGAGTGTCGCATATGCATGCAGCGGCAATTAACCTTCGGGGGGTGGGTATCTCCTAGGAATACCCGCCTCCGAGGCCAAGGAGCCATCGAGTACGTTCTGGTCATCGCGATTATCGTCCTGGTTGTGATGATAGCCGGCCCTTGGGTCTCGTCGGCAATCAGGAACCAGTTCAACACGGTGGCGGGAGTATTGGTAAACGGGACAGCAGGCGGGACTTGGGAACCGAGCGGTTCCGGCAGCGGTAACGGCGCGGGTTCCGCGACCGTCCAGGCGGCGCTCGCCAAGGACGCGAAGGACACGCGAAGGACTGGACCCTCGGTGAGCAGAAGGCAGTTGCCGAGGACATCGCCGCCAAGGGCGAGGCGTCGCCCGCCTACGCCAAGGCGAAGGCCGCGATGGATGCCGGCACCGAGTTCTCGATGAAGCTCACCGATGGCAAGACGCTGACTTACCGCATTATCGGCATCAATCATGATGACCCTGCAGGCGGATCCGGCAAGGCGGGCCTCACGTTCCTCACCACCACGACGGGCATTTGGTCCCCCATGAACGCGATTGACACCAACGCCGGCGGTTGGGAGAAGTCTGAACTCCGTCAGAAAATGAACTCCGGCAAGATCTGGAATCTGATGCCCTCCGATTTCCAGTCCAAGGTGAAGGCCGTCAAAAAGCTATCGAACAATGTCGGGGGCGGTGATGAGAACAAGAACGCCGCCGTGACGGCTACCTCGGACAAGCTGTTCCTGCTCAGCTACTCTGAGATCGCATCCACCTCCTATTGGGCATCCTATCCCTGGACTTCCTCCGAGGGCACCCAGTACGAGGCCTTCAAAGGCAAGGTGACGGAGAACTATAATCCCAACTCTGCCATTGCCATTGGCAGCGGTTGGTGGGAACGTTCGATGTTTCCGAACGCCTCGAAGGGCTTCCTCCATGTCGACAGCAGCGGCAATCCGTCGGACAGCAACTCCGCGCCGGGCTGGTTTTGCGTCTCCCCCGCCTGGTGCTTCTAGCTTGTCTAGCGCAAAGCCCGCGTTACCCCGCGCGTGCTTTCTTTTGGCGACCGAACGAACGGCTTCAGGTTCATGGCACGGGTAGTCGGATTGAAGAGAAATGGGGTCATACAGCGGCTCTCAGAGCGCCTGCCGCACCCCCCCCGCCATTACCTCTGCTGCGTCCTCGTATAGAGTCCATCCTGCTTGGTGTTTCGAGTTCGGGGCGTATACGGTGGGTGGATAATGGATTCACTTCGATGACGGCGTTGACGGGAGCGACCATGGCGATGCGCGAGATCGCGGTCAAGTTCGATGAGGGCGAAATGGCCTTGATTCAGGGCCATGCGGACGCCACGGGCATGACCTTTTCCGAGTTCGTGAGAAGGGCCGCGTTCGAGAAGGCTGAGGACATGGCGGACATCGAGGCCTACAACGAGGCTTTGGACGGGGACGGCGGCACTCGCTACCCGATGGAAGAGGTCGTGCGCATGGCGGTGGAGGCTGAGTGATTGTCCACACGCGTTGTCTGTCTCGGCTCTAAAGGCTTCTCTTGGGCGGGGTTCGGCTTATAGCCGGGTCCCGCTTTTTTGCGGCTTTCAGTTGTCTTTCTGAAGGTATGAAATGGCTGCCTCGATATGAATACGGTCGGCATTCGAAGCGGACGTTATAGCCGCGCTAATAGCGCATGACTTTCTCCCCTGCCGTCATCGTTGCCGCAGCGGCAAGACCGTTGCAAATACTTGGAATAGCCCTACGCTCGGCTCGTATTGCAAACCCCGAGTGAAGGGAGCCGTATATGCATGCAGCGGCAATTAACCTTCGGGGGGGGGTCGCTCCTGAAACGACCCGCTTCCGAGGGCAATCAATTATCGAGTACGTCCTGATCATTGCCGTCATCAGCCTGGTCATCGTGTTCGCGGGACCCGGCGTGGCCGGAGCCATCCGAAACCAGTTCAACCTGGTCGGCAACACGGTGAACAATGGGACGGTCGGCGGCGTCGAGGGAGGCGCGTCCGGTGGCGGCTCCGCAGGCGCCGATTCCGCGGCCGTCCAGGTGGCCATCGCCAAGGACGCGAAGGACTGGACCCTCGACGAGCAGGAGGCGGTTGCCAAAGACATTGCCAAGAACGGTACATCGTCTATCGCCTACGCCAAGGCCAAGGCCGCCATGGATGCCGGCACCAAGTTCTCGATGAAGCTGACCAATGGCAAGACGCTCGAGTACCGTATCATCGGCATCAACCACGACGACTTGGCCGATGGTAGCGGCATGGCAGGCTTGACGTTCGAGGCGACCAACTCTGCCTTGGGTAGCCAGAGAATGAACGCTACGGACACCAATGCCGGTGGTTGGGATAAGTCCGAGCTCCGTACCCGCCTCAACAGCGGTGACCTCTGGTTGCTCCTGCCCAGCGAGCTCCAGTCAAAGGTGAAACCCGTCACAAAGACAACCGATAACGTTGGCGGTAACGGGGGCGGTGCCCCCTCGGCGACGACCGACAAGGTTTTTCTGCTCTCGGCAACCGAAGTATACGGGGATATGCAATCTGACGGCATCCAGTACGAGTGCTACAAATCCAAGGGCGTGACGGGGTCGAACTATTCCGGTGCATCAGGCTATAGCCACTGGACTCGTTCCGTGAGACCGCGCAGCTCCACATCCTTTCGCTATGTTCAAAGCGGCGGTATTTGCTACAGCTGCAGCGCGACGGACTCGTTTTATGTCCTCCCCGCTTTCTGCTTCCGATCTCTTTCATCGCAAAGCCCTCGCAATCCTGCGAGGGCTTTTCTTTTGGCGATTACTCAAACAATTCGAGGTTCATTGTACAGGTAATCGGGTTGAGGAGAAATGGGGTCATACAGCGGCTCTCAGAGCGCCTGCCGCACTTCCCCGCCATTACCTTTGCGGCATCCTCGTATGGAGTCCATCCTGGTTGGCGTTTTGTTGTAACCGCTCACTTGTCCACAGATCAAGTGAACTGCTGGAATAAATACAGCGACACACTAGTTCGTTACAGTCGCCATATCTGCGTAAATCGCCGCGATAAATACAGCCTGTACTCGTCTGTATACCAGCTACGCGTATGTAGATTCATGTCGCGTTAATAAATCGGCTCAAGCGCGTGCAAAACGCGCAAGTAACCGCAAAAAGCGATTATCGCGCAGGTAGATTTTTGGCACCCTGTTGCTTAATCAAAATTAAGCAATTGCTTAAAACAAAAAAGGTCAGACACTAGGTGCCTGACCTGCAAACTTCTGGTCGGGACGACTGGATTCGAACCAGCGACCCCTTGACCCCCAGTCAAGTGCGCTACCAAGCTGCGCCACGTCCCGAAGCTTTTGTCTGTTGCTCTGCTCTCGCTCGCAACAGGGAGTATATTAACCCGAAACTTTAGCCTTGTGCAAGAACTTTTTTATAAATTTTGAAGCAAGTCCAAAATTGTATTTGCGAGCTGGGGTTTTGTTAGCACGGGAAGCTCTTGCGCACCTGTTGTGCTCACAATCCAGGCCTTGTTGGTGTCGGTCCCAAAGCCCGAATCGGCGCGCGAGACATCGTTGGCGATAATGGCATCGCAACCCTTGCGGGCCAATTTGCGCTCGGCGTACTCGACAAGGTTATCGGTCTCGGCCGCAAAGCCGATCACGCACCGTTCCCCCTTTTGGCGCGAAAGCTCGGCCAAGATATCGACCGTTTCGACAAGCTCGATGCGATCCAAGCGTTCGTTGGACTTTTTGAGCTTATGGTCCGCAGGGGTGGCGGTGGTATAGTCGGCGACGGCGGCCGCACAAATTGCCGCATCGGCCGTCTGGAAGGCGCTCAGGGCCGCCTGGAGCATCTCTGCGGCGGTTTGCACGCGCACGCACTCCACGCCGCGGGGAACATCGAGCGATGTCGGTCCCAACACGAGCGTGACCTCGCCACCGCGGCGTGCGGCCTCCCCTGCAAGGGCGACGCCCATCTTGCCTGATGAGCGGTTGCCAATGAAGCGCACCGGGTCGATCGGTTCGTGTGTGGGGCCGGCAGTGATGACGATGCGCTTGCCCGCCAGGTCTTGCGGCACGGGGTTGAGCACCTCACAGACAGCCTCGACGATGTCCTCGGGCTCGCTCATGCGTCCCGTGTCCACGTCGCCGCAGGCAAGGTAGCCGCTGCCCGGACCCACCACATGGACACCGCGCTCGCGCAACGTGGCCATGTTGGTCTGTGTAGCCGGCGCTTTCCACATGCCATTGTTCATGGCCGGCGCGATCACGATGAGTCGTGGCGTTGCCAGCAGCGTGGTGGAGATGAGGTCGTCTGCGATGCCGTTGGCCATCTTGGCGATGATATTGGCCGTCGCGGGCGCCACGACCACCAGGTCGGGCTCCTGTGCGAGCGAGATGTGGTGGATGGGGTCGGAGGGATCGTCGAATAGGCCCACGGCAACGGGCTCGTTGGTGAGCGCACGAAAGGTGAGCGGGCCCACAAACTCGGTGGCATGCTCGCTCATGACGACCTTGACGCGTGCGCCGCGCTTTTGCAGCAGGCGCACGATATTGCACGACTTATAGGCGGCGATCCCGCCGGTAATGCCCAGCAGGATCGTTTTTCCCTCAAGTTGCATTGAATTGTTGGATGCCGCCGTCATCGCTAGGCTTCCTTGCTCGGGAGTACCAGGAGGCGGTGGCAGTACGGGCAGTGCGTAATCTCGCTACCGTCGTGGTTGAGGTCGCTCATGGACGATGCCTGCAGCGCGGTGTGGCAGACCGTGGGGATGTTGCCCTGGATGGTCTCAACGGCCAGGCCGCGGAACTGCTTGAGGAGGCGCTCGTAGTCGGTGAGCACGTCGGCCGGCAGCGTGGCAGCAAGCGCGGTGCGCTCCTTCGTGGCGGCGTCAATCTGAGCCTGCAGGTCGGCAGCCTTGGCTCGGGCGGCCTTGGTGTCGGCCTTTACGCCCTCCTCGAACTTGGCGATGATGGCCTGTGCGCGAGCCTCGCGGTCGAGCGCCTCCTTATGGGCGATGACGACGTCCTTGCGGGTGTGCTCAATCTTGTCCAGACGCTTGGCCAGGGTGGCGAGCTCGTTTTCCAGGTCCTGAACCTCGCGGTAGTCGGAGCCGTCGACGTGGCGCTTCTTGGCAGCCTCGATGGCGTTGTTGGTCTGAATCTCGGTGGTATTGAGATCGTCGAGCTCAATGTCCAGATCCTTGCGCTGGGCGTAGAGCTTGGTCATCTCGGACTTGAGCTTCACATAGGTCTTGCGCTTGGAAGCGAGCTCCTTGAGCTCCGGCATATTGGCAAGTTCACTCTTGTTGCGGGCGAGCTCCAAATCGATCTGTTGCAGCTTGAGTAGCGTAGCGCCGGCGCTCATAAGTTCTCTCCTTTTGTCACAGTCCACCATTGGCAAGGGTTCAGTATTTTAATCGCATGACGGGGGTCGACCCCGGCGTCAACTGCAGAGTTCATCAATATATCAACGAACGGCTCCTCGGAGCGGTCGTGGCCGAGCAAGATCACCGGTAGCCCACGCAAGGCAAGGTCCTGCGCCACGTGATAGCCTGCCTCGCCCGTCACGACAACATCCGCACCGGCGGCGATGGCAAGTTCGCCAAAGTCACCGAGGGAGCCGCCCAGAATGGCGACGGTGCGGCACGAGCGCTCGGCATCGCCCCATACACGCGGGTCGCTTCCGAAGGCCGTGGCAGCACGGGCGGCAAGATCGCGCAGCGTGCACGGGTCGTTGAGCGTCGCAAGCGCGCCAAGGCCGGTCGACTCGGGGTCGTCTACGTGCTCCAGCGAGCTCACGGGCACGGCGTCCAGCAGCTCACTTAGGCAGGCACGCGCCTCGTGCGAGCGGTCCAGATTGGTGTGGAGCGAAATAATGCTCACACCGCAGCGGGCAGCCTCGTAGAGGGCCGCGCTGCACTGGGGTCGTGTGGCATCCGCCGGACAAAAGGCCTCGGGTGCCTTGATGTATATGGGATGATGCGTCAGCAGCACGTTGGCGCCGGCTTCTTGGGCGCGGCGAACGTTAGCCACGGTCGCATCGAGTGCGCAGGCAACGCCGGTGATCTCCGCGGCCGGATCGCCAACGGAGAGTCCTACGTGATCCCAGCCCTCGGCGTCCGCCTTGGGATAGCGTGCCAGCAGCGCGCGCTCAAGCTCGGCGACGATCATGCGGCACCCACGATCGAGAGCAGCGTCCGGGCGAACTCGTCCAGATCGCTCGGATTCACGCGGTCATCAAAGGAAATGCGCAGTGCTCCCAATGCCTGCTCGCGACCGATGCCCATCGCGCTCAAAACGTGGCTCGGGTCCATGCTGCCGCTCGAGCAGGCAGAGCCGGCCGAAACCTCAAAGCCGGCGGCGTCGAGCTTGACGATGAGCTCCTCGGAGTCCATGCCGTCGACGTAGATCGAAACCATACCCGGCAGACGGTCGACCTGCTCGTAGTCGCCCATGGTGGCATGAATGCGTGGATGGGCCGTAAGCGTGGCGTAGAGTTTGTCGGAAAGAGCTTGCAGCTTTTCGCGCTCCTGAGCCACTTGGGGCACCAGCGTGCGGGCAGCAGCGGCAAAGGCCAGCTGCGTGCGCAGGTCCTGCGTGCCGGCGCGACGTCCGGCTTCCTGTCCGCCGCCAAAGATGCGGGGGCGCAGTGGCGTGCGGGTCTTAACGTAGAGCGCGCCGGATGCCACAGGACCGCCAATTTTGTGGGCCGCGACGGACATAGCATCGACGCCCAGCTCGGTGACATCGAGTGGAATGTGCAGATAGCCCTGGATAGCATCGGTGTGGAACACTGCGCCCACGGTATGAGCGGCCGAGGCAAGCTCGCGGATGGGCTGCACCACGCCGGTCTCGTTGTTGGCGACCATAATGCTCACGAGCGACACGTCGTCGCTCAGCAAGTCGCTCAGCGTGGCAGGCTCAATGTAGCCCGCGCGGCAGGGCTGCACCAGGTCGACGGTAAAGCCGGCGGCACGCAGCAGCGGCAGGTTGTCCAGAATCGAATCGTGCTCGATGGCCGAAACGATTACACGATCGCGCTTGCGATCGCGCTGACGAGCGCCCTCGGCAAGACCGAGCAGCGCCAGCTGGTTGGCTTCGGTGCCGCCGTTGGTCAGAACAATCTCGGACGGGCGGACGCGTGCGCCAAAGCTATGGGCGATCTCGCGACGGGCAACCTCCAGGCGCGCGGCGGCCTTGCGGCCGAGCGAGTGCAGCGAGTTGGGGTTGACGCCGGCAAGCTCGCTGTCGTCATATTCGCGCTGCGCAAGGAGCGCCTCGGCGCGCATGGGCGTCGAGGCGGCGTAGTCAAGATTCACGGGTATGCGGTTTTGACCTGCGGTCATAAGGGTTTATGCCTCCTGTGCGGCCTCATTGCCCAGCTTCTGCAGCAGCGCAACCTCGGCGGCGGGATCTTCGGACTTAAATACGGCGGAGCCGGCCACGAGAACGTTGGCACCAGCCTTGACGACCTCGGCAATGTTCTTGGAAGAAATGCCGCCGTCGACCTCGATCATGGGCGACACGCCGTGGCGCTCGCACATGGCCTTGAGCTCGTGCAGTTTGGCGATAGTGCCCGGGATAAAGCTCTGGCCGCCAAAGCCGGGGTTCACGCTCATCAGCAGCACCATATCGACGACGTCGATGATGCTCTCAAGTACGCACACGGGGGTGGCGGGGTTGAGCACCACGCCGGCCTTGACGCCGCGCTGCTGCAGGTGCGTGAGCGTGCGATGCAGGTGCGTGGAGGCCTCGTAGTGCACGGTGATCATGTCGGCACCGGCATCGGCGTACCAATCGACGGTCTCGTCGGGGTTCGACACCATGAGGTGCGCATCGACCGGCACGTTGGTGGAGCGCTTGACGGCCTTAAGGATGTCAACGCCAAAGGTCAGGTTGCCGGTAAAGTGGCCGTCCATAACGTCAAAGTGAACGTAGTCGGCGCCGGCGATCTTGTCGAGCTCTCCCTTGAGGTTGGCCATGTCGGCCGAAAGGACGGACGGAGCGATTTTGATGGAACCCATGGTAGTAGCCTTTCTACGCTAGTCGGTGAGTCCGTAGAACTCTTGAGAAGGGACGCGGTCGGTAAGAATCTCGAGCGCCCTATCCAAAGTAACACCGTTGTAGAGCGTTTGCTCCACGGCAAAGGTGAGCGGAATGTCTACGCCCAGTGAACGGGCAAGTTCGCTGACGCTGCGGGCCGCGACGGCGCCCTCGACAACCATATGCGTGCGCGTCTGGTACTCGTCGAGCGACACGCCGTGGGCAAACTCGTAGCCAAAGGTGCGGTTACGCGAATGCTCCGAGGTACAGGTGGCAATGAGGTCGCCCATGCCGGCAAGCCCCATGCAGGTCATAGCTTGACCGCCGCGGGCGTGCACCAGACGGCTGATCTCTGCCAGGCCGCGTGTCATGATAAGGGCGAGCGTGTTGTCGCCCGCACCGGTGCCGGCGGAGATGCCGCACACGATGGCGATTACGTTTTTCATGGCGCCGCAGACCTCGACACCGGTCATGTCCTGCGACAGGTAGATGCGGAAGGCCGTTGACAGAAGCAGGTCCTTAAAGGTCTCCCCTATCTGTGGATCTTCGCTGGCGATGACGGCGGCAGAAAGACCTCCGCGGCAGATTTCCTCGGCATGGTTGGGGCCAGAAAGAGCCGCGACACGTGCCTCGTTGCCGATCTCGCTGGCGATGACCTCGCTCATGAGCAGGCCGGACTCGGGCTCAATGCCCTTTGTGAGGCAGAGCACCGGGGTATCGGCGGCGATAAAGGGCGCGGCCTGGTGGCACACGCTGCGAAGGTGCGTGGAGGGCACGGCAAAGATGATGGCCTCGGCGCCGTCAAGCGCCTGGGCCAGGTCCGTCGTAGCGACAACGTTTTCCGGCAGCACGTAGTCCACCAGATAGCGCGGGTTGCGGTGCTCGCCGTTGATGCCGGCGGCCGTCTGCTTGCCATGGGCCCACATGGTCACGCGCTCGGCTCGCGCGGCGGCAAGGCCGGCGACGGCGGTTCCCCAGGAGCCAGAGCCAATTAGCGCAACATTCATGACTCTCTCCTACTTATCGTCGGGCTCGGTGACGCGCTTGGTAAACGAGAGCTTGGACTCCTTACCGGTCATGAGCCTTTTAATGTTCGCGCGATGGGCCCACACCACGGTGATGCCGATCATCGCCATGCAAAACTTAAGTCCCAGGCTGCTGTACGGAAAGACCGCGCAGGCAGCGATGGGAAGACCGATGGCGGCGGCAAGCGAGCCCACCGACACAAACTTGGTGATGGCGACGGCCACGATAAACATGCCCAGCAGCGAAAGCCCAATGGGCCAGTACCATGCGAGGATTACGCCCAGACCGACCGCGATGCCCTTGCCGCCATGGAAGTTGAGGTAGGGCGAGTAGATATGGCCCCATACGGCCGCCAGGCAGATGACGCCGAGCATCCAATCGCCGGCGGCACCGGGGGCCATAATGCTCACGGGGAAGCCATAGCCCAAGTCGGCAATGAGCGGACGCGCGATAAGGACGCAGATGGCGCCCTTAAGGCAGTCGAGCAGCAGTGTGAGCGCGGCCACCTTGGGGCCGGCCACGCGCAGGGCGTTGGTGGTGCCGATGTTGCCGGAGCCCGCCTTACGAATGTCCGTGTGGTTGAACACGCGGCCCAAGATCAGGCCAAACGGAATCGCCCCGATAAAGAACGAGACCACGGCGCAGATGGCGGTCAGCAGAATCGGATTATGCATCCTTTTGCTCCTTCTTCCTAAAGAAGAGTCGAATGGGTGTGCCGGCAAAGTCGAAGGTCGAGCGCATGCGGTTCTCGACGTAGCGCTGATAGGTGTCGTTGACCAGATCGCTGTGGTTGACGAAGAACGTGAACGTCGGCGGGTTGACGCCCGTCTGGGTCACGTAGTGCATGCGCAGGCGGCGCTTGCCGTCCACCACGGTATGACCGAACTCGCGCAGGTCGGTGAGGAACGTGTTGAGGCGGGAGGTGCTGATCTTTTGCGAGCGCGTCTTCTCGGCGGCGTCTACCATTGCCCAGATCTTCTCGACGCTGCGGCCAGTCAGGGCAGAGATGCGCAGGTAATGGGCCCAGGGAGCCATAACGCCCAGACGGCGGTCGATGGTCTCCATGCAGGCCTCGCGCTTACGGTCGTCGTCGAGCAGATCCCACTTGTTGAGCAGCACCACGATGGCGCAGCCGCGCTCGATGGCAAGACCCATGACCTTCTGGTCCTGCTCAGTGACGCCCACGGAGGCATCGACGACGAGCAGCGCCACGTCGGCGCGGTCGATGGCACGCAGGCCGCGGACCATGGAGTAGTACTCGATGTTCTCGTACACAGTGCTCTTCTTGCGGATGCCCGCGGTATCGACCATGCGGTAGTGCTTACCGTTGCGCTCCACGACGGTGTCGATGGCGTCGCGCGTCGTGCCGGCAATGTTGGACACGATAGAGCGGTCGGCGCCTAGGATACGATTGAACAGCGACGACTTACCGGCATTGGGGCGGCCGATGATGGCTACGTTCAGCGCGTCGGGGAACTCATCGGCGACCTCGTCCTCTTCCTCCGGAAGCAGGGCCACGATGTCATCGAGCAGGTCGCCCGTACCGTGGCCATGCAGGGCCGAGAGCGGCGTGGGCTCGCCGATGCCGAGCGAATAGAACTCCCAGATGCTGTCGTTTTCGCGATCGGGGTTGTCGAGCTTGTTCACCAGTAGAAAGACCGGCTTGTCGCAGCGCTTGAGCATGCGGGCGACCGACTCGTCCTCCTCGGTGACGCCGGTGCGGCCATCGACCACAAACAGGATGACGGCGGCTTCCTCGGCGGCGGCGAGCGCCTGGTCGCGGATGGACGTGGCAAAGACGTCGTCGCTCTTGAGCGGCTCGATACCGCCCGTGTCGACGATGGTGAACTCGCGGCCGTTCCAGTCGGCCGTGTGATACGAGCGGTCGCGCGTGACGCCGCGGGACTCATGGACGATGGCGTCCGAGGTCTGGGCCAGGCGGTTGACGAGCGTGGACTTGCCCACGTTGGGGCGTCCGACGACGGCGACGATAGGTTTCATCTGCACTCCTTTAATGGGTAGGGTCAGTGGAAATGTTAGAGTCCGCGGGCACAATGCCAAGGATGTGCTCCAGGGTATCGAGCAGTTCATGCGGCATGGTCGACACCACATGAACCTCGGCGCCGCGACTGGTAAGGCTTGCGAGTAAATCGTCACGATGATACTCGTCAAGCGTCATGCCGTCAGCGTTGAACATGAGCTTAGGCACAAAGAGCATAACCCCAGAGAGATCCTGCGGCAGCTGCTCCAGAATGTCACACGCGACGATGAGGCCGGTCACGTCCACGTTGCCGCCAAAGTAGCGGTTCTTTATGGCCGTGACAGTGCCGGCGAGTCCCCGGGGCGACTCCACAAAGCGGGCCACCGTGTCGCGTGCGCTGGCGCCCGAGAGACACAGAAGCCGCTGGTTGCGGGCGGCGACGGCCTCGCGGACGCGGGCCAGACGCTCGGCGTCGGTAGCCAGCACGTCGTCGGTCTCGTCCAGATACGAGCGGATCATGCCAATGCCGTCGTAGTACTGCGGGTACCCGTCGTAAAAGTCTGCCTCGGGAGGATCGATGCCGGCGTCCAGATAGAACTCGTCGCTCATCTGGAAGGTGTGGCGGCCAAAGCGTTCGTAGGCACGATCCTGGTAGGGACGGATCATGGCAATGGTCTCGCGCGCTAGCTCGGGCTTGTCGCTGTAGGACCAGCTAAAACGGTTCTGATGCTTGGTAAAACCGAGCGGCACAATGCCCAGGCTTGTGATTTGCTCGTGCTCCTCGCAAAAGCGCAGGGTCTTTTCCAGCTCTTCGCCGTCGTTCATGCCAGGGCACAGTACGATCTGGGCGTGGATCTCGATGCCGGCGGCCATGATGGCCTCGAGTACGTCCATGCCGCGCTGGGCGTTGCGGCCCATCATACGACGGCGGACGTCGGGGCTCACGGCATGGACCGACACGTTCATGGGGCTCATGTTGCGGGCGATGACGTTTTGCACGTCCTCGTCGGTGAGGTTCGTGAGCGTGACGAAGTTGCCCTGCAAAAAGCTCAGGCGGTAGTCGTCGTCGCGAATATAGAGCGTTGAGCGGCCGCCCTTGGGCAGCATGGTCATAAAGCAGAACACGCAGGCGTTTACGCAGGTACGCATGCCGTCGAAGATGGGACCATCGAACTCCAAACCCCAATCCTCGCCGGGAAAGCGGTCGAGCTCGACGGGGGTGACGGTACCGTCGCGCGGGTCGAATACCTCCAGCTCGACGGTGTCGTCGTCGGCCTCCCAGAGCCACACGATCATATCGGTCAGCTGCTCACCGTTGACCGTGAGCACGCGCATGCCCGGCTCGATACCCACATCCCACGCGGGCGATTCGGGACGCACGTTCTTTACGAGCGCGCCCTCACCCGGCTCGGGGTCGCGGCTGCGCCCGTAATCGGCCACCTCGGCGGCGTATGCGGGTACGGTCTGGTCCATGATTAGTGGTAAAGCTCCTTGATGCGAGCGACGGCTCGTTCGATGTGTTCTTGCGGGGTGGAGGCTCCGGCGGTGATGCCGATGTGGTGGGCGTCGGTAAACCACGCGGCCTGGAGCTCGGAAGCTTCCTCGATGTGATGCGTGCGCTCGCAGGCGTCTGCGCAAATCTGCGCCAGGCGGCGGGTGTTGCCCGAGTTTTTGCCGCCCACGACTACCATGCAGTCGCAGCGGTTGGCAAGTGTGGCTGCTGCCTGTTGACGCTCACTCGTGGCGGCGCAGATGGTGTTGATCACGCGCAGCTCCTGCACACGCGGGGTGATAGCTGCCACGACCTCGGCGAGGTTCTGCGCGGTCTGGGTGGTCTGCACGACGAGGCCTACCTTGCCCTTGAACGGCAGCGCGTCCGCATCAGCGGCGCAACTCACGACCTGCGCATCGTCGCCGGCGTGACCCAGAATGCCCTCGACCTCGGGATGCCCCGGCTCACCCACGACCACCACGTGGTAGCCCTCGCGCACCAGGCGCTCGGCTGCCACATGGACCTTCTTCACGTAGGGGCAGGTGGCGTCGACCACGGTAAGGTCGCGCTTGCGGGCAGCATCGATTACCTGCGGCACCACGCCGTGGGCGCGGATGATCACGGTGCCGGTTGCGGCGTCGTCCAAGGTGTCGGCCAGACCGACGCCTGCCTCAGCAAGCTCGCGCACCACGATGGGGTTATGGATGAGCGGCCCCAAGGTGTGAACTTGAGTGCACTCCTCTGCCTGCGGCGCAGCGGCCAGCGCCATATCGAGCGCACGCTGTACGCCGTAGCAAGTGCCGGCGTGGGCGGCGATCTCGATGGTAGGCGCGGTTGCCTGGCCGGACACAGTCGCGGTGGTGTTCGTCACGTTCTCGCTCATGGCTAGAACCTGCCCGGATGCTCGGCGCACAGCTCGTCTCGCATGGCGTAGACGCGGTTCATGGCCTCGGACTCAAACCATTCCAGGCGCTCCGTGCGCTTAAGCCCAGCCGGTGCGTCGGAAAGCGAGACGGCCTTGCCGGCGCGGATCCAGCACTTCTTGGGACGCATGATCTTTTTGCCCGAGGGCGTGATGTCGGACCAGCCGCAGATGGCGAGCGGGTTAACGGGCGCCTTGCCCATCTGAGCGATGAGCGCAAAACCGCCGTGGACCTCGGGCTTGATCTCGCGCGAGCGGATGCGCGTGCCCTCGGGGAAGATCAGAACGTCCTCGCCGCGCTGCAGCGCATGCTGGGCGGCGCGCAGGCACTTCATATCGGCAGTACCACGCTCCACGGGGATGCCGCCTACGCGGCTAAAGGCCCAGCGCACAATCTTGCTCTTGGCGAACTCGGACTTAAAGATGGGACGAATGCGGCGGCCCCCAAAGAACAGCGCCGTCTCCACGGCCAAGAGCTCAGCCATCGAGGTGTGGTTGCAGATGACCACGCTGCCGCGGCCTTCCTGGCGCTCAAACAGCAGATCGGCGTCCTCGACCTTCCAGCGCCACATGAGCTTGGAGAAAGCCCAAAGGATTGCCATGACCACGAAGACGGTGCCGCGGATGAGCGCGGGAAACTCGGCATACGGGGCGTTGTAATAGTCCTCGGGCGTCTGCTTAAACAGGCGCATGGGCTACCTCCTTTGGTTGATGAGGTCCTCGATTATCGAGACGACCTCATCGATGGTGTGGGCGGTGGAGTCAACGTGCACGGCGTCCTCGGCGGGCACGAGTGGGGCGACCTCGCGGCTGCTGTCGAGCTTGTCGCGCTGCTTAAGGGCGTCGAGGGTCTCGTCGACCTCGGCCTCGAGCTGCTCGGACGTGAGCGGCTGGGCGTCGTTTTGGTGACGCTGCAGCACGCGGCGGCGGGCGCGCTCGCGCGGGTCGGCGGTCAGGAAGACCTTGACTTGCGCGTTAGGGAACACGACGGTGCCGATGTCGCGACCCTCGGCCACGATATCGCGGTCCTCGGCGGCGCGGCGCTGATGGATGAGCATGGCGGCGCGCACGCCCGGATAGGCCGAGACCTTGGAGACGTTGGCGTCCACCTGTGGGGTGCGGATGGCGGCCGAAGCGTCCTGGCCGTCAATGGTCAGGCGCGTATCCTCGCCGGTGCCGTTGGTAAAGCGAATTTCGATCTGCTCGGCGAGGGCGTCGATTGCCGCCTCGTCGTCCAGATCGATGCCGCGGTCGAGCGCGGCGAGGGTGACGGCGCGATACATGGCGCCCGTGTCGAGCTTGTTAAAGCCCAGCTGGCGGGCGATCTCCTTGGCGATGGTGGACTTGCCGGAACCGGCGGGGCCGTCGATGGCGACGATCATGCAATGCTTCCTTTCGATGATTGACGTGCTGGTATGGTTCGCGGGCGTTGGGGCGCGGCGGGTTGCCTAGCCGGTGTAGCGCTCGCGGTAGGTGTTGCGCTTGGGTGCGGAGCCGTGGCTGCCGTGGTGACGCGTGCGGCTGGCTGGCGTGTCTTGGGGCTTGCCGCCGCGTATGGCGCTGGCCTGCTTGGGAGGGATGCCACCGCTTTTGAGGATTTGTACCTCGCGCTCGGTGAGCTCGCGCCACGAGCCTTTGGCCACGTCCTTGAGCTCCAGGCCGGCAAAGTTACAGCGGTGCAGGCGGATCACCGGGTGGTGGATCTTGCTCAGCATGCGCTTGACCTGATTCTTGCGACCCTCGCGGATGATGACCTCCACGGCGGTGGTGCCGGGCTTGACGCCTTGCGGAGCCACGGCCTCGGCCTCGCGCGCGGTAATGACGCGGCAGATCGCCGGCTGGCACAGGCCGTCGTCGAGCTCGATGCCGCGGCGGAGCGGTTCTAAGTCGCGATCGGTCAGGTGGCCGTCCACGAGCGCCTGATAGGTCTTGTAGACGTGCTTGCTGGGGTGCAGCAGGTCCTGCGACAGATCACCGTCGGTGGTAAAGAGCAAAAGGCCCGTGGTGTCGCGGTCCAGGCGGCCCACCGGGAAGAGCCCCGGAAAGCGGTTGCGCGGTACCAGGTCGGCCACGCAGGGGCGCTCCTGCGGGTCGCTCATGGTGGTGAGGTAGCCGGTCGGCTTGTAGAGCATCAAGTACACGGCGCCCTGGTTGAGCTTGACGGGCATGCCGTCGACCTCGATATGGTCGCGGTCGACGTCGACCTTGGTGCCCAGCTCGGTCGCGACCTGACCGTTGACGGTCACGCGTCCGGCGGTCATCAGGTCCTCCGAGCCGCGGCGGCTCGCCACGCCCGCGCGCGCCAAAAAGCGCTGCAGGCGCATGGTGTGCGGATAGACGGGCTGGGCGTCGGTTGCGGGTACTGCGTTGCCCATGGCGCGCGTCTCCCCTACTTCGTTAGTCCTCGTCATGCGTATCCTCCGCAGTGTCGTCGGTGGCTCGGGATTCCTCGCTGCCGACTGCCTCAACATCTTCAACATCGGTATCGAGCAGTTCGCGCTCTTCGTCCAGGTCCTCGGCTTGCTCCTCGAGCGTGGACTGAATACTGCGGCCGCTCAGGCGCTCGCGGATAAACTGACGCGACTGCTCGTCGGGGGCAAACTGCTCCAGGTCGGGCAGGTCGCGGGTGGAGCGCAGACCGAACTTTTCCAAGAAGGCGTTGGTCGTGCCGTAGATGATGGCCTGACCGCGCTGGGGGTCGCGGCCGAGCTCACGCACCAGGCCCTTGTCCACGAGCGACGCGATGACGCCGTCGGAGTTGACGCCGCGGATGCCCTTGACCACCTCGCGCGTCACGGGCTGGTGGTAGGCGATGACGGCCAGGGTCTCGAGTGCCGCCTGCGACAGCTTTTGCGTGTCCCAGCTCAACACGTAGGCCTCGACCACGTCGTGGTAGGCGGGGTGCGTAAACAGGCGCCAGCCGCCGGCGACCTCGCGCAGCTGAAAGCCGCGGTTGGCCTCCTCGTACTCAACCTTGAGCTCGGCGAGCAGCGATGCGCACTCGCCGGGGGCGATATCCAGCGCACCAGCCAGCGCGGGCGCACTCACCGGGTCGCTCGACACCAGCAGCAGCGCCTCGAGGGCACCTTTGAGGCTGTTTGCCTCTAGCGTGGAAAGGGTTGACATGGTTGCGGCTCCTATTCGGTGAGCTCGGGGCCCTCGCCGGGCACATAGGCCTCGGCGCCCTCGACGCGGTTGATGCGGATGGTTCCAAAGATCTCGTCCTGGCTCAGCGTGAGCGAGCCGCGCTTGGCGAGCTCCAGCATGGCCAGGAAGGTGACGACGAGCTGCTCGGTGGTGGCATCGCCGTCCAACAGCTCGCGGAAGGTGCAGGTTTGGTGCGCCATGGTAAAGCGGTCGACTGAGGCCACGGTCAGGTCGAGCGGTACGCGATGCGGCGCCACATGCTCGGCCTCCAGCAAGAAGGTCTGGCGCTTGCCGTCCAGGTCGGCACAGATGACGGCGAGACCGCGCAGGGTAATGCCGGCAAGGTAGTCGGGCATAAGGCCTAGGAACTCCGGGTCGGGACCGGCCACACGCGGATGCATACGGCTTTCGGCCTGCATGCGGGCACCGAGGGCCGCAGCCGCGCCCTTAAACTGCTTGTAGGCAATCAGGCGCTGGATCAGGACCTCGCGCAGGGCGTCGCCGTCGAGCGCGCTGAGCTCCTCGAGATCTTCGTCGAACTCGTCATCGTCTTCATCGGCTTTGCGTGGGGCCTCCTGCGGCACCAGAGAGGCAGCCTTGATGTCCAAAAGGGTTGCCGCGACCAGCAAAAAATCGCTCGCCACGTCCAGGTCCAGTGCTTCGATGCGCTCGGCCTCGGCAAGGTATTGCTCGGCCACCTCGCTGATGGAGATGGCGCCAATATCTACTTTTTGGCGGGTTACCAGCTGCAGCAGCAGGTCGAACGGTCCGCTGTAGACCTGCGTCGACACGCGATACGACATCTTCGACCTCCTTTGACGGCGCCTTCGCGGCGCGGTTTGGGTGCATATTGCGACAGTTTTGCACGGTCGACCTGTAAGTTTACCTTAGATGCCGGCGATTGCGAAGTTGAGCAGCTGCTCAGCAAGCGGATACACGGTAACGTCGAAATAGCGGCCGATTACATCGATGCCGGTCCACATGGGCAGCAGATACAGCACGATGATGAGTATGGGCATGGCGTATTGCTGCAGGTGGTAGTAGTTGGCGAGCGCCTTACCTTTGAGGAACGGCACGATGATCGACGAGCCGTCAAGCGGCGGAATCGGAATGAGGTTAAAGAACGCAAGCGATAGGTTGACCACGATAAACGTAGCGCCAAAGTTCATGATTTGCGACGCTACGGCAAAGGACATACTGGTGTAGAGGTTGCCGTAGGTCAGGTGCATGAGGGCTGCGGCCAGGCACGCGAGCGCGATGTTCGATGTGGGGCCGGCTACGCTCACCAGGACCTCGTCGCGCTTGGGGTGCTTGAGGTTGTTGAGATAGACGGGCACGGGCTTGGCGAAGGCGAACACGGGACCGCCTGCGGCGAGCATGAGCAGCGGCAGGATGATGGTGCCAAACGGGTCGATATGGTTGAGCGGGTTGAGCGAGACGCGGCCGCGCGAGCGAGCCGTTTTGTCGCCGAGCGCCCAGGCTGCGGCGGCGTGCGCGCTCTCGTGGATCACGATGCCAACGATGACGGCAACGGCACTGGCGAGCAGGTTCATGATGTAGCTGCTGGACATAACGCTCCCCTAGCGGACGCGGCGCGAGGCGCGCGTGAGCAGGTAGTCAATTACAAACAGGATCACAGCGACGATAGCATAATCCAGGCGGAACACACCGCCAAAAGGCGACGTGATGACGCCGTAGCCGGCGATGGCGCTCGGCAGTGCACGCGAAAGCTCAACGACAAAGCCAACGATCTGCAGCTTGGCGGTGAGGCCGCTAAAGCACAGCAGAACGGTCATTGCGCTCATAAAGATGCCGCAGATGCGACAGGCGATGGCGATGATGATCATCGCAACGGCGGCGGCCTTACGAGAGTTCACGCGCGGTCTCCTCTTCGATCTGGGTGGAAAGCTCCAGCCATTCGTCCTCGAGCTTGGGCAGCTCCTGCTTAAGGCCGTTATATTCCCCCAGCGCGGCGTTGAACTTGTCCTGATCGGCATAAAGCTCTTCACTTGCCATCAATTCCATAAGCTCGTCATAGCGGGCACGCTTTTTGTCGAGCTCTGCCTCGATCTTCTTGAGCTGGTTGCGCACGCCCTTGAGTTTTTTGTTGAGCGCAGCGCGGGCCTGGGCCTCGGCACGCTTTTGCTCCTTGGTCTTTTTGCCCTCGGCAGGTTTGGAAGCGGCGGCGGGCGCATCGGGCTGGGCCGCGGTGACCTTGGCGGACTTGGCCGCGACAGGCACGCTCTCCCCTGCTGTCTCGGCGGCGGCGCGGGCCGCGAGGTCCTCGCGCTTGTAGAGGTAGTAGTCGTAGTCGCCGTCGTAGACCGTGACCTTGCCGTCGCGGATGTCGATCACACGATTGGCCACGGCGCGTACCAGGTGCTCGTCGTGGCTGATCAGCACGATGGTGCCGGGGAAGTTTTGCAGGGCGTTCTCGAGCATGTCCACCGAGTCGATGTCCAGGTGGTTGGTGGGCTCGTCCAGGCACAGGAGCGCCTCGGGGGCCACAAGCATCTTGGCCAGTGCCAGACGCGCCTTTTCGCCGCCGGAGAGGACGCGGACCTGCTTCTCGATGGAATCGTTGTCGCTAAACAGGAAGGCGCCCAGCAGGCTGCGCTGCTGCGGCACGGTCCATTTGGGCGTGACGGTGTCGATCTCTTGCAGGACGGTATTGGACTCGGTCATGCCCTCGAGTGCGTGCTGGGCGTAGTAGGCCACGCCCACGTTGGTGCCCAGATCACGCGTGCCGGTAGTTGGCGGCTCCAGACCGGCGAGGATCTTCATGAGGGTAGACTTGCCGGCGCCGTTGGGGCCGACGAGCGCCACATGCTCGCCGCGGTAGAGCTTGAGGTCGATATCGCTGTAGATGTGCTTTTTGCCGTAGGACTTGGAGACGCCCTCGAGCCCCACGACCATGTCGCCGGAGCGCGGCGGGTCGGGGAACTTAAAGTCGATGTGCTTGTGGCCCTCGGGCAGGATGACAAGCTCCTTTTTGATCTGCTCGATCTTGCGGATGCGCTCCTGAGCCTGGGCAGCCTTGGTGGGCTTGTAGCGGAACTTGTCGACGAAGACCTGCATGTGGGCGATGTCGCGCTCCTGAGCGGCACGCTTGGCGCGCATCTGCTCCAGGTTGTCCTCGCGCTGCTTGAGGTAGCTGCTGTAGTTGCCGGTGTAGGTGGTCACGCGACGGTTTTCGAGAGCGGCGACGTGGTCGACGCAGGCGTCCATAAAGGCGCGGTCGTGGCTGACGATGAGGACGGCGCCGTCGTAGTTGGCGATAAAGCCGCGCAGCCATTGGACGCTCTCGAGGTCCAGGTGGTTAGTAGGCTCGTCCAGAAGCAGCAGGTCGGGGTGGCGCAGGAATAGCTTGGCGAGTGCGATGCGCATCTGCCAGCCACCCGAGAACTCGGAGCACGGGCGCTCAAAGTCGGTGACCTTAAAGCCCAGGCCGGAAAGGATCTTGCGGGCGTTGCTCTCGAGCTCGTAGCCGCCCAGGTGCTCAAAGCGGTCCTGGACCTGGCCATACTCGTTGAGGAGTGCGTCGACGTCCTTGCCCTGATCGGAGAGCTCGGTGATCTGGGCCTGCAGCTCGTTGGCGCGCTCGCCCATGCGGCGGATTTCCTTGGCGGCGGCCATGACCTCGGCAAGGATGGTGGTGTCCTTTTGCTCCAGATTAGTTTCCTGCTCTAGGTAGCCTACCTGGCAGTCCTTGGCGTACTGGACCTGGCCGGCATCGGGACTGTCGATGCCCATGATGATCTTGAGCATGGTGGTTTTGCCAGCGCCGTTGGGGCCCACGAGCGCGAAGCGCTCGCCGGGGTTGATCTGGAAGGATGCGCCGCTAAAAAGGACGCGCGCGCCGAAGCTTTTTTCGATCTTGTCGACCAGGAGGATCATGGTGCCGCCTTTGACCTTGTTTTCCTATATGAAAAAAGGCCC
>CATWQC010000028.1 GCA_958352845.1 uncultured Collinsella sp.
CAACAGATGTGCCTCACGAAGGGATTCCCTATGACCGAGCTCCAAGAACTCCGTCACTATCGTCGCGATCTCCATCGCATTCCGGAGCTCGATTTCGATCTTCCGCAGACTATTGCCTATATCGAGGGCGTGCTGGCACCGCTCACCTGCGAAGTGACCCATCCGTGCCCCAGCTGCGTCTGCGCTTTCTTCGACGCCGGCGTTGATGCCGCGCATGCCACGGCGATTCGCGCTGATATGGATGCGCTGCCCATCGCGGAGGCGACGGGAGCGGCCTTTGCCTCGACCCATCCCGGCAAGATGCACGCTTGCGGACATGACGGACACATGGCCATGGCACTTGCCGCCGCGACGTATGTCGACCGTACGATTCGCGAGCAACCGGGCGCCATGAGGCGCAACGTTCTCTTTGTGTTCCAGCCGGCCGAGGAAACGACCGGTGGTGCCAAGACGGTATGCGAGAGCGGCGTGTTCGAGCGCTACGGGGCGGATCGCATCTTCGGCTTCCACGTGTGGCCCGATCTGCCCGCCGGCACGTTGGCGAGCTGCCCCGGTCCGTTGCTGGCGCGTTCGAGTGAGACACATATCCATATTCACGGGGCGAGCATCCATATCGCTAAGACCTATGGCGTTCCGGTCGAGGAGTCGCACGATGCGGCGCTGGCGGCTGCCAAGTTCTTGGTTGCCGAGCGCGAACTGATGGACGAGCTGGGCTCCGACGAGCCCTGTATCGGTAAGTTTGGTCTGCTGCAGGCCGGTACGGTTTGCAACGCGGTGGCGGGGGAGGCCCATGTTGCCGGTAGCTTGCGTGTGTTTACGGACGCCATGTTCGACCGTGCGCGCGAGGGCGTGCGCCGTGTGCTCGACGAGGCGTGCACCGCAACGGGCTGCACGTACGATCTCGATTTTGCCGAGGGCTATCCACCGGTCGATAACGATCCTGAGTTGTTTGCCCGAATCGCGCCCGCTCTGCCCGAATTGCAGCTCGTGGACGAGCCGCTGCTAATCGCCGAGGATTTCGCGTTCTATCAGCGCCATCTGCCGGGCGTGTTCTTCTTGCTGGGCACGGGCGTGCCAGAGGGACAAGAAAACCCGATCGACGCTGATGACTGCCCAGCCTATGCGATGAGCGCTCTGCATACCGATACCATGCTCTTTGACGAGGAGATTCTTCTCAAAGGCCTCGATGTCTACAAACGATTGCTTTTGCTTGACTAAGGCGTGAAGGACTATTTGTTCTAGAAAACACGAACAAACGTACGATATAATAGAGATGTAAGTCTATAGAAACGTTTGACGTTACTAACGTAAGGCGATACTATGATTGCATCGTATAAAGATCAGGATACCGAACGCTTTGCCATGGGTGTGCGGGTCAGGAGGTTCGTGCCCTTTGAGCGTGTTGCGTTGAGGAAGATTCGCCAACTGCAGGTTTGTGCTTCGCTTGATGATCTTCGCGTTCCACCGGGCAACCGCCTGGAAGCTTTGAAGGGCGATCGTGCCGGTCAATATAGCATCCGTGTTAACGAGCGCTATCGGGTCTGTTTCGAGTGGAGACAGGAGATGGCTTGGAATGTCGAAATCGTCGATTATCACAAGTGATGGGACTTCGGCCGATTTGCTGTCGCCGGTGACTCCTGGTGAGCTTCTCAAAGAGGAGTTTCTTGTTCCCATGGGCATTTCTCAATATCGCCTCGCGAAAGAGACCGGGATTCCGGCTCAGCGTATCGGACAGATTGTCTTGGGAAAACGTCGCGTGACGGCCGACACCGACCTCCGTCTTTGCCGTTATTTTGGCCTGACGGATGGTTATTGGCTGCGCGCTCAGGTGGCGTTTGACCTTGAGGCCGAGAAAAGGCGGATCGAACCGGAACTCGATAAGATCGTTCCTGTTCAGCAGGCCATTGCGCTGTAGTGCTCAGAGATGATGGGGGTGGCGTGACGATGAGGCGACGCCGACAGCCTGCCGTATATAGTCCGGGTGGATGCGGGTGCGGTTTGCTGCTGCTTCCGGTCATCGCTGTGAGCATTGGCGTAATGTTTGCGCTTGCCGGGTTGGCAGCAGCGGCACTCGTGTTGCTGATTGTGGCCATTGGCGTGACGATTTGGCTTTGCCGCAATCGCGAGCAACGCCGTGCCGACGGTAAAACCACTGTCGGCTGGGTCGTCTTCCTGATTATTGCGTACCCGCTGAGTGCCAGCTACCTGGTGTTCTTTGTCCTGTTGATGATCAGCGCCTTTACTGGGGAATCCGTAACGGTGGGTTGACGCGCTGCCAGCAGACGGTTGCGCAAAGTGCGTTTGCTCGGCGTTTGGATAACTGCATTGGCCGTTTACTGCAGCCTTAGCTCTCAGCTAATGAATTCAAGTTCAATCCTTTCTACGATGTGCTGTATGCCGGCGCGGTAGCCGGATCGTAGGAAGGATGAATAATGGCAAAAGAGGGAAAGAAGCCGATCGGCAAGATTGTCCTAGGCGTCATCGTGGTGCTGGTTATCGTCGGTGCCGTGGGCTCTATGGGTGGCAATTCAACCGATTCGTCTGCGAGCGATTCGGCAAAACCTGCCGAGGCGACACAGCAGGCTGAGGAGCAAAAAGAACCGCAAGAACCGTATGCCATTGCTGATGAGGCTGAAGACACCTCCAATCAGTTTGCCTATAAGATCACGGGCACGCTGACCAATAACACGGACAAGGAAAAGAGCTACATTCAGATTGAGTATGTTCTGTACGATGCCGATGGCAACCAGGTTGGAACGGCTCTTGCAAACACCAATCATCTGAAGGCGGGCGGCTCCTGGAAGTTCGAGGCGCTGGGTACAGTGTCTCCCGACCAGGTTGCTAGCTGGGAGCGTTCGGACGTAAGTGGTTTCTAGCATGTTGCATGCACTGGGGGAGGTGAAGCCGTATGCCCGATAAAAAGCTGACAGTGGAGTTACTCAATGAACTTCTCGACGCGCCAAACATCGATGGCTATATCAAAGAACACGACTTTGCCGCCCCGTCGCTTTCGGACTACCTGAAGCAGCTACTGCAGGAAAAGGGCTTGGAGCGTTCGCGCGTGGTGCGTATGGCCGACCTCAACGAGACGTTTGGCTATCAGATCTTTACCGGCGCGCGTCATCCGAGTCGCAATAAGGTGCTGCAGATTGCCTTTGCGATGGCGTTGACGCTCAAAGAGACCAACCGTGCGCTGACGGCTGCCGGGGTAAGCGTCCTTAACTGCAAGGACCGCCGCGATGCGATTATCATTTTTTGCATCGATCGCGGGTGCAGCCTCCAAAAGGTCAACGAGGAGCTGTATCGCTTTGGCGAGGAGACGGTGAGTTAGCGGCTGATATCTGAGCCGGCGGAGCTGCCGAACAACGATGCAAACGAACGGGGCGCAGATGCCATGGGGTGTCTGCGCCCTGCGCTATGATGGAGGCTATGGATACTCAGAGCCCAACATATTCCGATGACGAGCTGACCGCAGCGCTTGCCGAGCACCTGGCGTCGCTCGATCGCGACGACAGCTATCGCGTGGAGCGTGTACTTAAGCGCTCGTCCGTTGAAACAACCGAGCTCGTGTACTTTGAAGGAACCGGCGGTGGTTCGCTCGGTCCCTTTGTTCGTAAACGCATCGATGCTTCGGCTCAAATCGGCGGGGCATACGAGTGTCTGTTTGCCGCTCAGCGGGCAGGCAGGCGTTTTGAGCACCTGCCCAGAATCGTCGATTGTCGTCGTGTGGGCGACGAGCTCAACGTGGTTATGGAATACATCGAAGGGGAGACACTCGGGGCGCTGGTGGACCGTCTGGGAGCCACCCCCGATTATGCGCGTGAATTGTATCCTGCCCTATGCGATGCCGTGGGCGAGCTCCATGCCGGTTTTGCAATGGTGGGGGAGACGTCGGCGCCGGTGATCCATCGCGACCTCAAGCCGTCGAATATCATCGTGACGGGTGCGAGCTGTACGCTCGATGAGGGCCTGACGTTTTCATCGCTGGTGATTATCGACTTGGGGATCGCGCGCGTATGGCGCGATGGCGCCGATGCCGACACCGTCAAGTTTGGCACGCGACCCTATGCGCCGCCCGAACAGTATGGGTTTGGACAGACGAGTGTGCGCAGCGACGTCTACGCACTTGGGGCCCTGTTGTTCTTTTGCTTGACGGGAGTCGACCCTAAACCAGGGCTCGACATGCGCGAGCAATGTGAGGCATGCGGCATTCCCACTCCACTTGCCGATGCCGTCTGCATGTCGATGGCGCTCGACCCGGCCAAGCGTTTTGCGAGCGCGGAAGCGTTGGGACGGGCGACGCGCGCGGCATACGATCTAAGTCGCCCCGTGCGGCCTCCTGCGCCTGTGCTTGTCCGTACTCCGGCCTCGGAGACGGTGTTGACGCCCCAAGGGCTCCAGAACCCCACAGGGCTTCCTAGGCCTGCCGCCTCCACTGCATGCTGTCTGCTCTCTCGCGTTCCGGAGTCTCTGGGGCGCATTTGGAATACGCTCGTCTTCTTCTCGCTGCTTGTGTTCTTTGCCGGAAGTCACTTTGCCGTCTTTCACCCCACGGGAGCAAACCAAAGCTACCCGACGTGGCTTCTCATAATCGAGTATTTTTTCTTTGTCGATGGCCTTATGGTGCTTATGCATTTTGCGCTGTTCGACAAGCGTCGTCTTCGTCGGCGATTCGCGCTGCTCGACAGCTATCGCGGCAAGAAACTCGCGAAACTCTGGTTCAAGGCATTGGGTGTGCTGCTCCTATGTATGATCGTCATAGTCGCGGTTGCCAATGCGACCGGCGTCGTCGATACCTCCGCTACCTAAAAGAAAAAGGGCCCCATTGGGGCCCTTTGCAGTTGCACTTAGATGCGGTTCATCTGAGCGGCGACTTTGTTGTACCAGTCCTGCCACGTGGGCGGGCAGTACTTTTTGGCTGCTGCCGGGGTAAGGGTGGAGCCGTAGTTGGCGCCCAGATAGGCAACGTGAGCGGAGATGCCCTCGCTCCAGCTGCCAAAGCTGCGCCAACCGCCGCCACGGGCACTCCAGCCCCAAGCGTTGTAAGAATTGGCGCAATAAGCGCCCTTGGTGCTCTCGATGCAGGCGATGGCGGGGGACCAACGGGGGTCGACACCGGTATTCCAAGCGGCGACGGCAAAGTTATAGCCCTGGCCTGCCATGGGGGAGCCGGCGAGATAATTGTCGATGCGGCTCGTCCACTCATTAATGAACGAATCGTAATCGGAGCTACCGGTATTGGTGTTGTTCACCGTGGTGTCGATGGTGGTGTTGGTGTTGGTGGCCTGGCTGCTGGAATTGCTGCCGCTTACGCCCTCGCCCGAGAGCTTCTCGGCGGCAGCGGCCTTATCGGCCTCAAGCTTGGCAAGCTCGGCGGCATTTTCCTGCTCGGCTTTTGCCTGTGCCTCGCTGCGGAGCTGCTGGGCCTGCGCCAGCGCATCCTCGGCGTTTTTCTGCTCTGCCTCAAGCTGTGACTTGGCCTGCTGGAGCTCGGCCTTGTTCTGCTCGAGTTCGGTTTGCATGTTATTGAGCTCTTCGATCTCGTCGACGCTTGAGCTCGTGATCTGGTTGGTGTATTTGCAGGTCGTGATGAACTCACCCAGGCTCTGCGCGTTGACCAGGAAGCTCACGATGGGATTGGTGCCCTTCTGATACTTGTACAGATCGCGCATGGCGGAGCTTGCCTTGGCCTGCTGCTCGGGAAGCTTGGCCTCGATTTCCTCGATGCTTGCCTCATTGGAGTCAATCTGCTTTTGCAGGTCATCGAGTTTGGTGCGGGCGTCGTTGTAGGCGCTCGTGGCGGCTTCGATCTTCTGCTGGGCTGCGGAAAGCTGGTCCTGCGTTGCCTGCGAGGCGGCATACGCCGCAACGGGGGAGAGCATCGGCGTGGCCGTCAGCGCAACGGCAAGCGCGGCGCTCGTGATGATACGAGCCGGCTTCGACGCAATGAGCGCTGCGGTGCGATGATTCGAATGCTGCATCCAGTCCCTCTGCAATCAATCGTAGGTTATGGTTCGAACGGTATTCTACTACTGCTTTCGACCTCAACTTGAACCTTAAAGGTTCCAAAGGGTCAAGTTGAACTTGAGGCTTTGGCTTTGACCTGCAGTTATGATGAATTGTTGAGAAACCATAGAGTTCAACTTTAACGTTACAGAGCCCTGTTTGAGAGGAGTTTTGGGCTGTAAAAGCTATCTCAACGTGGGGTTTTATAACTACAGCGTGCCCTTCTGGCGAGCCTGCTCAATCTCTTCGAGGGCCTCGGCGGGGGTGAACGAACAGGTGCCGTCGCCGAGTTTGACTACCCGGATATCGTCGCCGGTATGGACCTCTCCGCCCTTTAGTACCACGCCAAAAACGCCCTCGTGGGGAAAGATACAGTCGCCGGCGAGATAGTAGATGGCACAGCGGGTGTGGCAGACCTTGCCGATCTGACTGATTTCGACCAGGACATCGTTGCCAATCTTGAGCTGCGTTCCCAGGGGGAGCGAGAGCAGGTTGATGCCCTGGGTTGTGAAGTTCTCGCCAAAGTCGCCCTCGTGCACATCGAGCCCGCGCGCCTGCGCCGTCTGGATAGACTCTGCAGCTAAAAAGGAAACCTGGCGGTGCCAATGCCCGGCGTGCGCATCGGAGGCGAGGCCAAACTGCTCGATGACGGTGTCGTGCCCGTCGGCGACGGGTGACTTACGCGTGCCTTTGTGCTCCGACGTGTTGATTGAGACGATACGGGCAGGCCCGTTGTAAGCATCGTTTGCGGTGCGTAGGGGAGCTGCCGTCTGGGCACGATCTGCAAGTTCGCGCTTGGCGGCGTCAATGATGGGGTTGTTGATCGGATGAGCCTGGGGCACGGTGCACCTTTCGACGGGGCGGGCTACATGTTGAATCCTACAACAATGGTAGGTTCATTGCCCATTGTCATACAACGGTGAGCGCCGTCTTCGTGCTGGCCTTCGTGCTGGACGATTACGTCGATTGCCATAGATACGGTGGAGCTTTGGGCGCCGGCGGCTTGGCACGCTAGAATAATTCAGTTGCGCAAAGACCGCCCATTGTGTGGGCAGTTCATGATAGGAAGTTTCCATGGCATTGCAATTTACAGAGCGCGAGTTCATTCCCGTGCTGCTCGGTGGCGACATCAACGCCTATTCGGTGGCGCGTGCCTTCTACGAGGAGTACCAGGTCAAGAGTCTGGTCTTTGGCAAGTATCAGACGGGTCCCGCGTACCGCAGCCAGATTATCGACTACACGCCCAACGTGGATATCGACACCATGCCCGTGATGCTCAAAACCGTCAACGGCATTGCCCAAGCGCATGCCGACAAGACGATTGTCCTTGTGGGCTGTGGCGACAACTATGTCGCTCTCGTGGCTCAAGCCAAGGATGCTCATGAGCTGGCGGATAACATCGTCGCTCCCTACGCGCCCTACAGCATGCTCGAGCAGTGCCAGAAGAAGGAGATCTTCTACGAGCTGTGCGAGAAGCATGGCGTGCCCTATCCGCACACGTTTACCTTTACCAAGGCGATGCTCAATGCCCAGGGTGAGGCGCCTGCCGAAGTGCTCGACCAGATCGATTTTCCTTACCCGATGATTCTGAAGCCTTCTGACGGCATCATGTGGTGGCAGCACGAGTTCGAGGGCCAGAAGAAGGCCTATGAGATTGCCGACCGCGCCGAGCTGGAACAGGTCATTCGCGATTCGTATGCCAGCGGCTACACCGACGATCTGATCTTGCAGGATCGCGTGCCCGGCAACGACGAGTACATGCGCGTACTCACCAGCTATTCCGACCGCAACGGTAAGGTTCGCATGATGTGCCTGGGCCATGTGCTGCTCGAGGAGCATCAGCCCCACGGTGTCGGCAACCATGCCTGTATCATTACCGAGCCCAACGACGAGCTCATGGGCGGCGTGCGCAAGTTGCTCGAGGACCTTCACTTTGTGGGCTATTCCAACTTTGACGTTAAGTACGACGAGCGCGACGGCTCGTTTAAGTTCTTCGATTTCAACACGCGCCAGGGCCGCAGCAACTACTACGTTACCAACAGCGGCTTTAACGTTGCCAAGTATGTGGTGGACGAGTATGTGTTTAACCGCCCGTTTGAGCCGGAGTTTGTGACGGCGCAGGACGAGGCCCTGTGGATGGTCGTTCCCATGGGCGTCGTCGACAAGTACGTCAAGGATCCCGAGCTGCGCGCTAAGGTGCATCGCCTGGACAAGGAAGGCAAGGGCGCCGACCCTTCGTTTATGAAGGGCGACTTTGTCTTTAACCGCTGGCTGCGCATGTGGCACACCAAGCTGCGCCACTTTAAGCTGTTCAAGACGTATTACAAGTAGATGAGCGCGGCGCCCGTCCGGTTTGCATCGGGCGGGCGCGGGTATGATACGCGCAATTGCGCAAGCGTCACCAAGGAGGCGGCGATGGAAAAGCTGGGAGTTATCGGCGGCATGGGCGCCGAGGCCACGTCGTATTACTACGACCAGGTGGTGCGTCATACGGCTGCTGCCTGCGATCAGGAACATATCGACATGGTGGTGCTCTCCAAGTCGACCATGCCCGACCGCACGTTGGCCATTAAGACCGGCGAGCATGCCAAGCTACTGGCGACCATGAAAGAGTGTGCCCAGGCACTCGAGTCGCTGGGCTGTGCACACATTGCCATTCCCTGCAACACGTCACACTACTTCTATGACCAGATCCAGTCGTTTACGAAGGTGCCGATTATCCACATGCCGCGTGAGTCGGTGCGCTATGCTCTGGCCGGTGCGGTGATGGGGGAGTGCGAGTTCGACCCCAACCTGAGTATGCCGGCCGGGCCGGTGCACAAGATTGGCATCATGGGCACCGACGGAACCGTGGGCGCGGGTGTCTACGGCCGCGAATGTAAGGCTGCGGGTGTTGAGGTCGTCTATCCCAGCGAGAAACGTCAGAACGATGTGATGTCCCTTATCTACGATGATGTGAAGGCCGGACGTGAGCCCGATATGGATAAGTTCGACCGCGTGATGTGGGAGTTCGCCCGTAGCGGCTGCGACCGCGTCATTCTGGCCTGCACCGAGCTCTCGGTGCTGCAAAAGTACCGAGAGATGCCCGAGATCACCCTCGACGCCATGGATGTCCTGGTGCGCGAATCCATCATCCGCAGCGGCGCCCCCTACCGCCTCTAGCTTCCGACCTGTCAAAAAGGGACAGGTTAATTTTGGTAGGTTTTATCTGGTGAAACAGTAAAGGCCTCGGCTCGTTTGGTGCGAGCCGAGGCCTTTTGCGTTGGGCTGTTGCTGTCGGTGGTGAACTAGAACAGGAAGCCGATGGCGATGAGGGCGATGCTGACGATGAGCACGGCGATGTCCAGGCCCTTGATGGGGTAGCGCTTGTACGAGCTGGCGCGCGTACGCAGATAGAAGCCGCGCTGTTCTGCCGCCAAGGCTGTGGCATCGGTCTTGCCCACGCTCGAGATGAGCAGTGGCACACACAGTGGCAGCATGAGCTTAAGCTTTTTGATGGGGTTCTTGGTGTCGTACTCGACGCCGCGTGCGGTCTGCGCCTCCATGATGGCGTTCATCTCCTGACCAAACACCGGCACAAAGCGCAGCGCCGTGGTAAAGGTGAAGGCATAGCGATACGGTACGTGCAGCACCTCGACGCAGGCGTTGGCAAGGTCGTTGAGCTTGGTCACCATGAGCATGAGGATGAGTGGTAACGCCACACCCAGCAGGCGCAGGCAGGCCTTCGATCCTGTGATGAGACCCGTGTCGGTGATAAAGCCCCACACCACGTTGCCATCGCGCATAAAGGCCAGCTGGAGCACCAGCATGATAAGCGCGAGCGGAATCAGCAACTTGAGCAGCGAGAACAGACGGTCGACGACGCCGGCATAGGCACCCAGCGCAAGGGTGAGTGCCAAAAAGCCCAGCAGCGCCACGTAGGCGTCGGACAAGAAGATGCCGACGATGATGGCGGCGGCGAGGCCCAGTTTGACGACGGGGTTCAGGCGATGCAGCAGCGTGTCACCCGGCATGTAGTCGATGACGTTAACCACGGTGGACCATCTCCTTGGTAATTCGAACGACATCGGAGACCTCGCTCACCTGCGCAAAAGCGGTCGAGACGGAAGATGCCAGACGGCGCGAGAGCTCAATAACCTGGGGAGGCTCCACGTAGGCACGCCGCATGAGATCGATGTTCGAGAATAGCTCGTGCGTGCGGCCGCGGTCGAGGATGCGACCGTCGGCCATTACCACAATGCGCTCGGCAAAATCCGAGACGACTTCCATATCGTGGCAGACCATGATAACGGCGCAACCGCGCTCGGCCATGGTGCGCACCGTTTCCATGACGGTCATGCACTCGCGGTAATCAAGGCCGCTCGTGGGCTCGTCGAGCACGACGATCTTGGGCTCAACCACTACGACGGAGGCAAGCGCCACCATTTGTCGCTGACCGCGCGAGAGCGAGAAGGGCGCCTCGTCGGCCGGCAAGCCAAAGCGGTCGATGACGAGCTGGGCGCGACGCAGCGCCTCGGCACGGTCGATGCCGGCAAGCTCCAGGCCAAAGGCGACCTCGTCGAGCACGGTGTCCTTGCAGATCTGGCGGTCGGGGTTTTGGAAGAGGGTCGCGACCTCGCGAGCGATGCGGCTCGTGGGAACGGCTGCGGTATCCAGTCCCGTGACGCGCACGCTGCCCGAGGCGGGCTTAAGCAGGCCTGTGAGCAGTTTGGTGAGTGTGGTCTTGCCGGCGCCGTTTTGGCCGACGATGCCCACGAGCTCGCCAGGATAGAGCGTCAGGCTAAGGTCGTGTACGGCGGCTCCGCCGTTGGGATAGGCAAACTCAACATGGTCGAAGGTGAGTACGGGTTCGGCGTCCTTGGCATGAGGACGCAACGACGGTGCATGCGGGGAACCGGCGGGCGCCTGGGCTTCGATAGCCGCGCGTGCGGGGTCGACGATGCCCGAAATCAGGCGCTCGGCCTCATTGACATCCAAGCAAGGGGTACCGCTTACTAGACCATCGGTTTCGAGGCTATTGAAGATACGCGTGACGCGAGGGCAGTCGACGCCGATGGCACGAAGCTCGTCGGTATGCGCGAAGACCTCGTGTGGCTCGCCCTGCAGCGCGATTTCGCCATGGTTGAGCACGAGCACGCGGTTGCAGTACTCCGAGAGCAGGGCGACCTTTTGCTCAACGACGACGATGGTGATTTCAAGTGCGCGGTTTGCCTCACGCAGCGTCTCGAAGACCAACGTGGAGCTGGCGGGGTCGAGTGCCGCGGTGGGCTCGTCTAGAACCAAGACGCGCGGGCGCATGGCGAGGATGGCGGCGATGGCTACCTTTTGCTTCTGTCCGCCCGAGAGCGTGGCGATCTCGCGGTCGCGCAGGTCGCTGATGCCGACGGTCTCGAGCGTTTCGCTCACGCGCTGCTCGATCTGGTCGTGGGGAACGCCAAAGTTCTCGAGGCCAAAGAGCATCTCGTCCTCGACGATCGAAGCGACCATCTGCGTGTCGATATCCTGTAGCACACTGCCGACGATTTGCGACACGTCGGTGAGCGAGACTTCGCAGGTGTCGTGGCCGTCGACCATGACGGACCCAAAGAACGTGCCGGTGTAGTGGTGGGGCACGGCGCCCGACAGGCAGGCGGCAAGCGTGGATTTGCCGGCGCCCGAGGGCCCGATGATGCCGATGAAATCTCCCTTGTTCACGCTGAGCGAGATGTGGCTGAGCGCCTGCTCGGTCTGCGTGCCATAGGAGAACGAGACATCGTCGACGTTGATGATCGTTTCCATGGATACCTTTCATAGTCATTGGGGACGTTCTTAAATGACTAGTCGTTTAAGAACGTCCCCAAGAGCTAGTCGTTTGGGACAGTCTTTGCTGGTGGGGCAGCGATGGGTTAGTTGAGCTTCAGGGCCTTCTGGATGGGCAGGTAGAGGGCGCCGACCAGAATGGCGTTAAAGACGGCGGTCATGGCGACGACGGGTAGCATGGCGGCGGCGAGTTCGCCTACCACGCCGAGCATGGCCATCTTGATGACCATGAAGATGACGCCGGAGACAAAGGTGGTCAGGAAGGTTGCGACAATGGCGATCGCGGGCTTGACCTGACCGTTCTTGCCGGCGGCGTTGACGATGCCGGCCATGAGCATGGCGGCGATGCCCTCGGCGGCAAAATCAATGAACGGCGAAGTGGTGGTGATCTGGATCACGGCAGCCGAGATGAGGCCAATGACGAGCGCCTGGCCGATGTTGGGACGAACGACCAGGATGGTGAGGCAGAAGGCCGAGATGATGAACTCGGGGCTGATCATGCCGCCCGAGATGCCCGAGATGGCCTTGCCGACGGTGAAGTTGAGGATGAAGCCGGCGGCGAGCAGGATGGCAAGCAGGACGAGGGCGCGGACATCGAGTTTGCCACGGTCGGCGGTCTGGACGGTGCGGGGCTGGGTGGCGGTGGTGTTCTGAGACATGGTGAAAATCCTTTCGGAATGGGAGTGCAAGAGAAAAACGGAGGCGCGTGATGCGAATGCGATCGGGCTCGAGATAGAAAAAGGCCCCCGGTCGAAACCGGAGGCCTTCCAATCACCTAGAGCGCAAAAACAGGCGTGAGGGACTCACTGTCGACCGATCGTATTCGCATCACGCCACCACCAGTTGTTGAGAGACTTCATTGTGTTCTTCATGTTGGTGGCTCCTTTCGTGATGCCATGGCGCGGTCGCACCTAGTTGCTGTTGCGCTGCACTATAGCACAGCAAAGTGTGTGCGGGGAAATCTTTTTTGAAAAGATTTCAGGCGGGTTTCCCGTCGGTCAAAAAGGCGGGTTAAGCGGGCGAGGCTGCCATTGCTGCCTCGCCCGCTCAGCTAAGACGTTACTCCTTATTGCGACGGTAGAGGAAGTAACCGCCCGCGGAGATGACGGCAACGCCAGCGATGGCGAATGCAGCCACCACGCGGTCATCAAAACGATCACCGGTGGTGGGCAGGCCGCCCTTGGTGTTCGTCTTGTTGGTGGTTACCGTGGTCGTGGTGTCCGACTTGCCAGGCTTCTCGGGCTTGGTGGTGGGCTGCTCGGGCTTAGCGGGCTGCTCGGGGGTACCGGGCTGCTCAGGAGTACCAGGCTGCTCGGGAGTGCCAGGCTGATCCGGGGTTACCGGGTCGGTGGCAAGAGCGTCCTTGGCGTAGGTGATGGACACCTTGAGGCCGTTGGTCTCGGTGTTCAGGTCGCTCGGGGTGAAGGGCTGGTCGAAGTTTTCGGCCTTCTGATAGGCGCGCATCTCCTGGAGCAGTGCCTTGCACTTGACGTAGGTGTTCTCGGTAGCAGCCTTGCCGGCCTTGTTGGCCAGGGCAGTGCGGCCCTCGGTGGTCGTCTCGGCCAGCATGGCGGTGTCGACTTCCTTGTTCTGCTCGATGAGCTCGTTCTGGAGCGCATCGAGGTAGGTGCGGACGCTGGTAGCGAATTGTGCGCGGTTCGCGAAGCAAAGCGAGTTGATGTCCATCAGGACGTAGTTAATGGAGTTCTCGGGCTCCTCGTTGTTCACGATGTCCGTCTCGCTGCAGTGACCATAATCAACGGTCTGGTCGCTGAAGTAGGGGCTGACTTCGGTCATCAGAGCGGAGTATAGCGGGATAGCGACGGAGAACTCGGCGCAGGAGAGCATCTCCCACTGGATGGTTGCAACCTCGGGGTCATAGCCCTTTCGAATCTGGAAGAGGTTGGCCTCGGCGTTGCGGTCGGAACCGATGCTGCTGACACCGTCAGTATTGGCATTAAGGCCGGGGACTTTTTCACCGCGGTTGCCGAAGGCGCGAATCAGCTCAAACGTGTTCCAGTCGGACTTGCTGGGCTGGAAGAACAGCGGCTGCATCTCATGAACCATGGCACCGAGCGTGACGTCATTCTTGTCCTTGTCCTTGACGATCTCGTAGTCGGTGCCCTCGGTCAGCGGAGCCATAAAGTAGTCGCGGCCCTGGATATAACGCGCCCAAGAGCCCATGCCCGTATTGTTGATAGATGCACCGTAGGTCTGGGCAACATCGAACTGTCCGTCTTCAAAGTACTTGGCGAAGCCCTTCTCTTCGGGCATAGTCTTGATCCCCTCAGAGTGGAGGCAGTTCTCAGGATCGTCAAGATTGACCTGGAAATTGAGGTTACTAATGTTGGGGTTGACCGAAGCGACGTCGTCGGTCAGCTTCATAGCGATCCACTGGTGGCCGGAAAGCGCGGCGAACAGCCAAGTCTCGGTGTTGTCGGCGATGACAATCTGGTCGTTGGAGCAGACGCCCTGCTCGTCAATCAGACTGCCGATAAGCTCGACGCCCTCGCGGGCCGTTGCGCTCTCGCCCAAGATGACGCCCGCGTAACTGTACTCGCCGATGCCGGAATTTTTGACCTCGGGATTTGCTTTGTGGGCATGCTTGGTCGTGGGATCCGCTGCCTTGGCATCGTCGTTGTAGGAGGTGCTCAGTGTTGCGGAGCAGGAGACGCCCTTCTCATTGATGCCGGCCTCGGAGTAGGCATCCCAGCGTCCGTCCCACTCAGCAGGATGGTCACGCACGTAGCTGTAACGATACGTAGTCTTGGTCGAGGTGTAGGAGAATCCGGACTCGTCCGAGCTGTAGGTATGACCAGGGCCATAAGAGGGCTCGATGCCATAGTGTTTGAGGTAACGAGTGCCAATGTCCTCGGCGCGGCCGTAGTACGTGTTGCCGTCGGCCGTAAGGTTTTTGCCCATGTATATCTGCGTGCAGGCGAGCGCAGATGTCGGCATGGACATGATGGTTGCAGCTCCAAAGGCGAGGCCTATGCCTAGCTTCTTGAGCGCGTTGACGGGGTGAGTTTTCCTCATTTTCCCTCCCAGCGTGCGAAAGCCCTCCGTTGCCAGAGGGCTTCAGCCAATAAAGACACCCCATTAGCGTAACGAACTGGAAACAATATTCATCTATGAAAGAAACTTACTCGATAAGCGTAATGAAATATGCGATGAGTGGTTAATTATACTCAGTTTGTAGCTTTACTTTAATAAAGACGCCCTGTGATTACTGTAGCCGAATAAAGTAGCTGGAATGCCCGAAATGAAAATCCCCCCGCTGTTTGGCAAATGCATAAACAGCGGGGGAGACGATAATTGGATGAATATCATACCAATGTGGAATTACTTCTTCCGGCGGTGGATCACGTTGATCGCATAGCCGACGAGCATGGCCAAAACGATGATGATAAAGCCGAGCAGGGGATTGTCGTTCATAGGGTCCTCCTATTTTCCAAGCGGGGAGAATTCGTCGACGATGAGGTCGAGGCATTGTGGAAGCGCGCGGGCTCCAAAGACGCCCGAATTGCTGGAGATAATTTCGCCATCGAACTGCATGCCCAGCGACGGGGTGCAGGTGATCTTGGCTTCCTTGGTCTGGATGATCTTGAACTGCGGGCGCCCGAGTACCTTGCCGGCGGGGTCGAGTGCGGCGGTGATCACGGTAGGCAGCAGCTGCACGGTGCGCACGGGTTCGATGACCGCAATGTCGACCATGCCATCGTTCATACGGCAGTCGGGGAACAGGTTGATGTCGTTTTGGATGACCGAGGTGTTGCCGGCCATGCAGCAGATGCCGTCGAGCTCCTCGACAATGCCGTCATGCTCAATCGTAAAGTGCGCTACCGTAGGGTTGGGCGTGGCGAGCGCAGAGAGGAAGTAGGCAATCTCGCCGATGTCGTTTTTGGTGGGGGCGGCCTTCATCATGATCTCGGCGTCGAAGCCCGAGCCGGCGATGATGATGAAGCCGTGGCGCTTCTCGTTGCCGTTCTCGTCGAGCCAAAAGAGCTCACCCATGTCGACTTTGACCGTGCGACCGGCACGGCAGGCCTTGGCGAGCGCCGCTGCCTCGGGGGCATTGCCGATGTTGTTGAAGAACAGGCAGGCTGTGCCGGAGGGGAAGACGAGCGTGGGGACACCGCACCCGCGCATCTGGTCGAGCACGTTGGAGACGGTGCCGTCGCCGCCCGAAACGACCACGCGATCAAACTCGCGCACGTCTGCCACGGCATCCTCGGGCTCCATGCCATCGCCGATAAAACGCATCACGACCTCGTCGCCGCCCTGCGCGAGGGCGTGCGTGAATGCGTAGATTTCATCTGAGCTGGGGCCCGATGCCGGGTTGTGGATGATAAGGCAGCGCATACTTACGTTCCCGTTCTGTGACTAACCGAGTATAGTTGTAAGGCAATGCCGATATCCTACCCGTGTTTTTCGGGCCTAACCTTATTCGATGGGTTGATATGTACATTTCCACACATCAGGCTCTACTCGACTTTTGCCAGCGCGCCCGTGAGTTCGACGCGATTGCCGTCGATACCGAGTTTTTGCGCGAGCGCACATTCCACCCGCGCCTGTGCTTGGTTCAGATTGCCACCCCTGCCGAGAGCGTCGCGGTCGATCCTCTGGTAATCGACGACCTATCGCCGCTGGCCGAGCTTATGGCCGACGAGAGCGTGACCAAGGTCTTCCACGCGTGCTCGCAGGATATGGAGGTCATGCTCCATACTGTGGGCGTGCTGCCACGACCGATTTTCGATACGCAGGTCGCCGCCGCCTTTTTGGGCGAGCGCCAGCAGATTTCGTATGGCGCGCTTGTTCAGACGTTCTGCGGCGTATCGCTGCCCAAGACCGAGTCACTGACCGACTGGTCGCGCCGCCCGCTGACCGATAAGCAGGTTGAGTATGCGATCGATGACGTCAAGTACCTGATCGTCGCCTATACCGAGATGATGAGCCGCCTGCGCGAGCTGGGCCGTGTGGACTGGGTGCTCGACGAGCTGCGCCCGCTGGCTGACGAGTCGCACTATCGCGCCGATCGCCACGAGGCGTTCCGCAAGGTCAAACGCATCAATTCGTGCAGCCGTCACCAGTTGGGCATCGCGCGCGAGCTCGCCGCCTGGCGCGAGGACCGCGCCGAGCGCCGTAACATCCCGCGCAAGTGGGTCATGTCCGACGACACGCTGCTTGCGCTCGTTAAGCGCAATCCCGTGCGTGTTGAGGAGTTCCGCAGCATCCGCGGCACCGACCAGCTGGGGGAGCGCGACGTGGACGGCGCGCTCATGGCCATCAAGCGCGGTGCGAGCTGCCCGCACGACCGCCTGCCGCTCATGGTGCGCGGGCACCGTCAGATCTCGCCGGAGCTGGAGAGCGTGACGGACCTGATGTACGCGCTCATCCGCCTGGTTGCCGAACGCTCGGGAGTGGCGACCTCGGTCATTGCCTCGCGCGATGACCTGGCCGACTATATTGAGCATCCCGAGCAGAGCCCCTTGCGCGAAGGCTGGCGCTTTGAGCTTGTGGGCTCGCGCCTGGACGATCTGCTCTCGGGCAACATGGGACTCACCGTGAAGGACGGAAAGATTGAACTGTTATAGGGAAGCCTAGCCGGCTGAGTGGGTAAAATACCTCCAACGTGTAACTCGATTCGGAGGAATTCGCATGCCTTATTACTATGGATACGGCTTTGGCATCGACCCGCTGTACCTGCTGGTTGTTCTTGTCTGCACGGTGCTTGGCCTTGCCGCACAGAACTATATCAACTCGACGTACAAAACCTGGTCCAAGGTTCGCTCGGACGGCGATACGGGTGCCACAGTCGCTCGCCGCATGCTCGATGCCAACGGTTGTAGCGCCGTGGGTATCAAGGGTGTCGCTGGCGAGCTCACCGACCATTACAACCCGCAGGACAACAACCTGTATCTGTCGGATGCCAACCGTTCGGGCGGATCGGTCGCAAGCGTTGCCGTCGCCTGTCACGAGGCAGGCCACGCCGCTCAGCGTCAAAGCGGCTATGCCATGATGAAGGTGCGCACCGCCCTGGTCCCGGTTGTCAACTTTACCCAGAACACTTGGACCATCGTGTTGCTCTTGGGCCTGTTTATGAACATTGCCGGGCTCACATCCCTCGCGTTGGTCTTCTTCTCGTTTAGTGTACTGTTCCAACTCGTTACGCTGCCTGTCGAGATTGATGCCAGCCGACGCGCCGTGGCGTATATTGAGCAGTCGGGCATGAGCTCCAAGCAGGTCAACGGTGCCAAGAAGGTCCTGACGGCAGCCGCACTTACCTATGTGGCCGCAGCGCTCACTTCGATTATTCAGCTGCTCTACCTGATGGCTCGCTACAACAGAAACTCCAACCGATAACAAATTGGGTCGCTGGGCGCCGCGGGAATTTGTGTCCCCGCGGCGCTGTACTATGTGTTGGACTTGAATTTGCGCAGGGCAGGAGCCCTTGTGCACGATGACGAAAGGAGGCTGCGTGGCAGGCTGGAATCTAACCGGCAATGCCGTTTCCGCCGAGTTCGACGGTTCGGATGAGCAGGAGCGCAAGGAGCTCAGCGTGAGCCAGGCGGTAGAGATCGCTGCCGGTGCGCTCGATGCCATTCCGCAGCTGAGCGTCCTGGGCGAGGTCACGGGCTTCCGTGGCCCCAATGCCCGAAGCGGCCACTGCTACTTCCAGATCAAGGACGATTCGGCCGCCGTTGACTGCATCATTTGGAAGGGTGCCTATCTCAAGCGCACGTTCGATCTGCGCGACGGCATGCAGGTGAGCTTTAAGGGCAGCTTCAATCTCTATAAGGCCACGGGCCGCATGAGCTTTGTCGCTCGCTCGTTTTCGCTGGCGGGGGAGGGCCTGCTGCGTCAACAAGTGGCGCAACTGGCCGAAAAGCTACGCCGCGAGGGCCTGATGGACGAAGCACGCAAGCGCCGCATTCCGGTGTTTTGCTCGCGTGTGGCGGTCGTCACCTCGCTTTCGGGTGCCGTAATCGACGACGTTAAGCGCACATTGCGCCGTCGCAACCCGCTCGTCGAGCTTGTCTGCGTGGGCGCAAAGGTCCAGGGCGAGGGTGCGCCGGCAGAGCTTATTGAAGGCTTGCGCCGCGCCGCTGCCATTACGCCGGCGCCCGATTGCATTTTGCTCGTGCGTGGCGGCGGTTCCTTCGAGGACCTCATGACCTTTAACGACGAGGAACTTGCCCGTGCGGTGGCAGCCTGTCCCGTGCCTGTGGTGACGGGCATTGGGCATGAGCCCGATACCTCGATCTGCGACATGGTGAGCGACCGTCGCGCCTCCACGCCAACGGCAGCGGCGGAATCGGTGGCACCGGCTATGACGGAGTTGGCCGACGTGCTCGAGACGCGCCATCAGCGTCTGGGCGCCGCGATGGCTTCGATGATCGGGTCGGATCAGGTTGATCTGGAAATGCTCGACCAGCGCGGTCGTCGTGCTTGGGACACCTATACGGCTCGTCTGGGCGATGCGCTCGATGCCGCCGCGTGCCGCCCGTGCCTCAACGATCCAACGTTTATGGTCGAGCGTCGCGAGTCTGAGCTTGCCTTGACGGCCGATCGTCTGTCCGGCGCCATAACGCGTTCGGTTGGGGCCTTCCGCTCCAACTTCGAGCGTCTGCCCGAGCGCTTGATCGCAAGCACCTCAGGACTCGATGGCAAGCGCCATGCGCTCACGCTCGCAAGCTCCCGCCTGGAGCATCAGGGGCGCACGATGCTCAGCAAGCAATCGTCCGACCTGGGCCGTGCGGCAGCCTCGCTCGATGCCCTGTCGCCGCTCAAGGTGCTTGCCCGTGGTTATTCCATCGCGTACAGCGATGATGGGGTGGCCACGAGCGCCAAGACCTTTAAGCCCGGTGACGCCATTCGCGTGCGCATGGCAGACGGCAACGTGGCGGCAACGGTCGATACGGTCGAGTAGGCCGCGTTTCATAGCGATAAACCTTTAGGAAAGGAAACAGATATGGCAGAGAAGACCCCGGTCGAGCAGCTTACGTACAAGCAGGCTTCACAGGAGTTGGAGCTCATCATCCGCAGCTTGGAGTCGGGTGATATGGAGCTCGAGGAGTCGCTTGAGAGCTATACCCGCGGCGTCGAGCTCCTCAAGAGCCTGCGTACCCGCTTGTCCGATGCCGAGCAGAAGGTCTCGGTGCTCCTGAAGGACGTCGACGGCAACGACGTGCTCGCCGACGGCGAAGCCGCCAACACCGACGACAACCTTTCGTTCTAACCATCCCGACCAAATATAATTACCTTGGTCTGTGAGAAAGGAACCAACCATGTGTGATTGCATCTTCTGCAAAATTGCCAACCACGAGATCCCCTCGACCGTCGTCTACGAGGATGACCAGGTCATCGCGTTCGACGACCTCAATCCCCAGGCGCCGGTCCACACGCTCGTGATCCCCAAGAAGCACTACAGTGACATCGCCGATAACGTGCCCGCCGAGACCATGGGCGCCATGGCCCACGCCATCCAGGAGGTCGCCAAGGCCAAGGGTCTGGAGGACGGTTTCCGCGTCATCTCCAACAAGGGCGTCAACGCCGGTCAGACCGTCATGCACTTCCACATGCACGTCCTCGGCGGCAAGAACCTGGGCGAGAACCTCATCTGAGGGCGCTTTTTCCTTGCAATGAAACGGAAGCTCAAGCACCGATAACTTATATATCAACGCAATAAACCCGAGCGCGAGGGCGTTTGGGTTTATTATTGAAGCGTATGTAACCTGGCGGCGCCACACCGCCTGTTAGTAGGGAGACACATGAACGTTCTGGTCGTCAACGCAGGATCTTCGACCCTTAAGTATCAGGTCATCGATACCAAGTCCCACAAGGTGTCCGCAAAGGGCTCCTGCGAGCGCGTCTGCTTCACCGGCGGTACCTTCACCCATGCTGCCAACGGTTCCAAGAAGGTGACCGAGAACATCGAGTTCCCCGACCACAAGGTCGCCATCGAGGTCGTCCTGAAGGACCTTGAGGCCAACGGCGTCAAGATCGAGGGCATCGGCCACCGTATCGTTCAGGGCGGTTGGTACTTTGGTGATTCCTCCCTCGTCGACGAGGACGTCCTCGCCAAGATTCGCGAGGTCGCCCCGCTGGCGCCGCTGCACAACAACCCCGAGGCCAACGTTATCGAGTACTGCCTGGAGCAGTATCCCGATCTGCCCAACGTCACGGTCTACGACACCGCTTTCCACTTCAACATGCCCGAGGTCGCCAAGACCTACGCCCTTCCCAAGGATGTTTGCGACAAGCTGCACATCCGTAAGTACGGCGCCCACGGCACCAGCTATCGCTACATCTCCAAGAAGGTCGCCGAGATGACCAACGGCGAGGCCCGCAAGGTCGTCGTGTGCCATATCGGCTCCGGCGCTTCCCTGTGCGCCATCGAGGACGGCAAGTGCATGGACACCACCATGGGCTTGACGCCGCTCGACGGCGTCATGATGGGCACCCGCTGCGGCTCCATCGACCCGGCTACCGTGTGCTACCTGCAGCGCGAGGGCGGCTACACCTTCGACGAGGTCGACGAGATGATGAACAAGAAGTCCGGCCTTTTGGCTGTGACCGGCGGCAAGACCAACGACTGCCGCAACGTCGAGGAGCTCGCCGCCGCTGGTGACCCCGATGCTCAGCTCGCCTTCGACATGTTTGTCTACAAGATTGCCGCCAAGGCTGCCGAGATGGCTACTTCTATGTGCGGTATGGACACCCTGGTCTTTACTGCCGGTATCGGCGAGCACGCTCCGGCTGTTCGCGCCGGCGTTGCCGACCGTCTGGCCTTTATGGGCGTCAAGATGGATCATGCCCGCAACGCCCTGCGTGGTGACGGCGCTTGGTGCCTGTCTGCCAAGGATTCCAAGGTCAAGATTTTCGTCATCCCCACGGACGAGGAGTTCATGATCGCTTCCGACGTCGAGCGCATCGTCAACGGCAAGTAATTGCAAGAGGGGAGGGGCTGGACGACCGAGCGCCGTTCGGCCCCTCTTTTGCGCTCGTTGGGCGATATGCTGATATCTATTTATCAAGATATGATAACTTCTTATTAAAATGCGGCCGCCTTAAGGGGCCTGCGTCGACCGTATTGCACTGCGAAGGAGTCTCATGAACGTACTTGTTGTCAACGCCGGCAGCTCAAGCCTTAAATATCAGCTTTTGGATACCGATACCCGCAAGGTTTTCGCCAAGGGCAACTGCGAGCGTATCGGATCGGACATGGGCATCTTTGGCCACTCCGAGAACGGTGGCGCTAAGCAGACCGAGGAGGTCCCTTTCCCCGATCATCGCTCTGCTATCGCTCGCGTGCTCGAGGAGCTCGAGAAGACCGACTTTACGATTGATGGCATTGGGCATCGTATCGTTCAGGGCGGCTGGCACTTCGATGATTCCGCGGTCGTCGACGATGAGGTCATGGCTAAGATCCTTGAGGTGGCCCCGCTCGCTCCGCTGCACAATTACGGCGAGGCCGCAGCAATCGAATATTGCCGCGAGAAGTATCCGGAGCTGCCCAACGTGGCCGTCTTCGACACCTCGTTCCACATGACCATGCCCGAGGTCGCCTACACCTACGCGCTGCCCAAGGACGTGTGCGACAAGTACCACGTGCGCAAGTACGGCGCACACGGTACGAGCCACCGCTACGAGTGGATGATGGCCAAGGAGATCCTGGGCTCGCGCTGCCACCGCCTGCTTTCGTGCCATCTGGGCAACGGTGCTTCGCTTGCCGCCATTGAGGACGGCGTGTGCCGCGACACCACGATGGGCCTCACGCCGCTTGACGGCCTGATGATGGGCACTCGCTGTGGTTCCATTGACCCGGCTACCGTGTGCTACCTCCAGCGCGAGGGCGGCTACAGCTATCAGGAAGTTGATGACATGATGAACAAGCAGTCTGGTCTGCTTGCCATCTCGGGCATCTCCAACGACGCCCGCGACATCCGCACGCGCGCCTCCGAGGGCGACGAGCGCTGCCTGCTCGCCTTCGATATGTTCGCCTATAAGGCCATGCAGCAGGCCGGTTCCATGATCGCTTCCATGGCGGGCGTGGACACCATTACCTTTACCGCCGGCATCGGCGAGAACGACTGGTCGATCCGCAAGGCCTTCTGCGACTGCTTTGAGTGGCTGGGCGTGCGCATCGACAACAACAAGAACCGCGAGGCCGTGGGCAACGGCCCACAGGTCATCAGCGCCGCCGGCTCTTCCGTCACGGTTATGGTCATCCCCACCGACGAGGAATACATGATCGCCCACGACGTCGAGCGCCTGACCAAGAACAACTAACGCGCGCATTTGCAAGTAAACGAAAGGCCTCCAAAGCAACAGCTCCGGAGGCCTTTTTGCTAGCAGGCGGAAATACCAGTCCCAAAGTGACCATCGCCAGTAACGCCTGCACTCCCAGCAACGGCACCCGGCCATCCAGATCTTCAGCCTCAGCTCGTAGCCAAGCCGCCGTCCACTCCAGATGCCCTAATTGCTACGTAGCGGTAGAAGGCCGTACGGGCTAACCCCTGAAAACAATCCGCAGACCAGAAACGCCCCCGTTCGTAGCTCCGAAGGAGCAGAACGGGGGCGTTTCATTGGTCGAGGACGTTTTCAGGGGTTAGCCCGTACGGCCTTCGGGCGAGTGCGTACGCTACTCAGCCATCTGAGCCTGGACGGCGGTGATGGCCACGACACCCACGATGT
>CATWQC010000029.1 GCA_958352845.1 uncultured Collinsella sp.
ATGAGCTCGGCACGCATCTGGTTACGAAGCTTGGCGTCCAGGTTGGACAGCGGCTCGTCCATCAGGAAGACCTTGGGGTCACGCACGATGGCGCGGCCGATAGCGACACGCTGGCGCTGGCCGCCGGAGAGCGCCTTGGGCTTACGGTCGAGGTACTCGGTAATGCCCAGAATCTCGGCAGCAGAGCGAACCTTGCGGTCGATCTCGTCCTTGGGAACCTTCTTGAGCTCGAGCGTAAATGCCATGTTCTCGTACACCGTCATATTGGGGTACAGAGCGTAGCTCTGGAACACCATGGCGATGTCGCGGTCCTTGGGCGCCACGTCGTTGACACGCTTGCCGTCGATGAGCACATCGCCCGAGGTAATGTCCTCCAGGCCGGCGACCATGCGCATCGTCGTGGACTTACCGCAGCCAGAGGGGCCAACGAGGACGACGAACTCCTGGTCGTGAACGGTGAGGTTGAAGTCCTCTACAGCGAGCACACCGTCCTCGGTAACCTTGAGGTTGTGCTTCTTCTCCTCGGTCTTCTTCTTTTTGCCAAAGAAGCCCTTCTTTTTTGACTCGTTGTTGGGATACACCTTCTGAACATGTTTGAGAACGATCTCGGCCATGTCTCTACCTTTCGATATGCGGCTCCGCGCTGAGGGGCGCCGCCAAAACTTGCAAAACAGTTACGGCATCAGCCCTTGACGGCACCTGCCACCACACCGTCGATGATGTACTTCTGACAGAGGATGTACATGATAACGATGGGGATAACGACCATCATGATGCAGGCCATCATGGGGCCGAGCTCGACGTGGCCGTAGCCGCCGCGGAAGTACTGGATCAAGATAGGAATGGTCTTGTACTTGGTGGAGTCGAGCGTAAGGTAGGGCAGCAGATAGTCGTTCCAGACCCACATGGTCTCGAGGATGCCGACCGAAAGATAGGTGGGCTTCATGATGGGAAGGACGATCTTAAAGAACACCTGGACCGGGTTGCAGCCATCAATCATGGCCGCCTCCTCGATCTCGAGCGGGATGTTCTTTACAAAACCGGCGAACATAAAGACCGCCAGGCCCGCGCCAAAGCCGAGGTAGATAAAGCAGATGTTGAACGGCGTGTTGAAGCCGATGCGGTCCGCCAAATTGGACAGCGTGAACATGAGCATCTGGAACGGCACGACCATCGAGAACACGAACAGGTAATAGAAGAAGTTCGAGATCTTGTTGTTGACACGAACCACGTACCAAGCGCACATGGAGCAGCACACCAAGATCAGCACGACCGACGTGACCGTGATGATGAGCGAGTACATAAATGCCGAGGCAAAGCCCTGCTCGTTAAGGGCGTGCATGTAGTTTGCGAGGCCGTTGAACGTCTCGGGCGTGAGCAGATCGAATGCCGTGGTGGTGCTGATTGCGGTCGCTTTCTTAAAAGAATTAAGCGCAATCATGAACACGGGGTAGATCCACGCGAGCGACAGGATCGTAAAGAAAATCGAGAGCGCGCGGTTGATAACCTTATCGCGTTTCATTACTGCTGCACCTCCTTGGACCTCGTGGCCTTAAGCTGGATCATGGAGATGGCCACGACCAGGATGCAGAAGATAACCGCCTTGGCCTGACCAATGCCCTGCCATGCGATACCGGCACGCGAATAGAACGTGTTGTAGATGTTCAGGGCGAGCATCTCGGTGGAGTGCGCGGGGGCGCCGCCGGTAAGGGCGAGGTTCTGGTCGAACAGCTTAAAGCCGTTGGTGATGGACAGGAACAGGCAGATGGTGATGGTCGGCATCAGGTTAGGGATCTTAACCTTCCAAAACGTCTGCCATGCCGTAGCGCCGTCGACCTTGGCGGCCTCGATGTAGTCGGACGGAATGGACTGCAGACCAGCGATGTAGATGATCATCATGTAGCCGACCTGCTGCCACAGGGTCAGGATGATAAGGCCCCAGAAGCCAGCAGCAGAGTTAAGAGCGATGAGCTGGGCGCCCACGTTGGAGAGCAGGCAGTTGATCAGAATCTGCCAAATGTAGCCCAGCACGATGCCGCCGATCAGGTTAGGCATAAAGAAGATCGTACGGAAGATGTTGGTGCCTTTGAGCGCCTTGCGGGTGAGCGCCTGCGCAATGGCCAGGGCGATCACGTTGATGAGCACCGTCGACAGGAAGGCAAACGCCACGGTAAAGAAGAACGACGTGGAGAACTGCGGATCGGACAGCGCACGCACGTAGTTCTCGATACCGACAAAGTGCGCGTTACTAATGATAATAAACTGGCAGAACGAGAGATAGAAGCCCTGGATAAAAGGGATCACGAACCCGATCATAAACGCCAGGCACGTGGGCAGCATAAAGAGCGGCCACCAGCGCTTGAGTGCTTTGCCCATAAAAGGGTCCTTTCAATATGCAGGGGGCGGGCAAACCAACGTCTGCCCGCCCCCTGTCGCTAATCAGATAGCTTGGGCAGCAACTGCTTACTCGGAAGCGGCCTTCTCGGTCTTCCAGCCATCGACGAAGGCGTTCTTGACGCCGTCCCACTTGCTGTTATCGGCAGCGTAGGCAATCAGAGCCTGCTTGAGGTTCTTCTTCCACTCCTCGGAAGGAATGTAGACGAAGTCCCAAGCGACGGTCTTCTTGCCGTCCTTGGCCATGGCAACGGCCTGCTGCGAGAAGACGTTGGTGGTCTCCTTGGCGCTCTTGAACGGAGCGGTCAGACCCATCTTGTCGGCGATGATGCTGGTCGGGGTGTCAGCGGTGACGCACCAATACATGAAGTCCTCGGTGGCCTTCTGGGCATCCTCGGAAGCCTGGGAACTGACGCACCAGTAGTTCTCGCCACCGGAGCACAGGCCCTGGTTCTCCTCGCCGTCAACACCGATGTAGATGGGCATCATGCCAATCTGATCGTCGGTCATGCCGGCCTTGACGAGGTCAGAGTAGGCCCAAGAGCCGTTCTGGTAGAAGACGGCCTTGCCGGTTGCGAACTCGTTGGTGGCGTCGTCGCCGGTCTTGGAAGCAAGCTGCGAAGGATCGCAGGTGGAGTCGGTGATGTACAGGTCGAAGATCTGCTTGTAGTTGTCGAGGAACTCACCCTTGATCTCGTCGTCCTCCTGGTTGTGCTCCTTCTCAAACTCGTAGTAGAGCGGCATGTTGGCAAGGTGGGTGGTGTAGCGCCAGCTGGAGGAGTCGTCCATGCCGGCGGAAGTGAAGGCACCCTCGACACCAAGCTCGTCCTTGCGGGCCTGGATGTCGTCGGCACAAGCCTTCAGCTTGTCGAAGGAGTTGATGTCCTCGGCCTTGTAGCCAGCCTTCTCGAGCAGCTGCTTGTTGTAAATAATGCCGAAGCTCTCCTGAACCCAGTCGATGCACACATCCTTGCCGTCGGACTGCAGAGCCAGGGAGTCGTCAATGAGCTCACCGCGGAGCTTGGTATCGGACAGGTCGGCGCAGTAATCTTTCCAGTTCTTAAGACCGGTGGGGCCGTTGACCTGGAACAGGGTCGGAGCGGAGCTCTTGGACATCTCGGACTTAAGCTTCTCCTCGTAGGTGTTGGAGGCAGCGGTCACGATCTTGACCTCGACGCCCTTCTCCTTCTTATAAGCCTTGGCGATCTCCTTCCACTCCTTGTCGACCTCGGGCTTGAATTGGAGGAAGTAGACCTCGGCAGCGTCACCAGAAGCAGAGGAGCCGGAGCCGGCAGAACCACCGCAACCCACGAGGCCCAGACCAAGAACTGCAGCCGCGGAACCAGCAAAGCCCAGGAACTGCCTTCTGCTCATTTCGTTCTTCATTACAATCCACCCTTTCACACCGTGGCGGCACCCTTTGCCGCCGCCTTCGGAGATTGGCTCGGGGACTTTGCCCCTTTTGCTGATTTGAACGATACGCTATTTGGCTAGTTGTTTGAACAAGTATTACTAGAGCGGTAGAAAAACTTCGGTGAACGGTAATTTCAACTTGCTACTTGACAAGTTTTGTATAAACAATTATTTGTTATCTAATGCAGAGAAAACGCCCGGTCAAGCCGATGTACCGTCGGTTTGACCGGGCGTTTTCTCTTTGAGGCCATGAGTCTCGTCAGGCTGCGAGCTAGCCGGCTATCGCTTGGAATTGACGCGGTAATGGAAGATCTCGGGGTGTGTGCGAGTGTGCGTCACCTCAAACAAGATGCCATCCGAGGTGTACGACTGACTCTCCATGACGGCAACGCAGTTGTATTTGCCGAGGTCAAGATAGCTGCAGTCCTCATCGTTGGCGAGCTCGACACTCACCGTACGACGGCTCGCCATCACTTTGACACCGCGCTTGTGCTCCAGATAGCCGTAAATAGAATCTGCCGCGATCTCGGGAGTCAGGCCCTTGGCGATCGACGCCAAAAAATAGCCATGGTCCACTTGGCGCACGTTGCCGTTGAGGCTTCGGACACGCACTACGCGAATCAACTCCTCGCCCACCTTAAAGCCCAGGTGACGAGAGAGTTGCTCGGTGCAAACCAGATGTTCGAAAGACTTAACGTCCGTCGATGCAACGGCATTGTTGCGCTTTGCAAACTCGCCAAACGACTCAACCTCTTCGAGTGCGCCCAACATGTCGGTTTCGCCCTTAAGCCAAATAACGCGCACGCCCTTGCCGTGTATGGGCTGCACAAACATCCCGTCGGCCAGCATGCTCAAAGCGCGGCGGACGGTATTGCGCGTGCAGCCAAATTCCGCGGTCAGCTCGGCTTCGGTTGGCAGCATCTCCTGAAACGCATAGGTCCCATTAATGATGCGCGAGCGTATTTCTCGGTAGATTCCTTCGTATATCGCTTTTGGCATTGTTTCACCTCTACATTATTCATTTCCGGCTAGGCACGATAGCATTTCTTAAAGTTGTTTAAACCGAATATCGGTAAAGCGACAGGATTTAACCGTTGACGGTTTCTGTCATGCCCAAATCGGTTTCGCTCAAAACTGCCGGTACGACACTCGTCTGGTCCTCTACAATGAATCCATTGTTTAAACGTTTCCCCACGCGCAACGCGCCTCGATATTCGGAAGGCAGAACATGCTGCAAAAAATCCAACGCTTTGGCGGGGCAATGTTCGCGCCCGCCATGCTGTTTTCTATATCAGGCCTCATGGTCGGCGTCTCCGCTCTCGCAACGACTGCGGACATCGTCGGCGATCTCGCCGTATACGGAACCCCTTGGTACGTTTTCTGGGCTATCATCCAGCGCGGCTCGTGGACGGTCTTTAAACGCCTCCCGCTCCTTTTTGCCGTAGCGCTGCCCATCGGTCTTGCCCAAAAACAACCGGCTCGTTGCTGCCTCGAGGCTCTCGTCGCCTATTTTGCCTACTGCTTCTTTTTGAGCGAGATCATTAAGCTGAGCGGAGACAACCTTGGACTTGAGTACCCGTCATCTTTGACCTCCGCCAGCGGTATCACCGTCATCGACGGCATCAAGACGCTCGACACCGGCATTATCGGCCCGCTGGCGGTATCGGCAACCGTCGTCGCCATCCATGACCGCTTCTACGATGCCAAAATTCCCGATTGGCTCGGCACCTTCTCGGGCTCCTCGCTGGTCTACCTCATCAGCTTTTTTGCCGTGTTTGCCCTTGCCGCTATCTCGGCCGCCATCGTGCCCTACGTATACGATGTAACTGATACGCTGCGTCACGCGCTTGCAGGCATCGGTCCCTTTGGCGTGGGCATCTTTGTCTTTTTAGAACGAGCACTCGAGCCCTTTGGCCTGCACCACCTGCTCTACATGCCGATCTACTACGACAACCTGGTCATTAACGACGGCATCTACGCCACGTGGAGCAGCTTGCTCCCCATCCTCTCCCATAGCACGCGCCCCCTTAATGAACTTGCGCCGTGGGCCGGTTTTACCGCCACCGGCTGGGTCAAGCTCTTTGGCCTTCCTGCCATCGCAGCTGCGTTCTACTCCACCGCAAAACCCGAGCGCCGCGCCGGCCTCAGGGTCATCCTTGCTCCCGCCATCATCGCCTCGGTGGTTTGCGGCGTTACCGAGCCACTCGAGTTTCTCTTTATGTTCACCCACCCCGGGCTCTTTTTGCTCTACGCCGTCTTATCGTCTTGCCTTGCCACAACTATGAATCTCTTTGGCATCGTCGGCATCTTCTCGGGCGGCCTCATGGAGATGGCAGCCTTCAACTTTATTCCGCTCATGCGCACGCATGCCGGTGCCTATCTTTTGGCGCTCGGTATCGGCCTTGCCTTTAGCCTCATCTTTTTTGTTAGTTTTCGGGCACTCATCTTGGTCTATGACCTTAAGACACCGGGCCGCGAGGATCATGTTGCCAATCGCGCGGCAATCGATTGTTTAACGGGAAGCGACTTTGCCAAAGAGCAATCCCCCAATGACGAGGTCGATAGTCGATCCGATCAAGATCACGTCCTCGCTGAGCGGGTAATTCAGCTTTTAGGTGGCGTTGGCAATATCGTGGGCGCAACCAACTGCGCCACGCGCCTGCGCGTCGAGGTCGCAGACCCTTCCATCGTTGCAGATAACGCGTCGTTTGTCGCGGTGGGCGCCAAGGGCCTCATCATTACGGGCAAGACCGCCCAGGTGGTCATCGGCATCTCCGTTCCCCGCGTTAAAGAGCATTTTGACCAGATCATGGGCCTCGAGCCGGAATTTGTGCCCACCACCTCGGCCTCCCCTGCCGCCAGCGCAGCCCATAAGCGCGGCGATATTTGCTTCTTCGATATCGACGGAACGCTCGCCTGGCAAGACCCCAGGCTCGCCCAAGACCTTCCCGAAGACGAGCGGGACCTCTCCCCCTATCCCAACGAGGCGGTTTCGCAGGCAATCCGCGAGTTTGTCGCCAACGGCAACATGGCCTTTATCTGCACGGGACGTACCCTCAGCTGCATCCACCCCAAACTTCTTGAGCTGCCTTGGACCGGCATCGTCTGTCTTGCGGGCGGTTACGCCGAGATCAACGGACACGCAATTCGCGATCTGTCGATGACGCCCAGTATGCTGCAGCGTCTTGCCCCCTACCTTGAGCAATCGGGCGAGGTCATCCGCTTTGAGGGCCTCAACGGCGTCGTGCGCATGAGTGCCGATGCGCCCGATGCTCCCAGATACGCGCGCACCCTGGGCGACGCAGTCACGCAGCTGCAACATTACAGTGTCTACAAGATCTTGATGTCTACATCGCTCGCCAACCACATCGCTCAAGATAAGGCACTTGAGCCGCTGCTATGCTTTAACGAGCTCGAACTCGAGGTAACCGAAATCTCGCCCCGCGAATGCACGAAGCGCGGGGGCATCCAGTCTGTACTCGACGCCCTCGACCCCCACCACGGAACCGTATACGGCATTGGCGACGCCAGCAATGACGTCTCGCTGATGAACGCCGTCGATGTCGGTATCGCCATGGGCAATGCGCCGGACTATCTCAAGGATAAGGCCGATTACGTGACCGACACCGTCGATCACGACGGTGTCGTTGCGGCGCTCGAGCATTTTGGGCTGATTTAGGCGCGCTCCATCAAACGCACGCCCGTTGTCCCAAATCGCCAAAACTGCCGCGCCAAACGCCCTAATGTGGCAATATGTTGTCTGCATATTGCATCAACGCAACCTCAGAAAGAATGCGAGAACCCGTGTCCAGTCCGTTTACCAGCTTTTTAGCCCAGCACTTTGACCAGATTAACGACTATCTGGCCACGTTCTTTGACGGACAGGCGACCTCTGCCGATATCGAGCGCTACCTGTACGCGCCGCTCTCGGCTTTTACGGCCAACGCCGGCAAGCGCCACCGCCCGCTTATCTGCATGCTCGCCGCAACCGCAGTGGGCGGTAGCTTTGAGAGTGCCCGCAGCGCCGCGGCAGCCATCGAGCATTTCCAGTCGGGCGCGCTGATCCACGACGACATCGCCGACAACGGACAGCTTCGTCGAGGCAAGCCCTGCATGCACCTTACCGAGGGCACGGGCCTTGCCATCAATTGTGGCGACCTGTCGCTCACCATGGTCACCAAGACGGTTCTCGACGACCCTACGCTGGAGTCCGACGTGAAGCTGCGCGTGCTCCACGAGCTTACCGAGATGATCGTCCGCACCATTGAGGGACAAGCACTCGACCTGGGTTGGGTCCGCGACGGGCGCTTTGATATCTCGGTTGATGACTACCTGGACATGGCGACGCACAAGACCGCGTTTTACAGCGGAGCCACGCCGCTTGCCGCCGGAGCCATTATCGGCGGCGGCAGCGATGAGCAAATCGAAGCGCTGCGCGCCTTTGGCCTGCACACAGGCCTTGCCTTTCAGATTCAGGACGACCTGCTCAACCTTGTCGGCACTAAGAAAGCCGCCAACAAGGACTTCCGCACCGACATCACCGAGGGCAAGCGCACGCTTGTCGCCGTACACGCCCTCTCTGATGAGCGCCACCACGACGAGGTCGAGGCGATTCTTTCCTCAGGCACCGATGATCCCGCGCAGCTCGCACGCGCCGTGGAGATCTTCCAGGAGACCGGCTCCATCGATTACGCCCACACTTACGCGCTCGACCTGACCGCTAAAGCCAAAGCGGCCATCGAGAACGTTGAGCTTGATCCGCACGCACGCGAGCTGTTCCTCTCCATGGCAGATTTCTTTGTGGAGCGTCTTAACTAACGGGGGTTATAAAACCTGTCAGCAGCGTATTTAGGCACAACTTGCTACACTGTTGAGTGCATGTTTATGCATCCCTTTGCGTTGTCTATCCGACAGACGCTCAAATAGTACGAATGGTACGCCGAAAGGGGTTCGTTCATGGAACCTATTACAACGGGCATGCAAGGAGCAGCCGTCGAGGACGTGCAGTCTCGTCTCCTGCAGCTCGGCTACACGATTGATGCCACCGAGGTCGCCGACAAGCACTTTGGTGCTACCACCGAGCAGGCCGTTAGCACCTTTAGGCTCGACAGCGGTCTTGCCGCCGGTCACGCCGTTGACATCCCCTGCTGGAGTGCCCTGGTCGACGCTTCGTATAAGCTGGGCGACCGCACCCTCTACCTGCGTATGCCCAATTTCCATGGCGCCGACGTGCAGGCCCTGCAGAAGGCGCTTAACGTTTTGGGCTTTGCCTGCGGCGAGGACGATGGCTACTTTGGCCCTCACACCGAGGCGGCCCTTCAGCAGTTCCAGGAAAACGTCGGTCTGTTTGCCGACGGTATGGCTTTCCAGGATACCTACGCCTATATCAACCGCCTGCACCACGTGTGGGAGGGTAAGCCTTCGGTGACCGAGGCTGAATCGCGCATCGGCTTTGCCCGCGCGGCCAACGTACTCGAGCGTTTCCAGATTGCCGTCATCGGTGAGGACCCCATCGCACGCAGCGTTGCATCACGCATGTGGAACATCGCCACGGCGACGACCGACAACAGCGGTATGATGCTTTGCGACTCCGAGGTCCCGACCGATGTCGACCTAGTGCTCGAGATCGCAAGCGACGAGCTACCCGCCGACGCCGCTCCGCGCGCCACGATTGCCCTCGCTGAGTGCCACAACCTGGCCCAGCGCATCCGCACCGCCAATGTCGCCGCGCAGCAAAAGCCGGCACGCATCCGCATTGAGCTCACCGGCATGACGCGCTACAACGGCACCTTCACTGCCAGCGACGCCCAGACGCTCGCGGTACGCCTGCTCGATGGCGTTTGCGATGCCCTCGCAGATTAGGTAAACTAGACGAGTTGCTTTTGGCAACACCCATACTGGGACGTAGTTCAACGGTAGAACTCCGGTTTTTGGTGCCGGCTGTTGGGGGTTCGAATCCCTCCGTCCCAGCCATTAAAACTGAGCGCCCTGAGCCCATAACGGCCCAGGGCGCTTTCTTGTGGGCAAGCGGAGGGATTCGAGCCCGCAAGGCAACACAACTTCTCGTCCAGCACGGGAAAATCTACCTTCAAAAGACAGGCGCCCCAGGCCCATTAGGACCAAGGGCGCCTTACATCTAGAAAATATCAGCCCAGTTCCGAAAAGCGAGCCGCTTGCGACAACCAAGTGCCGCGTGGCCCCGACGGGCCGGGCATTAAGTTTGTCGCGAGTTCCGCACGAACAGGAGGCCACTTAACCTCGATGTTTTGGACGTGACAGCGAGAGGGGCCCTGGTATGGCAAGGTGACGTGAAACAAGGCGGCGCTGACCTTCTGGTCGCGCCGCCGAAGTTGAACGTCAGATTGCCGTGCCAGGGCCCCTCGCAGCGTCAAGAAGACCGCCGTTCGGTAGAACGGCGGAGCTAATTGTTCAGCATGCGGTCGAAGCTTCCCGAGTCGCCATCCCGATAGTCTGCGGTCATCAGAATCTCCTGCGGAATGCGCCCGCCCTCGCGCAGCACGTTGCGGAACTGCACGCGCGTAACCATGGGCAGATCCTTGATCGTCGCTGCCAGGTTCTGCGGCACACCCTGGTTGGCAGCCGCGGGCTCGCACTCTCCGCCGGCCTTCACGCGACGCTTATGCTCGGCGAGCATGGCGCGGTACATGCCGGCATGCAGGCGAATCTCAACCACATTGGCATTGCGAGCCTGCTCGACGATGCGCGCGCCCTCGCGATCGATATCGCCCACGTAGTAGACGTAGTTAAAGCGATAGCCAATCTCGGCCAGATAATCATCCAGTGCGTGCGAGACGCTCGCTTTGCAGCCGCCGCCAAAAATCACGCCGCCCACCTTGATGCCAAAGAGCTTGGCGTGCTTGCGGCCACGCAGCAGCTTGACGATCTCGTCGTAGGTGTCCAGGTTCTCGACCATAATGAACGGCTTGTCGGCTCCCAGCGTAAAGAAGCCCGTAAAGTGCACGGGGCGATTGGGGGCGACCTTGATCGCCTGCATGCTGATGCCCTTTTCGGTCATACGCCTGATCAGGCGCTCACCGTGCTTGCCGTCAAAAGCCTTCTCGTCGTTAAAGATCTGGTAGGCACGCTGGCGGCGCGAGGCAACCGGCGTATCGGCACCTCGGTTCTGCTCGATCCAAGCCTGGATGATTGCGATTTCCTCGGCAATCTTGCGGTTGGACATCTCGTTGTGCTGAGTGCGCTGCGGAGCCTTTTTGCCGTCCTTGCCCTCGACCTTTACGATCTGTGTCTGCTGCTCCTTGATCTTGGAGAGCGCCATAGGCGTGGGGACAACCTTGAGCAGCTGCCTGCCTAAAACGCGGGCAAGGGCAAACGCCGAGACCTCGCCGTGGGCGGCCGACTCGGGCTGCTGGGCAGCAGTATCTACTGCGGCAGACTCCGGCTTCTTCTGAGACTTGCGCTTAGAATCGCCTTGGGAATTGCGCTCGCGCTTCGGCATAGACGCCTGCTTCTGCGGACGATCGGACTTGCTCTCCTTCGCTGACTGGCGCTTAGGCTGCCCCGAAGAAACCTCGGCCTTCGCATCCTCGTTCTGCGGCGTGGTCTTCTCGGTTGCAGTCTCGGCATGGGAACTGCGGCCTCCACGATGGCGACGGCGGCGAGGCTTGCTCGACGCGCTCTGCTCCGTCTGCTCATCAGTAGGCTGCTGGCCCTTGGCCTCGGCATCAACCTCAAGCTGCGGCTCAACAGGCTTTTGCTCGCGAGCCACCGGCTCAACGGCCTTCTCGTCCTGGGTGGTCGAAACCGACTCGCCCTTCTCCTGACGCTTTACGGGATACGCACGTCCCGCAAAACCGCGGCCGGGACGACACGAACCCGGAGCCTTCTTGGCAGACTCCTCAACATCGTCTGCAACCTCAGAAGACTCTTCAACCTCACGCGCGGCATCCTGCGCTGCAGCCTTAAAGTGAGCGCCGCGACGACGCTTGGGCTCTTGGGCCTCCACGGGCTTTTGCTCCTTCGTGGGCTTCTGCGACTCGGCAGCAACCTCGGTCTCAACAGCCTCGGCATCCGTCTCGCCCTTTCGAGCAACGGCGCGACGGAAGCGCTCCTGCTGGGCGCGGCGCTGTGCATCGCGCTTGCCGCCCCCGCCAAAACCGCCGCGTCCTGCCTTGGCCGTAAAGGCACGCACGACGTTCTCATCGAGCAACTCATCGGTATCGACATGCTCACGCGGAGCAGCTTCTTCCACAGCAGGCACGTCAGCGGAATCCTCGACGACAAAATCCTCGACGGACTCGGCAGGCTGCTCCTGGGCATCGCGGATCTCGGCATTGATGGTATAGAACGCCGGGCGCCCGTTAATGCCGCTACCCTCGATCTTGGTCACGATATTTGCCGCGATAAGCTCATCGCGCATCGCCTTGGTGTCACATTCCTTATCGACGGAGCGGAAAATTTGCGCCAGCGCGCTCGACTTAATCTTGAGCGCCTTGCGGCAAAGCAGGTCGTAGGCAACCAGCTTGGCACGCTCAGCAGAAAGCGATGTCTGGCTGCTCAGACGCTCAGCCAGGGCATCGACATTATTTTGGTTATCGGAATATACCGTCTTGGCCACGGGGCCCCTTTCATATGCACACATATACGTCTATATGGTACAACGCGCGCCCTTATCCACGCAAAACATCTGCGAGAGCACTCGAGCGTCACCCGCTTTTGCATGAAAAAAGACCGAGCCCGCGAAGTCGCGGACCCGGTCTTTCCGAGTCAAATGGATGGGAGATTCAACCCGTCCGACCGACTAGGCCTTGGCGGCCTCGGCGTCAGCGGGAGCCTCGGCGGCAGCGGCGCGACCGTACTCGGCCTTGCCCATCTCGGACCACTCGGGCTCCTCATCAGGCATGGAGCCAGCCTCCTTGCCGAAGAACTCCTTGAGGCAGTTGACGGCGACGATGAGGCCCAGGACCATCAGCAGGACGGCAAAGACGAGCTGCAGGCCCTTGGTGGCGGCGACGGAGACGGCGGCCGTGGTGGCGGTAGCCGGGATGGTGCCGAAGAAGCCGTAAGCCTGGACGGCGGCCATGCAGCCCATGGCGCTCTGGACCAGCGAGGTGAAGGTGCAGCAGAGCAGGAAGACGACGGGCACGTAGAGCATCCAGCCCTTGCGGCCGGTGCACTTGCAGAACACGGCGAGGGTGATCATGGTCATGCCGCCGAGCAGCTGGTTGGAAGCACCAAAGAGCGGCCAGATGTTGGCATAGCCACCAAAAGCGAGGGCGAGACCAGGAAGCAGGGTGACGACCGTGGCGAACCAGGGGTTGCCGAGGACCTTCATGTAGCCGGCCTTGGACTCGATGGCCAGGGCGTCGTTGGTCTGGGCAAAGAACTCGGAGAACGAGGTGCGGGCGATGCGGGCGACGGCGTCGAGCGAGGTCAGGGCCAGAGCGGAAACGTTCATGGTCATAAAGACGGTAGCGAGCGTGCCGTCAACACCAAAGGCCTGCATACCGCGGGAGATGCCAGCGGCGAAGATCTGGAACGGGGTGGAAGCGACGCCGGCGTTGAGGGCGCCGGTACCGGCGGTGTTCATGTCGGAGAACATGATGCCGGCGACGATGATGGCAAGGATGCCGACGAAGGACTCGACGATCATGGCGCCGTAACCGACCTTGACGGCGTCCTGCTCCTTCTCGACCTGCTTAGAAGAGGTGCCGGAAGAAACGAGGCTGTGGAAACCGGAGAGAGCACCGCAAGCGACGGAGACGAACAGGACCGGGAACATCATGCCTGAGGCAGTGGAGAAGCCGGTGAAGACCGGAGCGGTGATAGTGGCCTGACCGTTGACGCCCAGGACGACGATGCCAAGGACAGCGCAGACGATCATGACGATCATCATGATGGAAGTGAGGTAGTCACGCGGGGTCTTGAGCATCTGGATGGGCATAGCGCCAGCGAAGACCAGGTAGACCATGACGACGGCGAACCACTGGAACTTATCCAGGTAGACCGGGAACTGCATGCCGACGGCGAACATGAGAACCATGAGGACAACGCCAGTGACGAACTCGGCAGCGCCGGTGAGGTTGAACTTCTTCTGGGCCCAACCAAAGGCGATAGCGACGAAGGTGAACAGGATGGAAATGGTACCAGCGCAGCCGGCGGCATAGGACTTGGTGAAGTCGATGGCACCGGTAGCAGCACCAGAAGCGTCAACGACCGGGGTGAACATGAACGTCTTGCAGACCATGTCAGTGAAGGCGGCGATGACGATGATGCAGAACAGCCAGCAGAACAGCAGGAACAGGCGACGGCCGGTCTTGCCTATGTACTTCTCGATGAGCTGAGCGAGCGACTTGCCGTTGTTCTTCATCGAAGCGTACAGGGCACCAAAGTCGTGGACGGCGCCAAAGAAGATGCCGCCGACGAGGACCCAGAGCACGACGGGCAGCCAGCCAAAGGCCATGGCGACGATCGTACCCGTGACAGGGCCAGCACCGCAGATCGAGCTGAACTGGTGCGAAAACGCGGTGAAGGCGGAGACGGGCGAGAAGCTGTTGCCGTCCTTCATGCGCTTGGCCGGCGTGAGGGCCTCTTTGTCAACGCCCCACTTGTTGGCCAGCCAGCGGCCGTAGCCCAGATAGCCGCAGGCGAGCACCGCCGCGGCCACAACCATGAGCAAAACTCCGTTCATTACATTTCCTCCTCTAAAAAGAACTTCCTAGACATAAAAAATGAGGGCCGTCGGTTGCGCTCGACGGCCCTCATCTTCATCAGCCGCCCGTTATCGTACGGGCTAGCTGTATGTGCTAACCCGCATCAGATAATTACTACGCTGATAATGTTTAGCTGATGCGTGAACATGTCTAAGAAATCCTCTTCAATCATGATGCGAACGATCCGTGCGTGTTCACATCCCCCAGTGGTTGAAAAGGAGTATGAAACTTTAGTTACCTAAAGTCAACGCAAATTTGTAATGAATTTTCAACTTTTTTTGATTTCTCGGTATAAAACGCCACTGACCTCGGACTTTACCCCACGACAGTTTTTGCATGAGAGATGCCCCTGAGAGCCGCGGGAGCCGGGCGGCGCATATGAACTTTCCTGCTCTACAGTCCTGCGCAAGACGGAAAGCACATTAAGTGCTTTCCTTTGCGTGCGGAACTCGCGATAAAGTTCATATGCGCCGCCCGGCTCCCGCGGCTCTCAGGGGCTCCCATCCCAAATGCGGAGCAAAGCTCCGCACACCAACTTTTTCTTTCAGCTAAAGAACGCCGAAAATTCGACGCTGGCTTGTTAACCTTGTTGGACGTTGTCGACGCCAAACCAGCTCAGAAGCTATATCGATACAGAAAGGTCCCCGGACGGAGGGGCCGGATATAAGGTTTATCGCGAGTTCCGCACGCAAAGAAAGCCACTTAATGTGGCCTTCGTCTTGCGCAGGACTGTAGAGCAGGAAACCTTATATCCGGCCCCTCCGTCCGGGGACCGCGCCGTATCAGCTACAGCGTCATGTTTGGATCGGCGTCGATGTCGAACGGCGAGATTTCACCTCGGTCGAATTTACGGCGGGCGACCTCCGCGATCATGGCTGCGTTATCGGTGCAGGCAGACAAGGGCGGCACCGTCACGCGGATCCCCTGACGACCGAGCTTCTTGATCATCATCTCGCGCAGATGCGGATTAGCCGAGACGCCGCCGCCGATGCAATACTCCTTGCATCCGGTGGCATGCAGCGCGTTCTTGGCCTTCTTGTACTGCACGTCAAAGACAGCTGCCTCAAACGAAGCCGCCAGATCGGGAAGGTGAATCGTGCGCCCGGCCTTGGTCTCCTGCTCGATGTAGAGCGTCACGGCCGTTTTAAGACCCGAAAGCGAGAAGCGGTAGTCCCCCCTGCTGTTAAGCGCACGGGGGAAATCGATCGCCTTGGGGTTGCCCGTCTCGGCCAGCTTAGAGATGATGGGGCCACCGGGATAGCCCAGGCCCAGCGCCTTGGCCACCTTGTCGAAGGCCTCGCCCACGGCGTCGTCGAGCGTCTCACCGAGCACCTCGTAGTCGCCCCACGCCTTCACGTGCACGAGCATGGTGTGCCCGCCCGAGACAAGCGTGAAGATGAACGGCGGCTTGAGGTCGGGCTGCGCCAGCAGGTTGGCAAACAGGTGCCCCTCCAGATGGTTGACGCACACGAGCGGCTTGCCAGCAGCGTAGGCAAAGCCCTTGGCGAAGGCGACGCCAACCACGAGCGCGCCCACCAGGCCCGGACCCTGCGTCACGCCCACGGCGGCAAGCTCACTTGGTGCAATGGCTCCGCCCGTAAGGCCCAGCGATGCTGCGGCATCCTCGAGCGCCGCATCCACGACACTCACAATCACCTCAACGTGCTTGCGCGAGGCGATCTCGGGCACCACGCCGCCAAAGCGGGCATGAAAATCAATCTGTGTCGACACCTGGTTGGCCAGCATATTGCCATCCGCATCGATAATCGCCACGGCCGTCTCGTCGCAGGAACTCTCGATAGCGAGCACTAGGCGGCGGCGCTCAATTTCGGCACGCTCCCCCTCGGAGCGCCCAGGCGCAGGCAGCGGCCATACGCGCTGCTCTGCCGCCGTCGGCTCGGGCGAAGCATTGTCGACCGGAAGCACCAGGGGCAGCGGCGCCGTCATAACGATGGCATCCTTGCCGACACCGTAGTAGCCGCGGCGACGGCCAGCCTCGGTAAAGCCCAGAGCGTTATAAAGCGCGATCGCCCCCTCGTTACCGTCCTCGACCTCGAGCGAAGCCGTGGTGCAGCCGAGCATCTGGGCATCATAGCTCACGTGCGACAGCAGCTTGCGGGCAATGCCCTCGCGGCGATGTGCCGGGTCGACGGCGACATCCAGAATCTGCACATCACCGTCCACGACCATACCGCCGGCAAGGCCCAGCAGCTTGCCGTCGTCGTGTGCCACCCACCAACTACGCGGCGCAGCAACGTCCTCGCCCAGTTCGGACAGGAACATGCCCGGCGTCCACGCCTCGTGTCCGGCACCTTCAAAGCAGGCAGCCTCCAGCGCGCTCGTGCCCTCGGCATCCGCCGCGCCCATGGGACGGAACTGCAGATGACGACCGGCGAGCTCATCGGCAACACCCGTAATTTCGCTCTGCGCACTCTCGGCAAGACCAAGACGCTTGCGCTCGTTTTCCTCGGCATCCGAAAGGCGCGTGTAAATCGGCAAGACGCGGGCCGGATCGCCGTCACCCGCAGCGTGCGCGAGCAGCAAGCCCTCGCCCGAAGGCCACCACAGGTCGCGCTCCACGCAGCGGGCGGTCTCGTCCTCACCCAGCAGCTTGCCATAGCGCACGAGACCGTCACCGGTCAGCTGAACCTGGTCCCAGTCCGCTGCTTGGCGCCACTCATCGAGCGCCACGGCGGCCTTGACCACGTGTTCGCGCTCAAATTGACGCTCGGGACCCTCATCAACCAGCATATACAGCGCCGGATATACCTCACCGCGCATAGCATCGGCCAAGATACCAAGCTTGCCGCGCACGCCAGCCTTCCACGCCGTCCAAGCGCAAGCGTCGAGCGTCGACACGCCCAGCAGCGGAACATTGGCACCACGCGCGAGGCCCTTGGCAGTGGAGATGCCGATGCGCACACCCGTAAAGGACCCCGGGCCGCGGCCGACCACATAGCAACCAACATCGCTGCGATCCAGACCGGCTTGAGCCAGCACGCCATCAACGGTATTCACGAGCTCAACGTTGGCGTGACGGCGACACATGTGGTCGCCACTCACGAGCTTCGTCTCGCCCGTCTGCCCATCAATCCAGCTTGCCGCGCAGGCAAGCATGTCGGTCGAAGTATCGAGCGCCACCACCAGCGCGTTGTCGTTATGCAAGCTCATCTTGTACAGCCTTATCAATCAAATGGGAAAGCTCCATTGCGCGGTCACCGTGCGCCTCGAGCGTTATCGTTCGCACATCACTGTCGCCCTCATCACGCTTGAGCGTCACCGAAAGATACTCATCCGTCAGCTCGTCTTGGAATTGTTCGCCCCATTCCAGCAGGCAAGCACCCTCATAGCCCAGCACATCGAAAATGCCCGTATCCTCGAGCTCGTAGGCATGCTCCAGGCGGTATAGATCAAAGTGAAACAGCGGAATACGGCCCTGATCGTGAACGGCCATGAGCGCAAACGTAGGGCTCGTAACCATATGCCCATCGCCCAGCCCGCGCGAGACGCCCTTGGTAAAGTGAGTTTTGCCCACCCCCAGGCCACCGGTCAGGATGAGCACATCGCCGTCCTCAAGGCACGGTGCAATTAGCTCGCCAAAGTACTCCGTATCGGCAGCGCAAGTCGTTTTGTAAGTACCTACCCCCAGGCGCTCCAGGGACATATATGCTCCTTATTATTCCGAGGCGTCCTCTGGTGCGGGATGTCGCTCCAGATAGTCGCCCAGCATCTTAAAGTCTTCCTCCAGCAGTTCCTGCCACGCTGGATTGCGTAGCGCTGCTGCCGGATGGAACGTGGGCATTACTACAAAATGCCCCATCTGGTGGAACCTGCCGCGCAGCTTAGTAATGCCAATCTCGGTCTTAAGCACAAAGTGCGTCGCGGGGTTGCCGAGCGTCACGATAATATCGGGCCAGATGCTTCGAATCTGCTCACGCAAAAACGGCGAGCAAGCCAGCACTTCCTCGGGACGTGGATTGCGGTTTCCCGGCGGGCGGCACTTAAGCACGTTGGCAATGTAGACGTCTTCGCGTTTGAGCCCCGCCAGCGACAAAATGCCGTTGAGGTCCTCGCCTGCCGCCCCCACAAAGGGCTCGCCCTGCAAATCCTCATTGCGGCCCGGCGCCTCACCAATAAACATCACGCGAGCGCGGGGGTTTCCCACGCCAAACACGATATTGTGACGCGACTGGTAGAGCTGGCAGAGGTGACAATCGCCCAGAACGGCCTCAATTTCCTCGAGTGCGACCTCACGTGGTGCCTGATGGGTATGGCCGGGGATGTGCATGACGCCCATAGCGGCTCCTACACGTAGACCTTGTCGAGACGCATGCCAAAGCCGCAGGCGACCTCGTAGTTAATCGTTCCGCGCAGTCGGGCCATCTCGTCCATAGTGATCTCGGCATCGCCATCGCGGCCGACAATGATCATCTCGTCACCATACTCGGCCTCGGGAATCTCGTGTGCCGGGTTGGACTGAATGGCGACCATAAACTGGTCCATGCAGATATTGCCAACCTGATGCACACGCTCGCCGCGATACAGCACATCCATACGATTGGAAAGCGTACGCGATAGGCCATCGGCATAACCGATCGGCAGCGTGCAGATCTGAACGCGCGTACGCGGTACGCGGTAGGTAAAACCGTAGCCCACGCCCTCACCCATCGCAGGGTGTGCCACGCGCGTCACACGCGCATGGACGCTCATAACGGGATCAAGCTGCATCACGCGGCCACTCAGCTCGCACGGCTGCATGCCATACAAGCCAACGCCGGCGCGGATCATATCAAAATGCATCGAGGGGTCGAGCATCGAGGACGGCGTGTTGGCGCAGTGCACGATACCGCACTCAAAACCCGCATCCTTAATGGCCTGAACGGCCTCGGTAAAGCGCTGACACTGCAGCTTGTAGTCCCAGCCCGAAGGTTCATCGGCCGTGGCGAAGTGCGTAAATACGCCGTCGCACTGAATACCGCGATGGAAATTTATACCGCGGACAAAGTCGAGCACCTGCGTGTAGTGAACGCCGATACGATTCATGCCCGTCTCGATGGCGAGATGATACTTGCCCACTTTGCCCGCCGCGACGGCACATTCGCCATACGCAAGAGCAAAGTCAGACGTATAGACCGAAGGCATGATATCAAACTCGAGCAACGTCGGAATGGCCTCGATAGGCGGCTCGCTTAGGATGAGGATGGGTTTCGTAATCCCGCCCTGTCGGAGCTCAACGCCCTCGTTAACCGTCGCCACGGCAAACATGTCGGCACCGGCCGAATACATGATCTTGGCGCACTCAACAGCTCCATGACCATAAGCATCGGCCTTGACCACGCAGCACAGGCGCTGACGTGGATTCAGCAAGTTCTTATAGGCCCTCGTGTTGCGACGGAGCGCCCCGCGGTCGATCTCGACCCAGGACCAGCGCGTCAAATCGGCTTTATTCATGATTAGTCATCCGACCCTTCGTCCATGATTCCCAGATCTTCGAGCGCATCCTTTGCCGCCAGTTCCATGGCCGGACCGATCAAGTCGATAAGATCGGTCGCGATGACGCTCTTCTCACCATACTCCGTCGCCGCGGCAAAACCGGCGTAGCTGTGAAGTGCGACGGCGTACGAATACAGCAACTCCCAACGATCCATCTCGTCGCGCATGGTGGCAAGCGTGCCGGCCAAAATACCCGCGAGAACATCACCCGAACCGGCAGTTGCCAGAGAAGCCGGACCCGAGAGCGGCAGCAGCACACGCTCAACGCCACAGATAGCCGTCGTCGGCCCCTTGGCAATGACCACCAGATTGTCGGAGCCTGCAGCCCAGACAACCTTCTGCGCGGCTGCAATCGCGGTACCAAGGTCATTCACCTCGTCACCGGCAACCAGACGCGAAAGCTCACGATAGTGCGGCGTCATAACCAACGGCTGCTCGCGACGATACATCTCGGGGTTACTATCAATACCGTCAATGGCAATCTTAGCAAGGCAGTTGAGTGCATCGGCATCCAAAATAAGCGGTACATCAAGCTCGAGCAAGCCCGAAACCACCTGCATAGCGCCGGCAGACGTCGTCATACCGGGACCGCACAGTACGCAGCTGTACTTCTTTGCAATCTCGCACACCGTCATGCGCGCAGCGGCGCCAAAGGAGCCGCGGGAATCAGACGGAATAGCAAAGACGGGAATCGAAGGAAGTGCCATGCGAATAAGATTAGCGCAGGCGTCAGGAGCCGCGACTGCCACGTAACCAGCACCCGCGCGAGCTGCAGACTTGGCCGCCATAATGGCAGCACCAGGATATTGCGCAGATCCGGCGACAATAAGCACAGAGCCACGGGAATACTTATCGATATTCGTAGGAAGTGGAGCAAAGTAATCAACTAAGTCACCGGGCTCGACAATCTCGGCGGCGTGGTCGACATCATCGATGACCTCGTCAAGACGGTCGTAAAGATTGCCGCAGATCAAATCGCCAGCATACTCAGGGCCATCAGCGCTATACAGACCAATCTTGGGCGCAATCATCGTCACCGTATGCTCGGCACGAATGCAGTCGTCATCAACAACGCCCGTCTCGGCATTCAGGCCCGAGGGGACATCAATGGATACGACACAATCGGCGCATTCATTGACCGTAGGAATCCAGATGGAGAACGGCGCACGCAGATTCCCGTGGAAACCGGTACCAAAAATGGCATCGACAACAACATCGGCCTTATCGATCAAAACCTCGAGTTCGTCACGCGAAGGGCCGACGCAAACGTGCACATCGCGGCCGGCAGTACGACGAGCAACATGACGTGCCAGAGCAGCAGGAATCTCATCCGGTTCAACCGGAGAAACGATATCCACGTCCACACCCTTATGGCTCAGGATATCGGCGGCAACCCAACCGTCGCCGCCATTATTACCAAAACCGACCAGAACGAGAACCCGATCGGGATTGAGCTTCAAGACCTCGTTGGCGGCAAACTCACCCGCTAGCTCCATAAGCTCGGCCTTCGAAGTCCCTTCGCGTTCGATGATATCCTCGAGACGAACGACTTCTTCGGTACTCAAAACCGGTTTCATCTATGCTCCTAGCGTATCTTGCGAAGCATCGCCCAGGTGCTCCGTCAATGCTGAATTCTGCAGCTGCTCAAGCTCATCTAAAACAGAGCGAGCCTCTTTAAATGTCTGCGCAACGCGTTTCTTGGTGCTCACCTTTTCATCTTTTGGCTTAGGCCGAGCATCTTCGGTAATCGCGATGGCATTCGCAACGGCTAAGTCTCCTGTAAGCGTAATGGAAAGAGCGACCTCAACAACACCCAGCTCATGAGCGATCTCGAGTGCACGGCCCGAAAGCAGCGCCTTCGGTTTGCCGAGTTTATCACGCGTTACCGAAACATCCTTGCGACCCACGCCTTGACTAAAACCCGTGCCGAGAGCCTTAAGCACCGCCTCGCGCGAAGCAAAGCGGCTCGCATAGTGAGCAGCGGGACGCGATGATGCATCGCAATACGCACGCTCTTCTTCGGTAAACACACGCCGAGCAAACGACGGCGTCTTTTCAAGAATTGATTTCATCCGGGAAATCTCGACGATATCAACGCCGATACCAGCTTCAGCCATGTTCACCTCCATATCGCACAGACTAAGTTATTGTAGCCCGTTCACAGAAGATGCGACAAACGAGGGTTATAAAACACAGCTACTATGTGAGACAAAAGCCCGTAAACGCAAAAAAGGGGGAGGCCGCGAGGCCTCCCCCTTCCAAGTTCAAGCGTACGGCTCGGTGCCGTCCACCGGTCAGCGGCGCCCTGGCCTCCCACGGGCTGACCC
>CATWQC010000030.1 GCA_958352845.1 uncultured Collinsella sp.
TTCCTACAGCTGCCAGTCCGCCGACTCCTTTTGCAGTGCGACCATACGGGCAAATTCTCCACCTGCTGCCTTGAGCTGCGCCGGAGCGCCCTGCTCGGCAACCACACCATCCTTGAGTACAACGATTTTGTCGGCATTTTCCACCGTACGCATACGGTGGGCAATAACGATAACCGTCTTGCCCGCGAGCAGGCGGGAAAGCGCCTGCTGAACCACGGTCTCGTTCTCGACGTCCAGGCTCGCCGTGGCCTCGTCCAAAAGGACGATGGGGGCGTCCTTAAGCAGCGCACGAGCGATGGAGATGCGCTGGCGCTCGCCGCCAGACAGCTTGGAGCCGTTCTCGCCGATCATGGTGTCGTAGCCCTGCGGCATGCGGTTCACGAACTCGTCGCAGTTGGCGGCACGCGCAGCCGCAAGCACTTCCTCATCGGTGGCATCACGACGCCCGAGGCGGATGTTCCCCATCACCGTGTCGTCAAAGAGCAGTACGTCTTGGAACACAATGGCGTAGTCGCGCAGGAGCACCTCGGGATCCACGCTCGCAACATCCACGCCACCCACGGTAACCTTGCCCGCGGTGGCATCCCAAAAGCGCGCGGCCAGGCGGCTCACCGTAGACTTACCGGAACCCGAAGGACCGACCAGTGCCGTAACTTCGCCTTCCTTGGCGGTAAAGCTCACATCGGTAAGAACTTTCTCGCCGGCGCGGCCGTCCTCGCCCGCACCATATCCAAATGCCACGTGATCGAACACCACATCGTGGCCCGCGGGCTCAAATTTCTCGCTGCCCCGCGCCACGGGCTCTTCCATGATGGAACGCATGCGCTTGGCAGACGACTCGGCGGCAAACAGCTCGGACATTAACATTAACGCCTGGTCAAAAGGCGCATAGATGCGGCTCACCATAAGCAGGAAGGCAAACATCACCAAAAAGTCGACCTGCCCGGAGGCGACCATCGCGGCGCCCGTGACCAGCGTGGTGGCAATGCCCAGACGCAGGATGGCAAAGGCGGAGTTGACCAAAAGCCCGTTAGCGAGCTCGCCCTTGGTGGTCTCATGCTCCTCGGCATCGATCACGGCGTTGAGCCCCTCAAGATAATGGGCCTCCTGGTTGGTGGCGCGGATCTCGCGAACGCAGTCGAGCGTCTCTTGAATAGCCTCGGTAACCTTGACCTTCTCGGCACGCACGCGATCGAACACCGGAGTCATGGGGCCGCGTGTTAGATACAGCACGGCAAAGGCCACGGGAACGCTCCAAAACGCCGCGATCGCCAGCTGCCAGCAAAAGAACAGCGACGCCACGAACACAATGGCGCTTGCGATGATGGCGCCCCAAAGCTCTCCCAGCACGTGGCTGTAGGCGTGCTCCATGGCCTGGACGTCACCCATGATGGTCTCGGTTAAATCGGCCAGATCACGACGACCAAAAAACGACAGCGGCAGTTTGCGCAAGCGCTCGGCAATCTCCATACGCTGCTTGCCGCACTCCTCGTAAAAGATGCAGTAGGTGTAGTAATACTGCTGCCAGTTAGAGGCAAAGAGCAACACGAAAAAGACCAGGAGCCCGCCCACGATCGGCAGGGCATCCGGCAGGTCAGCCCCGCTGGCGAGATGCTCGACAAAACCGGCCATAACCAGGAATAAAAAGCCCATGCCGGCCATGGTAATGAGATTAGTGAGCGTGGTCCAGAAAATGCCGCGTTTTACGCCGGCGACGCCTTTATCGGATAGGAAATACTTCTTTTGGAATGAGGCGAACATTTAGGCCTCGCCTCCCTTCGTGACGACGGCATCCGCGGTCGCTGCAGTGATTTTCCAGCTCGCGGCCTGTTCGTATTCGGCCCACATCTTGGCATACAGACCCTCTTGGGACAGCAACTCGGCATGGGTACCCGACTCCTGCACGCTGCCCTGGTTGAGCACCACGATTTGGTCTGCGCCCACTACAGTCGAGAGTCGGTGCGCAATCATAATGACCGTGCGACCCGCCGCCAGCTTGCTAAAGGCGCGCTGGATGAGCGCCTCGTTCTCGGGGTCGGCAAACGCCGTGGCCTCATCGAGCACCACGATAGGCGCGTCTTTAAGGATCGCGCGGGCGAGTGCCACGCGCTGGACCTCGCCGCCCGAAAGATAAGCTCCGCCGGCACCGAGCATGGTATTGATACCCTGTGGGAGCTTGGCCACAATATCGTCGCACTGAGCTGCGGAGAGGGCCGCACGCACTTCGTCGTCAGTGGCCGTAGGCTTGGAGGCGCGCACGTTATCGGCAAGTGTTTGCCGGAACAGCTGGTTGGTCTGGAACACAAAGGCAACCTGGTCCATAAGCTCGTGCGGATCCATATCGCGAACGTCCACACCGCCTACGAGCACTCGACCCGAGGAGACATCCCAAAAACGCGGGATCAGGCTTGCGCAGGTTGACTTACCGCCACCCGAGGGACCCACCAGGGCGAGGGTGCTACCAGCGGGAACGCTGAAACTCACATGGCTAACGGCAGGTGCTTCGGCACCCTCGTACGTAAAGCTCACGTCCTCAAATCGCACGTCGCCGCCGGCAGGATGCTTGGGTTGCGCGGGCACGGAGAGCCGCTTGGAATCCATGACGCTTCGAATACGAGCCAGCGAATCGGCACTCATCTGAGAGGCCTCGCCCACAAACATGAGCTTGGTCATGGCCGTCGGCACCACGGCCGAAAATATCGCGTAAAACGTGAAGTTGGCCATAAAATGCGCGAAGTCCGTCTCGCCCGGCGCCAACAGCAACGCCACGGGCAACAGGAATGCCACAAGACCATTGAGCGCGGTAAGGTTGAGTACCTGCGGACCTCGACAGAACGTGCCCGAATAGTTTTGTGCCATGTCGGCGTATTCGGCGATCGCATCGTGGAAAGCCTTAAAGGAGTAGACCGTCTGCTGAAACACCTTGACCACGGGGATGCCGCGTACGTATTCGGTGCCGGTCTTGTTCATCTTGACCAGCGCTCCCATGTAGGCCTTCATAAACTCGCCGCCCTTGCCGCCCATCATGGCGGCCATGGCGCCAAACGAAATGGCCACCGAGATGAGGCATGCCGCGCCCAAGCGCCAATCGAGGGCGAAAAGCAGCACGAGCAAGCCCACGACCATGGCGACGGCGCCTGCGATATCGGGCAGCATGTGTGCGAGCAAAGTCTCGGTGGAGGCGGCGCACCCGTCTACAATGCGGCGCAGCTCGCCGGTGGCATGCGTGTCGAAGTAGCCGAGCGGCAGCTTAAGCAGGTGCTCGCTCGTAGTCTTGCGGATATTGGACGCGCAGCGAAACGCGGACAGATGCGTGCACATGAGCCCCACGAAATAAGCTACGATGCTTGCCAGCGCAAACCCCACGGCCCACCAACCGTACATCGCGATGTTAGTGGCTTCGCTCCAGTTGGGCGCCACGGCGATCAGGTCGCGCGCGACAAGCCAAATGCACACGTACGGGCCAAAGCTCAGCAGCTGCGAGAGCGCCGAGAGCGCCATGCCCAAATACGTTAGGAATTTGCGGTCGCCGGCATACGCGAGCAGCTCGCCGATGCCTCCACCTTCCCTTTTTGATTCCTTTGCCATGAGATTCCTTTCTAACGGCTTGAGAGTTAACCGTAATGAACTTATCATTGCTGTGTTAGCCATGGCTCACAATCAAGCCAGGCGTGGACGTTTCTGCAAAGGAAAGGAACGCTTTTGCAAATACGGCGGGCAGCGACCGACATAACCGAGCTCTACGCACCGCAATTTGAGCAGTTTGGCCTGGAGCTTACCGGCAAGGGCGCCGTCTTTACCGGCGAGGTGGCAAACGACCGGGCGCACGGCCGCGCATGGATTATGCCTCTCTCCCCTGCCTGCATCGTCATGGAGCATTTCATCACCCCGACGCACGATATGTACCTGGCCGAATACACACCCGAGCCATACGCCTGCGTGAGCGAAGTCAGCGCGCCCACACTTACATGCATGCCCGAGGCTGGCATAACGCCCGCGAACCTCAAACCATTGCATGGACCGTGGCCAAACAATGCCGTTTGCAGCTTTATCCAAGATAGCTGTGGCGAAGAATTAAGCCCGCTGTTTGCGGGGGAGCTTTATCACTCGCGCTCGGTGCTCTTTTTGCCTGGATATTTTGACGAACTGGAGCACCGCTATCCCACCGAGTTCGCGGGAATCTTTGAGGCGTTTGCCGAGCCATGGCACGAGGAAGCGACGTCTGCCATCTGCCACACGCTGCGCCGGATTAACGAGGACCGCGCCCGCACCGTAGGCGGACACGTCTATATGCAGGGCATCGTGGAGACCATGGTCGCGGAGCTCGCCTGTTCGTGCGCGGCCCACAAGCAGGCGCGGCAGGCGGCAGACACACGCGTCAGCATAACCATTGCCGAAGAAGCAACGGCAATGATTGAGCGCGCGCTCGACAAAGGCAGACATGTGGGTATCAACGAGGTGGCCGAGAGGCTCTACACAAGCCGCTCCAAACTATGCGCCACCTTTAAGGCCCAAACTGGCGAGTCCCTGGGCGCCTACATTCGCAGACGCCGTATGGAGCGAGCACAGGACCTTTTGGCCGATAGCGCGCTCACGATAGCGCAGGTAGCAGAGCGCCTAGGCTACCCTCAGCAGGCCGCCTTCACCCAAGCCTTCAAACAATACACCGGCATGACACCCACGGCTTGGCGAAGCAAGCATCGCTAAGGCCCAGGCTCCCTGGCCGTAACGGAGCGATTAATTAGCCGCCGCCCGTCAGCTCACCCAGGATCTAAACGTCAAGATGTGCACGATCAAGCGCCTTTTTGATAAGAGGGACAGATCGATCAGCCAAATACAACGGAATGTTGAGCACCCCGTCGTCGAGCTTTAGGTTCTTAAGTGAGTAGCGGACCCTCAATGGAGTCGTCTCCGCATGCTTGTCGGCATAGTACTTAAGGCTCTTGGAATGAACGACCTCTCCCGATTTGACCTCGACGGGAACGATTTCGTTTCCGACTTGAATCAAAAAATCGACTTCGTGCTTCGGCTTCTCGTTTGTCCAATAACGCGGAGCAGCATCTAACTGTGAAAGTAATGCCTGAAGCACATAGTTCTCGGCGAACGAACCTTTGAACTCCGAAAATAGCGCATCCGAGATGGCAAAAGCGGACGCATCCAGCCTTGCCATGCGGCGCAGCAAGCCGACATCAAGACAGTAGACCTTAAATGCCTTGAGGTCATCGTACGCAGAGAGCGGCACACCACCGGCAGCATTAAGGCGAACCGCCGTGATGAGCCCAGCATCGGCAAGCCATTCCAGAGCATCCTCGTATTCTCGAGCACGAGCCCCCTCGCGCACCGCACCCCAAACGAACTTTTTGTTCTCGCGCGCCAACTGAGCTGGAATCGAGTTCCATATTTGTGAAAGCTTGGCGAACTGCGCACGGCCACCATGCTTGGCAAAATCGCGCTCGTAGGAATCCAAGAGATCAGACAACACCTTATCGACCTGAACGATATCGCCCGTCTCCACCCACCGGCCAAGAGCCTCTGGCATGCCGCCGCATGCAAAATAACGACGAAGATGCTCGACGAGACGGACATGGAAGAAATCGGGCACTGTCTCGATCTGATCCAGGCCGCCAAGGTATTCGTCGTAGTTTGCAGCGCCCTCGGCTTTCAGAAACTCGGAAAAGCTCATGGGGCGCATCTCCATGAACTCGACCTTTCCCACCGGAAAAGCGCTGGTCTCACGGGACAAGCGAACGCCCAACAAAGACCCTGCGCATGCGACGTGATACTCGGGGGCCTCGTCACAGAAGTATTTAAGGGCGCCGACTGCAGAAGGACAATCCTGGATCTCATCAATAATAAGCAGCGTTTCGCCGGGATCGATAGGCTGTCCAAGTGCCAGGGAAAGATTTGAGATGATCCGTCGAGGATCGCGCGTACCTTCGAAAAACTGAGCGTACTCGCTCTGTACCCCAGGTGACGGCTCCTCGAGCGTCAGATACACAAAATTGAGGTACGAGGTTCGGCCGAACTCCTTAAGCGCCCACGTCTTTCCAACCTGGCGCGCCCCCTTAAGGATAAGCGGCTTACGATATTCTGACGCTTTCCAAGCGTTAAGCTTGGCAATGATATCTCGCTGCATGACCGAACCTCCCGCAAAGAAACTTCCGTAAACGTGATATTTCCCACATTTTACCCTAGGTAAAACGTGACATTTATCACATTTACGGAAGTTTTAAGCTCATTTCTCCACACTTCCATCACATTTATTGCAATGTGACAAAGGGACAGTCCCTTTGTCACCCGCACAAAAATGGACGCGCCAACGGCGCGCCCATTCACTCTATTTATATCAGCCCCACCTGGCCCGAACGGCCGAGTCGTTGCAGAACCCGGGAGCCCCGGCAGGGCGGGTGCTTGCTCAAAATGAGTTCCGCACGCAAAGAAGGCCACTTAATGTGGCCTTCGTCTTGCGCAGGACTGTCCGAAATTGAGAGGCAAGGCCCTGCGCCCGGCCCCTCGGTTCCCGCTTACGAGAGCGACGTTCTCAGCAACTCGTTGAAGAGCTTCGGGTTGCCCTTGCCGCGGCTTGCTTTCATGCACTGGCCCACCAAAAAGCCGATGACCTTCTGGTTGCCGTCGCGATACTGCTGCGCCTGATCGGCACAGTTCGCCAGCACCTCGTCCACGATCGGCTGCAGCGCGCCGGCATCGCTCACCTGACGCATACCGCGCTCGTCGACGATCTTGTTGGGGTCGTCGCCGGTCTGAGCCATGGCCTCAAAGACCTCGTGCGCTTGGTTGGAGCTGATGGCATCGGTCGCCAGCAACTTGGCAAGGGCTGCCACCTGGGCAGGTGCAATACCGGACTCGGTCAGCGAGACGCCCGCGCCCTTAAGATAGGCGATCATCTCGTTGACCAGCAAGTTTGCAACCGTCTGGGCCTCCTTGCCAGCCATGCCGGTAGCGGCAGCCTCAAAGAACTCAGCAAACTCGGGGTCGCCGGCAATCTGCTCGGCATCGGCCGCCTTAATGCCAAAGTCGGTCTCAAAACGGGCACGCTTGGCATCGGGCAGCTCGGGAATCTCGCCACGACAGCGGTCGATGAACTCGTCATCCAGATCAAACGGCGCCAGATCGGGATCGGGGAACAGGCGATAGTCATCGGCCGTCTCCTTCACACGCATGACTACGGTGCGCTTGCGGCTGGGCTCCCAGTGGCGGGTCTCCTGATAGATGATGCCGCCCTCCTCGAGCACCTCGGCCTGGCGGCAGATCTCGTAGGCAAGGCCGTCATGCAGGCTCTTAAACGAGTTGAGGTTCTTGAGCTCGGTCTTGGTGCCCAGCTTGGTCTCGCCGCGGCGGCGCAGCGACACGTTGCCGTCGCAGCGCATGGAGCCCTTCTCCATGGAGCAGTCCGAAATGCCCAGCGTCACAAAAATGCGACGGAGCTTCTCCATAAACAGGCGAGCCTCCTCAGGCGTGCGCAGGTCGGGCTCGGTGACGAGCTCAATCAGCGGCGTGCCGCAGCGGTTGTAGTCGACGAACGACTCGGCCGCGGCGGTAATGCGGCCCTCGGCGCCGCCCACATGGACCATCTTGGCGGCGTCCTCCTCCATGTGGATGCGTAGGATGCGAATGGGCACCGTGTAGGAACCGTCCTCGCGGCGCTCGGGCATTTGCAGGTTGGACGCGTCGTAGCTGGCCAGGTGACCGGCGCGCTGATTGCCCTCGCGCATGGTCGACGTCATGGATGTGGACAGGCCCTCGGCGTTGGCCGAGGCGCTCGCCAGGCTCTGGGCCTCGGCCTCGCCAAACGCACAGTCGGGGCGCTCGGCGGCGCCGCGACCGGTCACATCAAGATCCAGGTGGCCGTACATGGCAAAGGCGACCGGACCCTGCGTAGTCTGGAAGTTCTTGGCCATATCGGGATAGAAGTAGTGCTTGCGGTAGAACATCGAGTGGCGCTGGATCTCGCAGTTGGTGGCGAGACCGACCTTGACGATGCTCTCGATGGCGCGCTTGTTGGGCACCGGCAGGGCGCCAGGCAGACCCAAGCACACTGGGCACACGTTGGCGTTGGGCTCGTCATCGTGGCTGAGCTTACAGTTGCAGAACATCTTAGTGTCGAGTGCGGTGAGCTCGGTATGGATCTCCAGGCCGATCACGGCCTCCCAATCCTGCAGGACCTCGGAAAGCTCCTTCATTACAGCTCGCCTCCCTTCCCGGCAAAATCGGGCGCGACGGAAAGCGCGGGCGCACCCGTGGCGGCATCGGCAAAGCCGCGCTCCAGGGCGCGGGCAAACGTGAGCAGCTGACGGTCCTTAAAGGCAGGTCCCACCAGCTGAGCAGAAACGGGCAGCTGAGTATCCTCGCCCAGGCCCAGCGGCACCGAGATACCGCCGTTGCCGCAAATGTTGAGCGAGATGGTGTACAGGTCGGAGAGGTACATCTGCGTGGGGTCGCTGATCTCGCCAAACTTAAAGGCCGTGCGCGGCGAGGCGGGCATGAGGATGGTGTCCACCTTGGCATACGCGGCGTCGTAGTCCTGTGTGATGAGCGTACGGGCCTTTTGCGCGGCATAGTAGTACTTGTCGTACACGCCCGAGCTCAGCAGGTAGGCGCCGAGCATCTGACGGCGCTTGGCCTCGGCGCCAAAGCCGTGGGCGCGTGAAAGGGAGCTCTGGTCGGACAGGTTGGCGCAGCCCTCCTCCTGGTAGCCATAGCGAATGCCGTCGAAACGTGCCAGGTTGGAGAACGCCTCGGCCGGGCCGATGACGTAGTAGGCGGCGATGGCGGCGTCCAGGTGCGGCAGGTCGACCTCGACCAGCTCGGCACCTTGGTTCTGCAGCTCCTGGGCGGCGCGCTGAACAGCGGCCTTGACCTCGGGCGTCAGGCCCTCGGCCTCCATAAACGCAGGGATAATGCCCACGTGCTTACCCTCGATGCTGTCGTTGAGATGCTCGGTAAAGTCGACGGCACAATCCTGGCTGGTGCAGTCGTATGGATCGTGGCCCGCGCCGGTAAGCGCGTTCATGGCCAGCGCGACATCCTCGACCGTGCGGCCAAAGGGGCCCACCTGGTCGAGCGACGATCCAAAGGCAACCACGCCGTAACGGCTCACGGCGCCATACGTGGGCTTAAAGCCCACCACGCCGCACAGTGACGCCGGCTGGCGAATGGAGCCGCCGGTGTCCGAGCCCAGCGAGAGCGCGACCTCGCCCGCGGCGACGGCGGCAGCGGAGCCGCCCGAGGAGCCGCCAGGCACGCGATCGGTATCCCAAGGGTTGTTGGTGCGGTGAAACGCCGAGCTCTCGGTGGAGCTGCCAAAGGCAAACTCGTCCATATTGGCCTTGCCCATGGGCAGGCAGCCGGCATCGAGCATGCGCTGGACGCAGGTGGCAGTGTAGACGCTCTGGTAGTTCTCGAGCATGCGAGAAGCGCAGGTGGTGCGCGTGCCCACGAGGTTCATGTTGTCCTTGATGGCCAGCGGCACGCCCGCGAGCGGGGGCAGCGGCTTGCCTGCGGCACGGTCGGCATCCACGCGCGCAGCGGCCTCGAGCGCGAGCTCGGGCGCCACCTGCAGGAATGCCTGGACCCCGCCCTCGCGCGCCTCGATGGCGGCAAGAGAGGCCTGGGCCACCTCGGTAGCGGTAAAGTCGCCGGCGGCAACGCCCGCGGCGATCTGGGCGGCGGTAAGGGAATCGAAGCTCTGCGCCATTACTCGTTCTCCCCCTCTCCCAAAATGGACGGCACGCGGAAGTAGCGATCGCGCGCGCTGCCGGCGTTTTCGAGCGCGACGTCGAGCGGCAGGTCGCGCTCGAGCTCGCGCAGGTCATCGCCCATCACGTTGGACAGGCTTCCGATAGGATGGAACGTGGGCTCCACGTCGGGCAGGTCATATTGCAAGACGGGCTCGAGCATCTGGACGGCGTCGTTCATGTAGGACGTCATCTGGGTGAGCTCGTCATCGGTCAGTGCGATCTTTGCGTACTCGGCGATGCCGCGCACGTCTTTCTCGCTGAGTGCCATAGGCGCTCCCTTCCGCATAACAGATAAACCGCTCTAGTATACAAGGCAACGCCGCTTGGAGCAGGTGCTTTACCCAAATGCAGCGAAAACGTAACGAGGGCGGCGGGCTGGCAGGCGGCGGGCTGGCGGTTCTGCAGCGAAACCGCACCGTCCATAGCGAAAACTGTCTCGTCCACAACGAAAACCGTCCCGCCCGCAACGAAAACCATCACAACATTCGACGCTTTTCGTCAAAATCGAATTTTTCATCGGATGTTGTGATGGTTTGGAAGCCCCGACCACCATAAAGGTGCCTGTCCCCTTTGTGGTGGTTCCGAACGATGTCCTATGCCGAGGCCTTGGCCTTGCGGCGCTTGAGGACCGCGTGGATCACGATGTCCAGCAGCAACAGTACAATGGCCACGACCACGATAAGCACGGCAAACTCGCGCTTGCCCCAGTGGCGGCCGGCCAGCGACTTTTGCTTGTCGACGTCCTTCTTGTTGTACTTGGTGCGCACGCAATGCACCAGCAGGCGATGGTCGTTTACGCCGTAGGGCGTGCAGGTGACGAGCGTCACTTTGTCGGCGCCGGGCTCGATGGTCAGCGACTCCATCTCCTCGGGCAGCACGACCTCGGAGTCCACCATCTTGTAGGCGAGCGTCTTGTTCATGGTATGCAGCAGTACCAGGTCGCCGGGCTCCAGCGAGTGGATGTCGTCGAACATGCTCAGGTTGCGCATGCCCGAGTGCGCGGTGAGCACGCAATGCGTCGATGTGCCGCCCACCGGCAGGCTCGTGCCCTCCAGGTGGCCGACGCCCGCCATAAGGACTTCTTCGCTCGTGCCGTGGTAGATGGGCATGCTCACGTCGATGGAGGGGATCTCGACCCAGCTCATCATGGGGTCGCGGTCAAAGATGAGCTGCTGGGCGTAGGGCTCGATCTGGTCGGCGGGGAGCTCGGTGGCCTCGCCCGCCAGCTGCTCGTTAAAGGAGCGCGCCTGGAGCAGGATGCGTTCGCGCTCCTCGGCAGACAGCGCGTCCACGGTGCTGGACACGGTGCTGATCTGGTTGAACACGCCCGAGGCTTCGAGCCGGTCCAAGATCCACGGCCAGGTCATAAGGCCCACGCCAATAAGGATGATGACGATGGTGATGAGCCGGTCGGCCCAGCGCGGCAACCGCTTGCGACGGCGCTTGGACTTTGGTTGAGGTTTGGGCTGGAGTTCGGGTTGGGGGCTTGAGCCACCGTTGGCCGCGGCGTTATTGCTCTTCATATGTTTGGCGCCCTGCAGCATCGCCTGTCACTCCTCTACAACTTAAGTTGTCTAAACAAATAATAGCCGATTAGCAAGCTCATGCGCCGGACAACGCAGCTAGGACCGAAGCACCGCCGACGATTCGAATTCTTGGAGACCTTCTACAGCGCTTCTTGCCATGGATATTCCTTTCCAAACATGCGATCGACTTCGAGCTGAATTCGCTCATCGTCGATTGCCGCCAAAGATAGCGCAAGCGAAATGTCATCGACGCGGGAGGAGTCGGCAAACACGGGCGCATAGCGCCACACTTGGATCATCGCCGTTTCGTTATCCGGCAACTCCCCGTCTGCGACTTCGAGGTCGCTCAGTTGACGCCATGCACTTCTTAAGACGGCCTTTTGTTCCATGCCCGGCGCAGCGAGCATCGAACGCGCAGCGAGCGCCGTCTCCCCGGCGTCAACAAGATAGTCGATCTGCGGCGTCTTCCTTGCAAAAAAGACCTTCGAGACAGGCGAGGAGAGCTCTGACATGTGCTCACTGAGCAGAAGATCAACGGCAACAGGGAACACGACGACACGCCGCTCGCGACGCTCGCGCCTCGCGAGCCCCCTGTCGACAAGCTCGGTTATGGCCTCACTCGCACGGCTTGCCGAGATCCCAAGCGCACGACAAAGGTCATAGGGAGGATATGGCTCCTGGGTTGCTCCCCAGATTGCGGCAGCCTGTGCGTTGGGTGACATCTTGGTCGCATGATTGCGAAACCAGGCACCGCCCCTCTCCGTGCAGGCCGTGCCCATAAATGGAAGAAAAGCCTGTCTACCCGGGCAGACAAAGGGAATCCCTTGTGCGACCAATGCTTTGCGCTGACGTGCATCGGCATCAGGAAACGAAACGACAACAGGAGTCTCCGCGCGCAAGGCTAGCCGACTATAGACTCTCTTAGCCTCGGGAAGCCCGACGCCAGTAGGCAAACTTGCAAGCAAAAACGAAAAACCGTTTGCGTCAACAGCGCGGACCTCAATCGCCCGCAGATGCAGCGGCAAGTGTGCGGATCCAGGCCAAGTTTTGGTCTTGGCGGAGAGACCTAGTGCTTCTTGTAAGTAGATTAGCGCTTCGTTCATTTCCATCTTTTTCGTTTGATTCCAGTTTATATTGGAATTATACATAATTCTCGGAATTGACGAGATTCCTTTCGTGCCTAAGTCCATATTTGCGTTTTCAGAATATCCCGGATCGGCGGGGCGATTCGGGATACAATATCAATAGAAAACGACGCACCCCGCGTAAATGTTTGGGAGCGCGGGCGGCCTAGTTTTCAGCTTTAGTTAAATGCCCGGGCTCCGAACCCCGGGCATTCTTATTTGCGCTTGTTGCGGCGCAAATGCCTTCTACCGTCCGCACCGCGCGTGCGCCTACGGACCTTAAACCGAACCTCATACGAGTCAAGAAACGCGATGACGAACGTGCCCACCGCCGCAAGGGCGGCGAGCGCGTTAAGGAATTTCAGCATTTGGGGACCTCCGATCGAGTCGTCGGCCGCCCGCGCACGGGATGCGTCGCAAGGCCATTTTACTGCGAGCGTATGCACCCGCAGCTGGTAAACGCAATAATTGCAAACATCTGTTCGATATTCATACGCTTGATCCATCGAGCAATGGAGCCTGGCTGCGTTGTCCCAAAAAAAACGGGGCAAACTCCAGTGCGGAGTTTGCCCCGAAAAGAGAATGGCAAAGCAAGAGCGTAGATGGACGAGAAAAGTGTCCGCAAGTCTCATGGCCATCACATCCCACCTGCCAAAGTGATGGGTGAGCGAGCGTTACTCGTGCTCGGACTCCTCAGCCTGCTTACGGCTGCGGATGAGGTGTGCCACGCCGATGCACAGCACTGCGCTGCCAGCGATCCAAGTGAAGGTCACGCCGTTAAGACCGGTCAGCGGGAGGCCGGAGCCTTTCTTGTTCTTGACGGTAAGGGTAACGGTGCCGCCACCAGAAGAGGAATTGGTGACGAGACCAGAGCCATTCTTGGATGTGGTCACCGTCAACGTATTCTCGCCCTCGTTCTGATTAAGACCCGTGGCAGTAATGGTGAACGTGAATTTGGGCACGGTGTTATAGCCGGGGAGCGTATGGGTCTCCTCGACCGTGTAGGCGCCAGCATCGAGGCCCTTGACGCTGATTTCGCCCTTATCATCAGTCGTAAAATCATAAGCAGTATTGCCCAAAGAACCGTTCTCTTAGACATACTGGGTGCCGGCGCCCTCGTCGGTTCCCTTGGAAGAGGTGCCGGGCGGAGAGCGGAGTATGGCCACCGGACCCACCGAAACACATCTCCACCGTTCCTTCAACTGGGAAAATGCCGCCCCGGGGCCCGGGAGGGACCCCGGGGGCTTTCGGCTAACTGCGGAAACGGCCTATCCGCTCAATGTGTTCAGCTGAGATTGGAAATCAACCGGAGAAATCGACCCTCCTAAAAGGAGGCCGTATATAAAGACTGCATATCCCTTTTGCCTCCATATACACAAAAAGCGCCCCTCGGGCGCTTCTGAGAGGCTCCCCCTGGGATGTACCCCAGGGGGAGCCTATGAACCTCAAAGGCCGCTGCGAACCGTTCGCAGTCGGGCCGTCGTCGAAGGTCTCGTTACTTAAGCACAGGTCAGAAATCCTTGTTGGCCTCGATCATGTCGTCGAGAATCTCCTTGGCCACCGTCATGGACGGGACCGTCTTGTTGAGCGTGAACGCCTTGAGCGCCTTCTCATACGAACCCTCGATGCACGCCTCGACCACGAGCTTCTCGGAGTTGAGTTGCTGCATCATGAGGCCCTGCTGGAACAGCGGGATGTTGTCGCGCGAGATGACCTCGGGGCCGTTCTTGCCGATGTAGGCAGGAAGCTCGACCATCGCGTCGTACGGCATGTTCGGGATCGCGCCGCGGTTCTGGCAAATGACCAGGAAGCGAGCGAAGGCGCTACACTTCGAGCGATATTGAGCACCGACGCGGGCGCTAGCGCAGGTGTCGCCCGCGATACTCGGGAGAATCAGCATCGGAATCGGGGGAAGCCGAGGAGGCTGAAGCAGAGGAGGCGAAGGGGGCCGCAAACCTGGAGGCTCCCGCGGTCCACCCGTTTCCGCCATCGCCAGCAGCCGCGTCGGCGTCCAACGTCACCGCGGCGGCAACGGCGGCACGCTGCGCGGCGCGCCGCTTCTTGCGCACGTGCCCGGCCACAACGAGACCCACAACAATCGCCAGCAGCGCGCCCAAAACGCCCAGCGCCACCGCGGTGGTGTTGATGCCCTGCGCCTCCTCGGGCACGGGAACCTCATCCGGAATGCTTGCACGCACACCCGATACCAGCAGGCGGTGCGAGTTCACGCCGTAGGGCGTGCAGGTCATGAGCGTCACGCGGTCCTCGCCGGCGGTCACGCGCAACTTGGAATCGTCGTCGGGCGTAATCACGTCTATGCGGTCGATCTTGTAACCCAGCTCCTCGCCCATCACCTCGATGTAAAACGAGTCGCCAACCTGCAGCTCGTCCAGACGCGTGAACAGGAGCGAGCCCGGCACGCCGCGGTGGCCGGTAAGCACGGCGTGCGTGTTCGCGCCACCCACGGGAAGCGACGTTCCATACAGGTGGCCGGCGCCCGCGGCGAGTACCTCGGTGGAGGTGCCGTGGTACACGGGCAGGTTCACGTCGATCTTAGGAATGCGCACCGAGCACATAAGGCCCGATCCCGCGTTAAGAAGCCCCTGGTAGGTGGTGTCTTGCGAGGCGATGGAATCCTCAGAGCCAGAGGCGGTGGAGGCGCCGGAGGTGCTACCGAACGGGTCCACAACCTCGCCGATGACGTCCTGACCGCCGGCGGCCAGCTGCTCGTTGTAGGCGTGTGCGGCCGCGAGGGCCTCCTCCGCCTGCGGATAGGGCCAGCCATCCACGGTGTTTTGGGCTGCGGTAACTGCGGCCGTTTGCTCAGCCTGGGAAATAGCGCGCAGGACGAGGGGCGTGGCCACGATAACAAAGCCAGCGGCAAAGCACAGAAGGGAAAGCAGGCGCAGGACGAGGGGCGGTTTACGCCGGCTGGGGGAAGCCGGGTTCGAACCGCCGCTCGGCGTGCGCATCGTCGATACGGGCTTGATTGCCTCCATGTGGTTCACCTCCGGGGGTGTGGGTGCGAGGACACGGTTAATGCACCACACCCCGCCGCGGGTCCAAGCGCGACGGGGTGCGGCGAAAGGGAAGATGAGAACGCGACGCGCAGGCGCTGATAGGAGACGACGATCGCCCGCTCGCCGCGTCATCAAGCTAGGGAATTAAGCGCGCATTCGTGCACTCAGGGCGAAGGCGGCGCCAGCAGCCATGAGCAGCACACCCACAGTAACGAAGACCTTGATGCCCAGGTCACCGGTCATAGGCAGCTCGGTGAGATTCTTGGCGTTCTTGATCTGAGCCATAGAAGCGGTTTCGCCCGTACCGATGGAGACGCGATTGCCGTCGGTATTGGTCGTCTTCTCGTACGCCACGGACGTTACCGTCGTGCCGGCGGTATCAAACGTCGGGGTGATGGTGAACTTGAAATCGGGAAGGCCGATGCTGGTGTAGCCATCAGGAGCCTTAATCTCGTAGACGTGGTACTCGCCAGCAGGGAGACCAGACATGGCGATCTTGCCGTCAGCGCTGGTAGTGAACACGCCCTCGTCCGCATCGGCAGCGGGCTTGGCAGTAGTGAGATTCTTCCAGGCCTTGGTCGCAGCGTCCTGCGTCATGAAGGTCTCAGCATTGCTGTCCACGCGGGCAATGGCGAATTGAGCACCAGAGAGCGCGGTGTCACCGGCCATGTTGGTCTTATAGATGCTGAAGTCATAGGTGTACACGCGAACGGTGGGGCCAGGAACCTGGTGCTTTTCGCCGCTCGGGGTACGAGAGTACGCAAGCTCAACGGTGTTGGGGTTACCAACGCCAGCAATAACGGCATCGGAGTCGACAACAGCGGTCAAGGTAACGGTAACCGTAGCGCCAGAGGCAATGTTGTCGTTCGTGTTAACGTAGTGAGCAAGGTCAACCGTGGTGACAGTAGCGTCAGCCTTATTGCAGTTGTCCAAGGGATCGATCTGATTCTTGTCCTGCTTCAGGACGTAGCCGTTGTTATCGGCGTCAGCATCCTCATTAAGCTCGGTGTCGCCAACCTTAACCTTGGTAACCGTAACGTCCTTCAGGCCGTGAGCAGCGGTATCGATAAGCTGCAGCACGCGGGAGCCGTCGACGTAGCCGGTGTAGTCCGGAATCGTGGTGGTAAGGGTATAGGTGATCGTGTCGCCGATACGAGCGTTCATCTTGGTCTTGGAATCGGCATCAGCCTTGTTGACCTTGGTGATCTCCTTGTTGATGGAAGGTTCGTTGGCCTTAAGGGTCACGGTGCCCAGGTTCGCAGTAGCGCCAGCGTAGTCAGGAGCATCCTGATCAGTCGGGTTAACGAGCTTGGTAGCAAGCAGCATCGGGATGGACTGAGACTCAATAGCATTTGCGTTAACGGTGCCCTTCGGATCGGCGGTCGTGTCCATCAGGAACCAGAAACCCTGCTTGCACTCATTCGCGCCGGTCGTCGCTTTACCGCTCTTGAAATCCGTCTTGTGATTGTCAGCCACGGAGGAAGTCAGGGTCTTTGCGGAAAGCTTAGTCGCGAATTCACGGAGAGCAGTGGAACTGTTCTTCCACAGCGTCTCAGTGTTTTCGACAGTAGCATTCCCATCAGTCTTAAACACCTTGTCGATAAGGTAGCCCATGGGGTTTGCCTCGGTACCAGGCACGCTACCGTTGTAGTTAGCGTCAGTTTCGTACTCGGTCTTAACGTTTTTGCCGTCCACGGTCATCTCACTCATGACTTCGACAATAACGTTAACGAATTCGTCAGTGGTATCGATCTCGAAGTTGATAGAGGCATTCTCACCCGTACCGGTAACGGTAACGTTCTTCAGGGTGGCGAGCCTCCAGCCCTCGAACGTATGGTCATACGTAGCGGAATCGTTGTTGATGATAGTGATGGTGCCGTCCGTCGGCTGTGCAGGATCCGCAGCCTTGGCCACGGGCGCGCCGCCCAACAGGCCGGTTACGGCGATCGCTACGGCAGCAGCACCGACGATCAGCTTTTGTACGAATCGGTTCATGATTCCCCTTTCAGAAATGAGCCCGACATTCATAAACATCTATCTACCAGCGCCATCGGACGAATCGTCCTGGCGGCGCTTTGTAGCGAACCAATACGCTCCCGCAGCGATGCCGCTCAGAAGCATGAGACCGGCGCCCACGAGGAGCATGGAGTTCTCGGTCCATCCCGCGCCGGTGAGCGGGAGGTCCGTGAGGACTTTCACGTTGGTGAAGGTGGAGGCGGGAATGGCGTTCGCGGGCGCGTTGACATCGCCGATGGCCTTGCCCGGATTGATCTCGTTGCCCATGTCGTCCTTTACCTGCGTGACCGTGGTCGAGGTGGTGAGACCGTTACGCTTGCCCGCCTCATTCAGCTTGGCCTCCACTGTAACGGCTACCCGGTACTCGGCCTTGGAATAGCGCAGCTTGTCGACAGGGCCCGTGGTGGGCTCGACTTCCTTCACCGTGTAGGTGTAGATCTTGGCGCGAGTCGGGTTCGAAGCGTCAATCGCGGCAAGATCGTCCTTGCCGAATGTGATCTCCCCAAATTTCGCCACGATGTCGTTGACCTTGGACTCGTCCGTAGGCGCAACGTGAATGGTCGTTTCGCCAGGCATCGGAGCCGCGGGGTCGGACGTCGCCGTGATCTTGAAGTCGAACGAAACATAGTTGCCGTTGGCATCCTTCGGCCAATCCGTATTGCGAACAGATTTGGTCACCGGGATCGTCACGGACGTAGTGGCAAGAGTGTCGGAAATGTAGACGTTGTTCCCGGCAATCGTCGGGCTCTTTCCCTCGGTCCACGTAATGGAGCCGTCCTTGAACACCTTGAACTCGTAACCCGCGTCATTCAAGTTGTAGCCAAACGGAGCTTGGGTCTCAACAAGCGTGTACGTACCCGGCAGCAGGCCCTCGAGCTTGAACTTGCCATCGTCGTTATCAGAATCAGCCCACTTGTCGCTGGCAGCCCCCGCATTCTTATCGTTATCAATCACAGTCAGGGATACAGCGTCCTCAATTTTGACATCATTGGCATCCTTTACCTTGGTAAGCGCCCACTCAGAACCCGGCAGCAGATCATGCGTCTTGTCATCCACCTTGGTCCAAGACACCGTACCGGTGATCCTGGCGTTGCGGATGGCACCCGTGGTGTTAGAAGGGTCGAACTGAACCAGTTTGTTGCCGTTTGCCGTGTCCACATAACCCTGGACATAGTTGACCGTCTCGCCGGTGTTGTTCATGGTTGCGTAGTAGATGGTCTCGGACTTCTGGTAACCAGCCGGCGCCTTGACCTCACGAATGTAGTACGTGAAGTAGCTGGTATCCTTAGGATCGCCAATGTTGGCCTTCTGGTTCAGGTAGTTGAACTGAATGGTGCCAACGGTAGAATCGGAGTCATTCGTGCCGTTATCCACAATAGAGACGATGCAGTGCTGATTGTTCAGTGCATCGGCCTCGGTCGCGTAGATGGCCCACTCGGAACCCGCGAGCGGCTTGCCGTCCGTAGCGTCGACCTTGCTCCACGCAACGGCGGAGCCGTCGGGCGTGTAAGTGCCAGACCACGGGAAGTTGTGACGCTCCTGGTCCATATCGATGACGGAAGACGAATAACCCTCGAGATTTGTGAAGTTGTACGCAACCATAGGGTTGTTCATCATGAAGTCTTCGCCCACGTACACGCGACCGTTGGTGGTCACATGGTCGTCGAAGCTTCCGTTGGGAACGAGAATCGATCCGAGCATAGCAGCGGCGGGATCATCGTCGGTCCACTTGCCGTCCTTGCCGCCCCAGTCCTCTCGACCCTCGCCTGCAATGCCACCGCGAATGGTAAGGCTGGTGGTATCGACGAAGTTCCACATGATGGACTGGGAGGCCAGCGAGTATTTCGTGCCAAGGTCTTCATCTTTGTACTGACTCTCGAAACCGCGAGATATTTCTGTATCGCCCCACCAGAAGCGCCAGCCGTTGTGGAACTCGACAGGATCAGCACCTGTAACGTTCACGACAATGGATGCGCCTTCGGGGATATTGGTGAACTTAAAGTCGACGCCTCGATAGTAGACGCCACCCTTCAAGTTGGAGAGCTCGGAACCGGCAATGGTGAAGACCTGTTGCATAGAAGTTCCATCGCCGGTAAAGGTGATGAGTCGCTCGGTGTTGCGAATCGTATTATTCGGGATTCTGGTATCAAGCGCACCGTTAATAGGCTTGTCAGCACGATCGTCAGCACCATCGAATTTGAGCGTATAGCTTGTTCCTTTGTTATCGTACTTGTTGATGACGTAGTTGCTATTAGAGTCTGCAAAGCCGTTGACATCCACCTCGCCGTTAACTGCAAACGAGGCGAGCTGTTTCGATAGCTTCGAGAGGTATCCATCTGGACCGTTGTATTTCGAATAATCGTTACCGTTAACATTAGTCAAATCAACATCTTGATTGAACAGGTCGCTCTGCAGAGCATCCGAGCCCTCGTACCAATCACCCTGCTTTTTCACCACAGATTGGCGCCCGTTGTTAGTATCCCAATCCCAATAGGAATAGGTGATGGGGCCGGCGATCTTTGCGGTGTAGTCAAGGCCAGGGTGGGAGTTAGTCTTTGTCGCCTTGCCGACCCAGGCACCCTTGGTCCAAGCACCAACCGTCGCAGTCTCCAAGGTCGTTCCCTTACCGGTGTTCATGTTCGTAATCGAGCTTTCTATACCGGCGACCGCAAGCACCGTGCTTCCCTCACTGGGACGAAACTGGGAACCAAAACCAACGGTGCCGAAACGGAAGCCCTCGCCGCCCCAACTATTCTTGATAGGATTCATGGCCAGTTTGCCACGGACCACGGTAAGGCCCTCCGCCTCAGCGGCGTATGAGCCGGTGGGGGCGTTATTCGCATCAAGAGTTCTAGGGTCGTTCGGCTTACCACCGATGTACATGTCGCGGCCGACGTAGGTGGCCACGCCGGGATCGGGGGTTGAGATATTGATATTCGTACCGATACCGATAGACGTGGGCTTGTAGATGCCCTTGTTCACAGTGGTAGCCGCGCTCGCAGAGGTGGCTGCGCTGAACGGGGACAGCAGCGTGCTTGCAACGAAAATGGTTGCTATAAAGCTACATGCGGCGAACTTCTTCACTTTGAGCACCCCATTCGAGTTTCCTCGGTAGAAACTGTCTGGGTGTCGTTGGCGATGGCATGCGAGATCGGGGGCATGACGAGCGACAGCACCAGGCTCAACACGGAAGCTCCGCACAAAACGCCTGCCAGTACACGGCGCGTCGCTTTATTACTCTGCTTAGATTTGTCTGAATTTGCTTTCATCGATGTCTCCTCCCCAAGAGACCGCGATCTTGCTCTTTCACTATCAAACGTATCTGCGCAATCTGTAATTGCGCACGTTTAATGTACAAATTTTAACGATTGTTTAGACATCTGAGCAACAAAACCGACATTTTTGTAGCGGATTCTCAATTCTCTTGACATTTGCTCAGATTTACCTTCGTTTATTCGCTATCTATT
>CATWQC010000031.1 GCA_958352845.1 uncultured Collinsella sp.
AGCACGCGGCTGTTAACCGCGCTGTTGTAGGTTCGAGTCCTACCCGGGGAGCCAGAATTTCCAGCCCTTTCCGTTGGGCTTTAAATTCCTCGGTAGCTCAATGGTAGAGCACGCGGCTGTTAACCGCGCTGTTGTAGGTTCGAGTCCTACCCGGGGAGCCAGGTTGTAAAACCCGTCGCTTATGCGGCGGGTTTTTTCATGCCGCGATCGCCGTTCGCGAACGTTACCGTATCAACATTTCGTGTCGAGGATGTAATCCCGAGGCCCGCCACCTCAACATGGCGCGGTCGTTGTAGAATATTGCAATGATTGCTCCCACGACATGGTGCCGCGAGCACCAAGAAAAGGAGATTCTTGTGTCTGAGACCATTAACGGCAGCCTGAGCGTCTCGAACGACGTTATTGCCGATATTGCCGGTTATGCCGCGATGACGTGCTATGGCGTTGTCGGTATGGCTGAGCAGCTCCAGGGCGCCGAGAGCGTGCGCCTGCTTGCCGGTCAGCGCCTCCGCAAGGGCGTGCTTGTCTCCGCCGACGAGAACGGCCTTACGGTCGATCTTCACGTCGTGCTCGAGAACGGCGTCAACATGAAGTCCGTCTGCCACAATCTTTCGAGCTCCGTTGCCTTTACCCTGCAGGAGATCGCCCAGATCGATCCCGCCAGCCTTAAGATCGGCATCCATATCGACGCGCTCAAGAGCCGTCTGAACTAGCATCCGAAAACGGAGATTCAAATACCCATGATTGCAAAGACCATTCGCACCTGTTTTCCGATCGCTGCGGCTGCCGTTTCCGACAAGGCCGAGGAGATCAATAAGCTCAATGTCTTCCCCGTACCCGACGGCGACACCGGCACCAACATGTCGCTCACGCTCGCCTCGGTGACCAAGGAGCTTTCCGCCCTTCCCGCCGATGCCGACATGGAGGCCATCGCCGGCGCCATCACCCACGGTTCCTTGATGGGCGCTCGCGGTAACTCCGGCGTCATCACCTCGCAGATTCTGCGCGGCGTGGCCGAGGGCCTTGTCTCTGCCGACGAGCCCATTACGTCCGCCAACATTGCCTTCGCCTTCCGTCGCGCCGTCAAGGTCGCCTTCCAGGCTGTCCGCAAGCCCATCGAGGGCACGATCCTCACGGTCCTGCGCGATGTCTCGACCAAGGCCGATGAGTGCGAGAAGAAGAAGTTCTCGGCTGAGGATGCGCTCGATGCCATCGTCGTTGAGGCGTACCAGTCCGTCGCCCGCACACCCGATCTGTTGCCCGTTCTGAAGGAGAACGGAGTGGTCGACTCCGGCGCCTTTGGCTTTGCCATCTTCCTGGAGAACTTTGTTGCCGCTGCGCTCGGCCGCAGCACCGTGGTCGAGGATTTCTCCGCTACGTTTGACTCCGCCGGCTCTGCCCGCGATGCCGCTCTTGGCCGCGTTGAGATTGAGGCCAACGACGACTGGGAGGGCTCGGAGTTCCGCTACTGCAACGAGTTCCTCTTTAAGGCCGACGCCCCGTTTGACGAGGACGAGTGCCTTAAGTTCCTGGGCTCCATGGGCGACTGCGAGCTGCTCGTGGGTGCCTACCCCGACTACAAGATTCATGTGCACTCCAACACCCCCAACCTGGTGCTCGAGCACATGCTGCAGCTTGGCCAGATCTACGAGGTCTTTATCCACAACATGGAGATGGAGGCCCACGACCGTACCGCCAAGATTCACGAGGACCAGGAGAAGGCCGCCGAGCCCGCGAAGGCCCTGGGCTTTGTCGCCGTTGCCGCCGGTTCCGGCGAGGCCGACATCCTCAAGTCCCTTGGCGTCGACGTGGTCGTCTCCGGTGGCCAGACTATGAATCCCTCGACCGCCGACCTGCTGGGCGCGGTGGACCAGGTCAACGCGACCTCGGTCATCATCTTGCCCAACAACGGCAACATCCGCATGGCCGCTGAGGCTGCTGCCTCAGCCTGCACCGACAAGAAGGTCGCCGTCGTTCCCACCAAGACCGTCCCGCAGGCCTTCTCCGCGCTGTTCGCAGTCCTGCCCGATTCCGAGCTCGAGGATGCCGTCGCCGCCATGGTCGACGCCATCAGTGAGGTCCGCGATGGTGAGGTCACCCGCGCCGTGCGCGACTCCAGTGCCTCTGACGGTTCTCCGATTCACTCCGGTGACGTCATGGGTATCATCGCCGGCTCCATCGACGTGGTCGGCTCCGACGTGAAGCAGGTCACGCTCGACTGCATCAACCGCATGCAGGAGGAAGAGGAGGGCGACGCGCTGACGATTCTGGCCGGCGAGGAGCTGTCCGATGAGGCCTTCCAGGAGATCGTCGACGCCATCGAGGAAGCTCAGCCCGACTTGGAGATTGACGCCCATCGTGGCGAGCAGCCGCTCTATCCCGTGATCTTCTCGATCGAGTAGGCATCTGCCCATGTCCGAGCTCTGCTCCGTGCCGCGCGTCTCGGAGCGCTTTGCCCAGAGCAATGCGCTCGACGAGGATATCGCGCGACTCAAATATGTTTCGGGTAAACGTGAGGAGGCCCTTCGCCGTCTGGGAATTAGGACGGTGGGGGACCTCCTTCTCCATATCCCTCATCGATACCTCGACTTTACCCGTTCGTGGTCCATCGAGATGGCGCCCATCGGTACCGTGTGCACCATCATCGCCACGGTCGACCGCATCGTCCAAAAGCAGCCGCGTCCGCGCATGCAGGTGACCGAGGTATCGCTGGTGGACGAGACGGGCGTGTTGCAGGTCGCCTTTTTCCGCCAGCCCTGGATTGCCCAGCAGCTTAAACAGGGCGACCGCCTGGCCGTGATGGGCAAGGTCGAGTTTGCCTACGGTTTTAAGCAGATGGCCTCGCCGCACTTTGAAAAGCTCGATGACGGGCGTGCTGCGGGTACCATCCTGCCGGTCCATTACGTGAGCGATGGCGTGAGCCAGGCGTGGATGCGCCGCATCGTAAGCGGCGCGCTCGAGGTCGTCGGCAATCCGTTCGATCCGATTCCCGCGCCGCTGCGCGCAAAGCGGAAGCTCATGAGCAATGCCCGCGCGTTGCGTTCGATCCACTTTCCATCGAGTATGGCAGAGCGCGATATCGCGCGCGCACGGCTTGCCTACGAGGAGTGCCTCTACCTGCAGCTGGCGCTGCGCCTGCGCAACGTCGGCGGCCTGGTCGATGTGGTTCCCTATGCCCACACCGCGGGCGAGCACCTGGCCGCGCTTAAGCAAGCCCTGCCGTTTTCGCTGAGCGACGAGCAGGAGACCGCGTTCCAAGATATCCTGCGCGATATGTGCGATGGTGGGCGCGTGATGAACCGCCTGCTGCTGGGCGATGTCGGTACCGGTAAGACCGCCGTTGCCGCCTGCGCTCTGGCTGTGGCTGCCGATAGCGGTACGCAGGCCTGCGTTATGGCGCCCACGGGCGTGTTGGCGCGCCAATATGCCGATAAGACCGGCCCTCTGCTCTCGCAGACGGGCATGTCCTGGGCGCTTCTGACGGGTGCCACGCCGGCCTCAGAGCGCGAGCAGATCCATGCCCAGCTTGAATCGGGCGAGCTCGACGTCCTCTTTGGAACCCACGCGGTGCTTTCGGATAACGTTGCGTTCAATCATCTGTCGCTTGTCGTCATCGACGAGCAGCACCGGTTTGGCGTTGGCCAACGCAACGCCCTACGCGCGAAGGGCCCCGGTGCGGACCTGCTCGTTATGACGGCGACACCGATCCCGCGTACGCTGGCGCTTTCGGTCTACGGCGATCTGGACACGAGTATCATCCGCCATCGGCCCGTCCCTGGCGCTGGCGTGACGACACGCGTGCTCACCGAGTCGAGCCGCGACCTCGCCTATGGCGCCATCCGCGAGGCGCATGAAAAGGGTCAGCAGGCCTACGTGATTTGCCCGCTCGTGGAGCCGAGTGACTCGGCCGATGAGCTTGAAGACGTGCCCGGTATCGCCCGCGACGACGAGGGCCGCGTGACCGTGCCTGTGCCGCTGCACGATACGGCGACCGAGCTCGATCGCCTGCGTCTGGCGTTGCCGGGTCTTGCCATCGAGCGCCTTCACGGCCGTATGCCAGCGGGGGAGAAGGATCGCGTGATCGACGCCTTCAAGCGTGGCGAGATTGACGTGCTCGTCTCGACTACGGTGGTCGAGGTGGGCGTCGACGTGCCCAACGCCACCGTCATGGTCATCGAGAACGGTGAGCGGTTTGGCTTGGCGGCGCTGCATCAGCTACGCGGTCGCGTGGGCCGCGGCAGCGTGTCGGGCACGTGCCTGGTCATGACGCACTCCAAGGGCAATGGCGGCGCCTCGGCGGCACAAGACCGTCTCCAGTCGCTCGAAAAGACCTCGGATGGTTTTACGCTTGCCCAGATGGACCTGCGTCTGCGTCACGAGGGCGAAATCCTGGGGTACCGTCAGCACGGTGGCGTGACCTTGCGCTTTGTGGACCTGGATGCCGATGAGGACCTTATCGAATGGGCCCATTTGGACGCGGTCGAGCTCTTGCGGTATGCTTGCAACCTTGACTCTGTGGCGACGCGTCCCTTGCGCGAGGCGGTCGCCATGCGTTATCGACATATCTTTAAGGAGGTCAGCGGAGGATGAGAATCATCGGCGGCGAATGGCGCGGTCGTAAGATCGAGGAGCCCCGTGGTCGCGATGTCACCCGCCCCACGACTGATCGCGTGCGCGAGGCGTGCGCATCTATGGTCATGTCGGCATTCGATTTCGATTTGGACGAGGTTCGTGTGCTGGACGCCTTTGGCGGCTCCGGTGCCTTAGGGTTAGAGATGCTCTCTCGTGGGGCCCGCTCGCTCACGACGTTTGAGATCGATCGCAACGCCGCGCGGCTCATTACCAAGAATATCGAGTCGCTCTGCCGTGACCGTGCGCGTTGGCGTGTGGTCACGGGCGACATGCTGGCAAGTGCCTCGCGCGGTCGTGTACCGGGCGGCCCCTTTGATTTGGTCCTGCTCGACCCGCCCTATGCTTTTGGTGCCGAGCCGGTCGAGGAAATGCTGCAGAACCTGGCTCAGCAGGGTCTGCTTGCGCCTGGCGCTTATGCCCTGTTTGAGCATGCCTCCGCCGATGCGGGCGCGCATCCGGCAGGCTTTGAGACTGTACGTGAGAAGCGCTACGGCATTACCTCGGTCGACCTGCTTCGTTGGGTCGGCGATGACGACGGTGAGGACGATAGTGCCGTCACCGATGCCGATAACAACGATGCCACGACGTTTCAGGAGGACGCCCATGAATGACACCATCAACCGCGTGATCGTCCCGGGCACCTTCGATCCCATCACGTTTGGCCATATCGATGTGATCCGCCGCGCCCGCCGCATCTTTCCCAGTGTGATCGTCGCTGTTGCAGAGTCGCAGGGTAAAAACGGTGTGGGCACCACGTTTATGCTCGATGAGCGCGTGGCGCTGGCCCGCGAGGCGCTCGGTAATATCGACGGCGTCGAAGTCCTGCCCTTTACCGGCCTCTTGGTCGACTTCGCTCGTGAGCAGGGGGCGGGGGCCGTGGTCAAGGGCCTGCGCGCCATGACCGACTTTGAGTATGAGCTGCAGCAGGCCGACCTCAATTATCGCTTGGATAGCGAGCTGGAGTCCATCTTTGTCATGAGTGCTCCGCAGTACGGTTACATCTCGAGCTCGGTCGTTCGCCAGATCGCCTCGCTCGGCAGCGATGTATCGACGTTTGTGCCGCCCAACGTGGTCGAAGCGCTCAGACATCGCTTTTCGTGACGTTTTTTATTGCCTGGTGGCATGTGGTAAACTAGCACGATGATATGTTACCTATGAAAGGAGACCGGATGCCGGGCGAGAATTTTCCTGGCGATAGGATCGTCAGCTTGGTCGATGAGCTCGAAGGGCTGATCGAGGAAGCCAAGCCGCCTTTCGGCAAGAACGCTCAGTTCAAGGTCATCGACGCCGACGTGTTCTTCAATATCCTCGACGAGATCCGCATGAGCTATCCCGAGGAGTGGCAGAAGTCCCGCCGTATCCTTAAGGAGCGCGAGGAGCTTATGGCTTCCGCCGCCGCTCAGGCTGATTCCATCATCGCCGACGCTCAGCAGCAGGCCCTTACCATTGCCGGTGAGCAGGAGATCGTCCGCCTTGCGCAGCAGCAGGCCGACGACATCCGCGATCGTGCCCAGCAGTACGAGCGCGAGACGCGTTATGCTGCCGAGGACTACGCGGAGCAGGTCTTTACGCACCTGGAGGAGAACCTCAAGAGCCTGACTGGCACCGTTACCCGTTGCCGTCAGCAGCTCAACGAGGGTGCCGCCCAACAGAATGGTCAGTGGTAATGGCTGAGTTTCCGAGCGTTACCGTCGATCTTTCCGAGCAGCTCGAGTTTCCCGGAGACTCTTATCCGCTGACCGGTAAGGTCGATGTCGCCACCTACACGGTGGGCGAGAAGGAGTACCAGCTTCAGGACGGCATCGACTACGACGTTGTCTTTACCAATGCCGGTACCGGTGTCTTGCTCACGGGCATGGTCCGCGCGCACGCCACCGGCGAGTGCGACCGTTGCCTGGAGCCCGCTTCGTTTGATATCGCCGGCGAGATCGAGGAGTTCTACCTCTTTGAGGAGCCCGAGGATCCCGAGGCCTACGAGGACGGCTACGAGCTCCTGTGTGAGGACCGCATCGTCGATCTGGGTGAGCCCATCAACGACGCGGTCGTCATGGACACGCCGTTTGTGGTGCTCTGCAAGCCCGATTGCCGCGGTCTGTGCCCCACATGCGGTTGCAATCTCAACGTCGAGCAATGCGATTGCGCCGCCCAGGCAGAGGCAGAATGGGCCGCTGCCACGGAAAATCCATTTGCAGCATTGAAGAATCTCAAGCTTGATGAGTAAAACTGTGGTAGTATCGCTACTTGCGCGTAATCGCCACACTGGATAGTTCATAAGGAAGGTCACTATGCCCGTACCTAAACAAAAGCAGGGTCGTATCCGCACTCACACCCGTCGTTCCGCCAACATGAAGATCTCGTCTGCGGCTCAGTCCACGTGCCCCCGTTGCGGCGCTGTCAAGCTTCCGCACCACGTGTGCCCCAGCTGCGGTTTCTACAAGGACCGCGAGGTTATCGTTACCGAGTAACGGTATACTCTGGATGCGATGCCGTTCCAAATGGAACCACAATGGCCGGCTCAATGAGTCGGCCATTTTTGTATAAGGAGCATGTATATGAGTAACGTTCGCGTTTGTGTAGACGTTGTGGGCGGAGACGAGAAACCTCAGGTTGTTCTCGATGGTATCGAAGCTGCGCTTGCCGCCGATCCCGATATCGAGGTCTTGGCAGCTGGTCCCGCCGAAATCGTCAATCCCTTTGCAGCTTCCCATGCACGTGTTGAGGCCCTTGAGGCGCCTGACGTTATCGCCATGGATGACGATCCCATTCGCGCCGTGATGACCAAGCGTAAGTCGTCGATCGTGCTTTCTTGCCGCGCCATTAAGAAGGGCAACGCGGATGCGTTCTTCTCCGCCGGCTCCACCGGTGCCATGACCGCCGCCGCCACCGCCTATGTGACGCCGTTTAGGTATCAGGCCGAAGGCAAGAAGCAGCCGGTGCGCCCCTGTCTGACCAATGCGCTGCCCAATCGCGCCGGCGGTCTGACGGTGCTGTGCGACATGGGTGCCAACCCCGATGTGGAGGTCGATGACATGGTGCGTTTTGCCCAGATGGGTAGCGCCTATGCCCGCGTCGTCCTGGGCATCGAGCATCCTCGCGTGGGCCTGCTTGCCAATGGCACCGAGGATGAGAAGGGCTCCAACTTTACCAAGGCCTGTTTCCCTGCTATGAAGGCCGCCGTTCCCGGCTTTGTTGGTAACTGCGAGGGCACCGACCTCACCTCAGGTAACTTCGATGTCGTCGTTGCCGATGGCATGTCGGGTAATATCGCTCTCAAAGCTACCGAGGGCGCTGCCAAGTTTTTGCTGCAGGAGCTCAAGGGCGCCTTTATGGCCTCGCTCGGCACCAAGATCGCCGCGCTGCTCATCAAAAAGCAGATGCGCGAGATTAAGGCCAAGCTCTCTGGCGACGCCAAGGGCGGCGCGATTCTTCTGGGCCTGCGCGGCGTGGTCCTGATCGGCCATGGCGCCACCTCGGTCGAGGCTGTTAAAAACGGTACGCTTGCGGCGGCCGAAGCCGTGCGCGCCGGGCTGGTCGAGAATGTCGCCAACTCCATGGACGGCATCGTTTTATAACAGCGGCGTTATGCGTCTCGGGGCGTGCGTCGTGGGGTAGAATCAGAACCGTGTCTTGGTACCGCCCGGGCGGTACCATTTTTTGGTATTCATGCACTATGAGAGGAAGCGCTATGGACCGCTCCGAAATCTTCGACAAGATCGCCGAGGTCGCTGCTGACGTTCTGGGCGTCGATGTTGCCGAAATTAGCGATGAGACCACCTTTGACGACCTCGATGCCAACTCGCTCGAGCGCCTGCAGCTGGTTACGGCTATCGAGGACGAGTTCAACCTCGAGATCGATGACGAGACCCTGCTCTCGCTCAACTCTGTCGCCGACGCCGTCGACGCTATCGAAGCTGCCAAGGAGGCCTAAGTCTTGGCTTTATCCGACCGACTTACGCGCGCCCAGGAAATCCTGGGCCACGAGTTCAACAATAAGGTGCTGCTGCGCGCGGCGCTTACGCATCCTTCGGCAGTCGAGGGCCAGCCGGTTTCTGCCAGCTATGAGCGCCTTGAGTTCTTGGGCGATTCCATTTTGGGCGCTGTGGTCGCACGCTCCCTGTTTGAGTCCTATCCCGAGTTTGACGAGGGCAAGCTCACTCGCTTGAAGGTGTCGCTCGTCTCGGGCGCCACGCTATCCGAGGTTTCTCACGAGTTGGGCATCGACGACATCATTATCTTTGGTGCCTCCGAGACCGGTACCGGTGCGCGCGGCCTGCATTCGGCCCTCGAGAACGTCTATGAGTCGCTCGTGGGCGCGCTGTACCTGGATGCCGGCTGGGACGTTGCGGCGGAGTTCATTCACCGTACGCTTAAGCCGCATTTGGCTTCCGAGCGTGCCGAGCATCCTGCGAACCCCAAGTCGTTTTTGCAGGAGTGCGTGCAAGCCGACGGTCACGAGCCCCCGGCGTACAAGCTCGTTGGCTCCGAGGGCCCGGCGCATGCGCCCACCTTTACCGCTGTGGTTTTGATCGATGGTATTCGCCAGGGTCGCGGCTCCGGCTCCTCAAAGAAGGAAGCCGAGGGAGCTGCCGCGCTTGAAGCGCTCGACCGCATGGGTTACACCACCAACGGCGTGATTCTGAACAAGAAGCACGTGTAAGCGAGGAACCGTGTATCTCAAGTCCCTTACGCTCAAGGGGTTCAAGTCGTTTGCCGACCGCGCCCATATGACGTTTGAGCCGGGCCTGACCGTCATCGTCGGTCCCAACGGCTCGGGAAAATCGAACATCTCCGACTCGATTCTGTGGGTCCTGGGTGAGCAGAGCGCCAAGCAGCTGCGCGGCCAGGCCATGGAGGACGTTATCTTCTCGGGCTCGTCGGCGCGCAAGCCGGTGGGTGTCGCCGAGGTCACGCTGGTGCTCGATAACTCGGACCATATGCTGCCCGTCGACTTTGACGAGGTCGCCATCACCCGTCGTATGTATCGCTCGGGCGAAAGCGAGTACCTCATCAACTCGAGCCCGTGCCGCCTGATGGACATTCAGGACATTCTGCACGATTCAGGCTTGGGCAAGGATACGCATTCCATCATCAGCCAGGGCAAGCTCGACGCCATTTTGCAGAGCCGCCCCGAGGAGCGTCGCGCCCTGATCGAGGAGGCTGCCGGCATCTCCAAGCACAAGCGCCGCAAGGAGCGTGCGCTCAAAAAGATTAAATCGATGGACGAGCACCTGACCCGTGCCCGCGATATCAATAAGGAGATCGCCCGTCAGCTGCGGCCGCTGGAGCGTCAGGTCGATCGCGCGCGCAAGTACAAAGAGCTGTCCTCGCGCGCGAACGAGCTTACGCAGATGCTGGCCGTCGACGAGCTTCGTTCACTGCAGTCGCAGTGGAACGACCTGGAGAGCCGTTCCAAGGAGGGCGCTGCCGAGCTTGAGCTTGCGCAGTACCGCTTGGGCGAAAAGGAGCGCGAGCTCGAGAAGCTCCAGGTCATGCTCGAGGAAAAGGGCCTGTTTGTGGGCGATCTGGGCGAGCAGCGCCGCCATATGCAAGACGTGGTCGGCCGCATTAACTCAGATATGCGCCTGCTCGAGGAAAAGGGCCACAACATGGTGTCGCGCCTGTCAGACATGCGCGGCCAGATCTCGAGCTCCGAGCATCAGCGCCGTCGCGTGGTCGAGGAGCTCGAGGATGCGCGTGCCCAGCTTGAGGAAGTGACCGGTGCGCACATGCAGGCTCAGGACGACGTTGATGCCGCCGGTCCAGCCGCCGCCCAGCTCCACGAGCGTCGCGTTGCGCTTGACAATCAGATTTCGCAGCTCACGCGCGAGCAGCGCGATGTGCAGCGTGTGGCCGATAACGCCGCGCTCGAGCTTGCCAAGGTGAAGGACTCTTTGAGCAATGCCGAGGTCGAGGACAACATGTACGCCTCGCGCCTGGAGCAGATCGACGAGCAGCTCGAGGAGGTCACGGCCTCGCTCGAGAGCCGTCGCGACCGCGCTGAGGAGCTCGACGGCGCGCTTGATCAGGCCCGCCAGGCCCAGGTCGATGCGCGCGAGGCCACCGAGGTTGCCCGTGCAGCCCTTAAAGACTTGCGTGCCCGCGAGAGCGAGGCGCGCAACAAGCTGTCCGAGGTTCGCTCGGAGCTTGCCAGCCAAAAGAAGCTCGATGCCCGCATGGCCGACAGCTCGCCGCTGGTGAGCCGTCTGGTGGGCGCGCTGGGTGATGATGTTTCGGGTCGTCTGGGCGACGTGCTCGAGGCCCCTCGTGAACTCGAGAGCCTGGTCGAGCAGCTGCTTGCCGGCGATATCGATGCCCTGCTGTTTGATGACGCCGCCACGCTTGAGCGTGCCGGTCGTGCGGCACTGGACCAAAAGAAGGCCTCGGGCGAGGCACTGCTGATGGCGCGCGGCGTGAGCGGCTCTGCTGCTGCTAAGGGCGCTGCCGGTTCGCGTCTGGTCGATCGCCTGTCCGTGCGCGCCGGTTATGGTCCGGTTGTCGAGGCCCTGCTCGGCGGCTATTACGTGGTCGATGACTTGGCTGCTGCGCTGGCGGCACCTGTCGTTGACGGCGTGACCTATGTGACGCCCGATGGCGCCCGCGTGAGCTGTGGCGGCCTGGTGCGCGTGGGGCTCGATGCCGGCGAGGCTTCGGGTGCTCTTGAGCGCAAACGTCGCATTCGCGAGCTGGAGGGCCTGGAGCCCGATTTGGCTGCCGTGTTTGAGCACGTGTCGGATCAGGTCGTCGAGGCCAATGCGGCCGTCGAGGAGGCGCGTGCCGCCGAGGGCGATGCCGCCGGCGAGATCGCCCGTCTTGAGGGCGAGCGCCGCTCGCTGCTCTCTGAGATCGGCCGCTTGGAGCAAAGCGCCAACAATGCCGAGGTCGAGCGCGTGCGCATCTTCAAGCGCCGCGAACAGGCAGCCGAGGCCGTTCGCGCAGCGCGCCCGCGCGTTGACGAGCTCACCCGTTCGCGCGACGAGGCCCGTGCGCAGGCAAGCGACCTGGGTCTCCAGATTGCCGAAGCCAACGACGAGCTCGATCGCGTGCGCCGTGACGATTCCGAGGCCGCCGGCAAGCTCGCCGATGCCAAGGTGCGCCTGGCCCAGACGAGCGAGCGTCTGCGTTCGCTGAAGGGCCGCGTGCCCGACCTGGAGCATCGCCTGGAGGGCATCGACCGCCGTATCCGCGGAACACGCCAGGCCTCGCGCTCACTCGAGCTGCTGCGTCTGCGCGTCGATCCCATGCACGAGCGCTATTCGGCCCTGCTGGAGCGCGCGTCGGATTGGGCCGCGCGTCTGCGTGACCAGGCTTCGCTCGAGGAGGCGGACTCGGCCTCGCTCAAGAAGACCATCGAGGACGCCAAGGCCGAGGTCTCCCGCGCCAAGGAGCGGGTCGATGCCGCCACGGCGACGCAAAACGAGTTCAAGGTCGCACGTGGCAAGCTCGAGGTGCAGGTGGAGGCTGCCATCAAGGCCATTACCGCCGATGGCACCACGGTACTCGAGGAAGCGCTCATGCTTCCCGCGCCCACCGACCGCGATGCCGCCGAGCGCGAGCTCAACCAGCTCGTGCGCCAGATCAACAACCTGGGTCCTGTGAACCAAGTCGCCATGGAGGAGTACGAGCAGCTCAAGCGCCGTGCCGATTACATCGAGGAGCAGCTGGCCGATCTGGAGAGCGCGCGCAAGGCACTCACTAAGATCACCGTGGCGATCGACCGTAAGATGCGTAAGGCGTTCCTGGTGACCTTTGAGAAGGTCGATGCGAACTTCCGCGAGATCTTCGCCATGCTGTTCCCGGGTGGCCAGGCACATCTGGAGATGACCGACCCCGAGCATCCGGCCGAGACGGGCATTGAGGTCGTGGCGCAGCCGCGCGGCAAGCGCATCACCAAGATGATGCTCATGTCGGGCGGCGAGAAGAGCCTGACGGCGCTCGCCCTGCTCTTTGCCGTATACCGTACGCGCACGGTGCCGTTCTATGTGCTGGACGAGGTCGAGGCGGCGCTCGACGACGCCAACCTGTCCAAGCTCATCGGCGCCCTCGATGTGCTGCGTTCCGATACGCAGCTCTTGGTAATCTCGCATCAGCGCCGTACTATGGAGGATGCTGACGTTCTCTACGGCGTCTCGATGCAAGCCGACGGCGTCAGTCGCGTCGTCTCGCAAAAACTCGATCGCGAAACCGGAAAGGTCGTGAATGCATAATGGGATTCTTTGACGCTCTCTCGCGCGGACTTGAGCGCAGTCGCGAGGCCCTTAACGAGGTCTTCTACTTTGGCGGTGAGGTCGACGAGGATTTTTGGGAGGACCTTGAGGACACCCTCGTTATGGGTGACATGGGTGCCGAGGTCGCCATTCAGGTCTCCGATGACCTGCGCGACGCCGCTGCCAAGAAGAACCTCAAGACCGCCCCGCAGCTTCGCCGCGCCCTGGCCGAGCAGCTTGAGGGCCATTTTGTGCCTGTTGAGCGCGACCCGTTTTCCGATACGCCGAGCTGCGTGCTGTTTGTCGGCATCAACGGTGCCGGCAAGACCACCACGGTCGGCAAGATTGCGAGCGCCATGGCCGCCTGCGGCAAGAACGTGGTGATCGGATCGGCCGACACCTTCCGTGCCGCCGCCATCGAGCAGCTCGATGTGTGGGGCCAGCGTGCCGGCGTACCGGTTATCAAGCGTGACCGCGGCTCCGATCCGGCGAGCGTGTGCTATGACGTGCTCGACGAGGCCGATAAGCGCGGCAGCGACCTGGTGCTCATCGATACCGCCGGCCGTTTGCACACGAGCCCCGAGCTCATGCGTGAGCTCGCCAAGGTGGTCAATGTGACCCGTAAGCGCGCCGCCAATATGGCCGCCGGTCCCATGCCGGTCTCGGTCGTGCTTGTGATCGATGCCGCCACTGGTCAGAACGGTCTGAACCAGGCGCTCGAGTTTAACGAGGCACTGGGACTGGACGGTATTATCATGACTAAGCTCGACGGCACGGCTAAGGGCGGTATCGCCATGGCCGTGGCCGAGAAACTCAAGCTCCCGATCCTGCGCATCGGCGTGGGCGAGCAGGTCGATGACCTGCAGGAGTTTAACGCCAAAGATTTCTGCCGCGCCCTGGTGGGCGAGTCCAACTAAGGAGTGACTAGTGTTTGATTCCCTGAGCGATCGCCTCAACGACACATTTGACCGCCTGCGCGGTAAGGGTAAGCTGACCGAGGCCGATATTACCTCGGCCATGCGTGATATTCGCATGGCCCTGCTCGAGGCCGACGTTAACTTTAAGGTCGTCAAGGAGTTCGTTGCCAAGACCAAGGAGCGCTGCATGACCGCCGAGGTCATGGAGTCGCTGTCGCCGGCGCAAAACGTCGTCAAGATCGTGCTCGACGAGCTCACCGAGATGCTCGGCTCAACCGAGAGCAAGCTCGTCTTTAGCAACCGTATTCCCAATGTCATCATGCTCGTTGGCCTGCAGGGCTCCGGTAAGACCACGGCGGCCGTAAAGCTGGCCTACCTGCTCAAGAAGCAGGGCCGCTCGCCGCTGCTCGCCGCGTGCGACGTCTACCGTCCCGCCGCTGCCGACCAGCTGGCCACGCTTGGTGGCGAGATCGGCGTGCCGGTCTTCCGCGGTGACGGTGCGCACCCGGTCGACATCGCCAAGGGCGCCATCCAGGAGGCCGTCGACCACCTGCGCGACGTGGTCATTGTCGATACCGCCGGTCGTCTTCAGATTGACGAGCAGATGATGCAGGAGGCCGTCGACATCAAGAAGGCCGTCAAGCCCGACCAGGTGCTGATGGTCGTCGACGCCATGACCGGCCAGGATATCGTCAACGTCGTCTCGACCTTCGCCGATCGCACCGACTTTGACGGTGTGATTATCTCCAAGCTCGACGGTGACGCCCGTGGCGGTGGCGCGCTTTCGGTGCGTCAGGTGACCGGCAAGCCCATCAAGTTTGTGAGCATGGGCGAGAAACCCGATTCGCTTGAGCCGTTCTATCCCGATCGCATGGCCAAGCGCATTCTGGGCATGGGCGATGTCGTAGGTATTATCGAGAAGGCCCAGGAGGCAGCCGATGCCGAGCAGCTCGAGGCTGCCGAGCGTATGCTGCGCGAGGGCTTCACCATGAACGATATGCTCGACCAGATGAAAGCCGTCAAAAAGATGGGCGGCATGAAGGGTATCCTGGGCATGCTCCCCGGTGGTCAGCGTGCACTCAACCAGATGGGCGGCAACCTGGACGAGGGTATCTTCGATAAGAACGAGGCCATCATCATGTCGATGACCAAGGAGGAGCGCCTGCGTCCCTCCATCATCAACGGCCAGCGCCGCGCGCGTATCGCCAAGGGCGCCGGCGTAACCCCCACCGAGGTCAACAGCCTTATGAAGCAGTGGGGCGAGATGAATAAGATGATGGGCCGCATGCGCACGATGGCCAATCAGGCACAGGCCGGCGGCAAGAAGGGCAAAAAGGGCAAGAAGGGCAAGAGGATGCGCATGCCCAATATCCCCGGCCTGGACGCTATGGGTCTGGGCGGCATGGGCGGCCTGGGTACGGGCGGTCCCAAGTCCGATATGGAGCTGCTGCGCCAGATGGAAGCGCAGATGCGTAATAAGAAATAGAGCTGTAATTCCAGCTTGATATGGCAAAGGCCACTCGGAAGCTACCGGGTGGCCTTTGTTGTTGGCTTTGATTGTTGGGTTGCGCTTAGCGTCGCGCCTTGAGCTCGCGGTGCCGTGCCGTTAGTGACAGCCGCAGCCCTCGTGACCCTCGTGCTCGTGATGGCCGTGGCAGCTGCAGGACTCACTATGTTCGTGGGCATGGGCGTGGTCGTGGCCGTGGCAGCCGCACGTGGCCTCGCCGTTCTGTGCGAGCGTGCCGGCGATAAGGGCCTCGACGCAAGCGTCGCAGCTGCCCTGGGCGCCTGCGTATACCGTGATGCCGGCTTGGGCAAGCGCGTTGATAGCGCCGCCGCCGATGCCGCCGCAGATGAGCGTGTCCACGCCGCCGTTGGCGAGCAGGCCCGCTAGGGCGCCGTGGCCGGTGCCGCCGGTGCCCACGACCTGCTCGCTGAGTACCTTGCCGTCCTGAACGTCGTAGATCTTGAACTGCTCGCTGCGGCCAAAGTGCATAAAGATGTTGCCGTTGTCGTACGTGGTTGCCACCCTCATGGTGTCGACCTCCTTTGCTGGCCATACGGCCGTCGTTGTGGTGATGGGGGAGTACGCGATATTGCCGCCTTCGATGACGATTGCCCGTCCATTGACCAGCGCGTTTGCCACCTTGCGATGCGCTCGACTGCAAATTGCCGCCACCGTGGCGCGCGCGATGCCCATCTGCTGTGCGACTGCCTCTTGGTTAAGGCCTTCCAGGTCGCACAGGCGCAGCACCTCGAGTTCGTCGATCGTCATGTCGATGGCGTCTCCGCTGGCTAGGCCGTCAGGGGTAAAGCCGCGGTATTCGGGGATGATCCCGACGCGGCGCAGTTTCTCGCGTCTTCCTGCCATGCGCACTCCTTATCTGACATATGTCAACAATAGAATAGCGAACGCGCAGATTTGCGCAATGAATTTCTGGCATATGTCAGAAATTGAGGGCTTATGTTTGGGCTGTGGGGCTGCGTGCGCCTGGGCTACAATGAATCTCGCTTGTAGGCGACTGACAGGAGGGTCAATGAGCAAAGCTGATCAACAGTTTGTAACCATGTGCCGCGATATCTTGGACCATGGCACCACGACCGAGGGCCAAAAGGTCCGCCCGGTGTGGGAGGACGGCACCCCTGCCTATACCATTAAAAACTTTGGTGTCACGGCGCGCTACGACCTGCGCGAGGAGTTCCCGGCGCTCACGTTGCGCCGTACGGCGCTCAAGTCTGCCATGGACGAGATCCTGTGGATCTATCAAAAGAAGTCCAATAACGTGCATGACCTCAACAGCCATATCTGGGATGAGTGGGCCGACGAGACCGGCTCCATCGGCAAAGCCTACGGGTACCAGATTGGCCAGAAGAGCCATTATGCCGAGGGCGACTTTGACCAGATGGACCGTGTGCTGTACGACCTCAAACACACGCCGTACAGCCGCCGCATTATGACGAACACCTATGTGTTTAGCGACCTGTCCGAGATGCACCTGTATCCGTGCGCCTACGGCGTGACGTATAACGTGACGCAGCGCCCGCAGGACGACAAACCGACGCTCAACATGATTCTCAACCAGCGCAGCCAGGATATTTTGGCCGCGAACAACTGGAATGTGTGCCAGTACGCCATTTTGCTGATGATGGTTGCGCAGTCGGTCGATATGATTCCCGGCGAGCTGCTGCACGTGATCGCCGATGCCCACATTTACGACCGTCATGTCGATATCGTCCGCGAGCTTATCGAGCGTCCGCAGTTTGCCGCGCCCAAGGTAACGCTCAACCCCGATGTGCATGACTTCTACGCGTTTACGACCGATGATCTGATCGTCGAGGGCTATGAGCACGGCCCGCAGGTCAAGAACATTCCCATTGCGGTGTAGGTGGCGCTCATGACGTGTAAGCTTTCTGCTATCGTCGCCGTGTGCGATGACTGGGGTATTGGGTGCGAGGGCGACATGGTGGTGTCCAACCGTGCCGACATGCGTCATTTTGTGGCGCGCACCAAAGGTTGCCCGGTCATTATGGGACGCAAGACGCTGTTGAGTTTTCCCGGCGGACGACCGCTCAAGAATCGCCGCAACATTGTGCTCACGCGCGACGAGGGCTTTGCCCCCGAGGGCGTTGACGTGGTGCATAGCGTTGACGAGGCCTTGGCCGCCGTGGCCGATGAGCCCGTTGCGTGGGTGATTGGCGGCGGCGAGGTGTATCGGCAGTTTTTGCCGTATTGCGCCGAGGCCGAGGTTACGCATGACCATTGCGTGCATGACGTGGATACGTACTTTCCCGATTTGGATGCCGATCCCGCGTGGGAGATTGCGAGGCGTGGCGGTGTTGCCACGATTGCCGCGGGCGAGGGTGACGAGGGTCTCGATTATGAGTTCGTGACGTATCGTCGCGTTGAGGCGTAAATCGTCTGGCGTGAACGGTATCATCGGGTTGTTTGAATGCATGGGGCGGCGCTTAGCGTCGCCTCGTTTGGTATAGATGTGCTGTAAAGAAGGGTGCGGGCTGGCTGCTATGACTGATGCCGTTGAGGTGCTGCGAATCGATTCGCTCGAGGACGAGCGGCTCGATGCCTACGTGCGACTGACCGAGCGCGAGCTGCGCTGCGTGCTGGAGCCGCAAAAGGGCATCTTTATCGCCGAGAGTGCCAAGGTCATCGAGCGTGCGGTTCGCGCCGGATACGAGCCGGTGAGCTTTCTTTTGGGCGAGCGCTGGCTCGACCAGATGATGCCGCTGTTTGAGCGCCTGGCGGTACGCGAAAGTGCGGGCCCAGTTCCCGTGTTCGTGGCCTCGATGGAGCTTATGGAGCAGCTGACGGGCTTTAACGTGACGCGCGGTGCGCTCGCGGCGTTTCGTCGCCCGCGTCAGATTCCGGTCGATAAGTTCTTGGGCGGCGTCGTCGAGGCGGCGGGGGAGCGTCCGGTGCGCGTGTGCGTGCTCGAGGGCATTGTCGACCACACCAACGTCGGCGCGATTTTCCGCTCGGCGGCTGCGCTGAACGTCGATGGCATTTTGGTGAGCCCCACGTGCTGTGACCCGCTGTACCGTCGCTCTGCCCGCGTGAGCATGGGCACGGTGTTCCAGGTGCCCTGGACACGCATTGGCAGCGAGGCGCGCGTATGGCCGCATGATGGGCTGGCGGCGTTACACGATGCCGGCTTTTCGTGTGCCGCTATGGCGTTGACGGATGATTCGGTGTCGTTGGACGATCCCGTGCTGCAGGAGATTGACCGCCTGGCAATCTTTATGGGCACCGAGGGTGCTGGCTTGGGCGCCAAGACCATTGCAGGCTGTGATCGCGCCGTGCGTATTCCGATGGCGCATGGGGTCGATTCGCTCAACGTGGCCGCGGCAAGTGCTGTCGCCTTTTGGCAGCTGTGCCCGCATGTGAGCAACGAGTACCACTACCAGCCGGGGCTGTATCACTAGCGGGGTGCTCTCGAGCTTTGCCGCCAAGGGCGTTTCTGCTGCCTTCGGTTGGTGTTAAGCTGATAATGGCTTTGCTGTTCAATTGATGTTTTGTTGTATGACGTACGCTAGTGGGGAGGGCGTGTGGCTAAGAAATCTACGGCTATCGATGTAACGCAGGGTGTCATTTGGCAGCAGCTGCTGTCGCTGTGCGTTCCCATTTTCTTTAGTTCGTTCTTTCAGCAGGCATACACGCTTATCGGTACCTATATCGTCGGTCAGTTTGGCGGCAAGCTCGCGCTGGGTGGCATTCAGGCCACGATGGTGCTTACAGAGCTCTGCATCGGCTTTTGTGTCGGCGTCGGTGCCGGCTGCGCGGTCATTACGGGCCAGTTTTTTGGCCAGCACGATGACGAGCGCCTGAGCCGATCGGTCCATACGGCCATGACGCTCGCGCTGGTGGGCGGTATCGTTTTCTCGATTCTTGGCATAGTGTTCGTTGAGCCCATGCTGGTGCTTATGAACACGCCGCATGAACTATTGGCCGAGGGCGTGGCCTATGC
>CATWQC010000032.1 GCA_958352845.1 uncultured Collinsella sp.
CGGGCCCACCCGTCCTATTGCACGAGGTACACGCAAACGGCGCGTCTGCGGTCTCGAGTGAAGCCAAAACCGCAGTCGCTCCGAATGAAGAGAGGGGGATTCCCCGTCATGATGCAAAAGATACAACGTTTCGGCGGTGCAATGTACACGCCTGCAATTCTTTTCGCATTTTCCGGAATCGTCGTCGGCCTGGGTACGTTGTTTACCACCGAGGCGATCTTGGCGAGATGGCCACTGCGGGCCATCTTTGGTTTGATTGCTGGAATGTGCTGCTCCAGGGTGGTTGGACGCTCTTTAACCAGATGCCGTTGCTGTTTTGCGTAGCGTTGCCAATCTCGCTCGCGAACAAGCAGAACGCTCGCTGCTGCATGGAGGCTTTGGCCATCTACCTTACCTTCAACTACTTTGTAAGCACAATCTTGGGGCAGTGGGGCCCTGTCTTTGGTGTCGACTATTCTGTCGAGGCGGGCAGCGGTACTGGTCTTGCCACTATCGCAAGCATCAAAACGCTTGATATGGGCATCATGGGCGCGCTCATTATCTCTGGTATCGCCACGATGCTGCATAACAAGTTCTTCGACACCGAACTTCCTGAGTGGCTGGGCGTGTTCTCGGGTTCCGTGTTCATCTATATGATCGGTTTCTTCGTTATGGTTCCGGTCGCTCTTATCGCCTGCCTGGTGTGGCCGCATGTTCAGGCTGCTATCTCTGCCTTCCAGGGATTCATCCTTTCCGCCGGTACGTTTGGCGTGGGTGTCTTTGCTTTCTTCGAGCGCGTGCTGATCCCTACAGGCCTTCACCACTTTATCTATACGCCGTTCTATTACGACAACGCGGCGGTCAATGGCGGCATCTTTGCCGCTTGGGCTAACATCCTGCCCCAACTGGCTGCCGATCCGAGCGTTGCTCTTAAGGATGCCGCACCCTGGGCTGCCTATACCTGCCCTGGTTGGACTAAGGTCTTCGGCTCGCTTGGCGTCGCCATTGCGTTTTATATGACCGCCAAACCCGAGCGCAAGCAGCGCGTCAAGGCTCTGCTGATCCCGGTCACCCTTACCGCTATGCTTTGCGGTATCACCGAGCCGCTTGACTTCACCTTCCTGTTCATCGCGCCCGGCCTGTTCGTCGTCCACTGCGTGCTCGGAGCGCTTGGCTGCATGGTTCAAAACCTCCTTGGCGTCGTGGGCATCTTCGACGGCGGCATCATCTCGATGCTCTCGTGGGACTGGCTGCCCCTTTGGGCCGCACACGGTCTGCAGTACGCCATCTCCATCCTTGTCGGTCTGTGCTTTACCGCTCTTTGGGTCGTGGTATTCCGTTTCCTGATCGTCAAGTTCGACTTTAAGACCCCCGGTCGCGAGGATGACGACGTCGAGGTCGAGCTCAAGTCCAAGGCCGACTACAAGCAAAAGCAGGGCGGTGCTGCTGCTGGCAAATCGGTCGCCCAGAGTAAAGATGATGAGCGCTTGGTGCTTGCCGAGAACATTCTCGATCTGCTCGGTGGCACGGATAACATCATCGATGTAACTAACTGCGCTACCCGTCTGCGCGTTAACGTCAAGGACAAGAGCGTCGTTGCACCCGAGGCTTCCTTCAAGGCGATCGGTACGCATGGCTTGGTGGTCCAAGGTCAGTCAATCCAGGTCATCATCGGCCTTACCGTCCCGCAGGTTCGCGAGAAGTTCGAGAGTCTTCTGAAGTTCGAGAGTCTTCTGTAAACCATCGTCCATCGAAACAATCGGCCTTGCAGAGCCGGTATGCACCGCAAGGCCGATTCTAGAGATAAAAAACTCAACTTCTAGGTAACAATTCCAAACCGTACAGGCCGCGTGCGGGGATGGATTGAGCAAGCGGCCAGAATGAGGAGGACATCATGTCCAAGAAAAACTATGCCGTGACCATTGCCGGCGGTGGCTCTACCTTCACTCCGGGCATCGCTCTGATGCTGCTTGAGGAGCGCGACCGCTTCCCGGTCAACAAGGTGACCTTCTACGACAACAACGCCGAGCGCCAGGAGATCGTGGCAAAGGCCTGCGAGATCTACTTCCACGAGAACGCCCCCGAGGTTGAGTTTAGCTACACCACCGACCCCGAGACCGCATTCACCGGGACCGACTTCGTGCTTGCTCACATCCGCGTTGGCCTGTACGCTATGCGTGAGCTCGACGAGAAGATTCCTCTCAAGTACGGCTGCGTTGGCCAAGAGACCTGCGGTGCCGGCGGTATCGCCTACGGCATGCGCTCCATCGGTGGTGTCATCGAGATCCTCGACTACATGGAGAAGTACAGCCCCAACGCCTGGATGCTCAACTACTCCAACCCCGCGGCCATCGTCGCCGAGGCCTGCCGCGTGCTGCGCCCCAACAGCCGCATCATCAACATCTGCGACATGCCGATCGACCTTATGGATAAGATGAGCCGTATGTGCGGCATCAAGGATCGTCGCGAGCTGCAGTATAGCTACTACGGCCTCAACCACTTTGGTTGGTGGAGCAAGATCTACGACAAGGACGGCAACGACCTCATGCCGCAGATTAAGGAGCACATGGCTAAGAACGGCTACCTGGACGGCATCGAGCACGAGGCCGGTAAGGAGCAGCATGTCGAGGAGAGCTGGATTCACACCTTCGGCAAGGCCAAGGATGTCTATGCTGTCGATCCCGAGACGATTCCCAATACCTACCTCAAGTATTACCTGTACCCGGACTATGTCGTCGAGACGTCTGACCCCAACTACACTCGCGCCAATGAGGTTATGGACGGCCGCGAGAAGAAGGTCTTTGGCGCTTGCCGCGACATCATCGCCAAGGGTACGGCTAAAGACGGCGGCTTTGAGCCAGATGTACATGCCAACTACATCGTCGACCTTGCCTGCGCACTGGCCGAGAACACGCTCGAGCGCTTCCTGCTGATCGTCCCCAACGATGGCGCTGTGCCCAACTTCGACCCGACGGCCATGGTCGAGGTGCCTTGCATCGTCGGTTCCAACGGCTTTGAGAAGATCTGCCAGGGCCCGATTCCGCAGTTCCAGAAGGGCCTGATGGAGCAGCAGGTTTCCGTCGAGAAGCTCGTTGTCCAGGCTTGGGTCGAGGGCAGCTACCAGAAGCTCTGGCAGGCACTCACGCTCTCCAAGACCATTCCTTCGGCAAGTGTTGCTAAGCAGATCCTGGACGAGCTCATCGAGGCCAACAAGGATTTCTGGCCCGAGCTTAAGTAAGGACTGCTGTCTCGAACCCTCACACATCTCTGCTTCATTTGCGCCGCCGCGGCGTCCGGATTCGCCCGGATGCTGCGGCGGCGCTATACTTATGAAGTTTGAAGTACCTGTACCAAAAGGAGCTGTCGTGTCCCTTTCCATCGGTATCGTGGGCCTGCCCAATGTGGGCAAGTCGACGTTGTTCACCGCGCTTACCAAAAAGACCGGCCTTGCCGCCAACTACCCGTTCGCCACGATTGACCCCAACGTGGGTATCGTCGATGTGCCCGATAGCCGCCTGCAAAAGCTCGCCGACATCGTTAACCCCGGCCGCATTGTTCCGGCTACGGTCGAGTTTGTCGACATTGCAGGTCTGGTGAAGGGCGCTAACGAGGGCGAGGGCCTGGGCAACCAGTTCTTGGCCAACATCCGCGAGACCGATGCCATCTGCGAGGTCGTGCGCTACTTTAAGGATCCCAACGTCATGCGTGAGGTGGGCCGCACGGGCGAGTTCGTCGATCCTGCCGGAGATGCCGACACCATCATGACCGAGCTCATCCTGGCCGACATGGGCACGCTCGAGAAGCAGCTGCCCAAGCTCGAGAAGGAGGCCAAGCGCGACAAGGAGCTCATGCCCAAGTTCGAGGTGGCCAAGCGCCTGCTTGCCTGGCTCAACGAAGGCAAGCGCGCCGCGTCCATGGAGATGACCGACGAGGAGCGTGCCGCCGCCAAGGGTCTGTTCCTGCTCACCATGAAGCCCATCCTGTATGTGGCCAACGTGGACGAGGATATGCTCAACGAGGACCTGGCGCCCATCGATGGCGTCAAGCCGCTGCCGATCTGCGCCAAGATCGAGGCCGAGCTCTCCGAGCTCGATCCCGAGGACGCTGTCGACTACCTGGAGAGCCTGGGCCTGGAGCAGCCCGGCCTGGACGTGCTCGCGCAGGCCGCCTACAAGCTGCTCGGCCTGCAGTCGTTCTTTACGGCTGGCGAGATGGAGGTCAAGGCCTGGACGGTGCGTCAGGGCGCGACCGCCCCGCAGGCCGCCGGCGTCATCCACACCGACTTTGAGCGCGGCTTTATTAAGGCCGAGGTCATTGGCTATGACGACTACATCGAGCTCGGCGGCGAGCAGGGCGCCAAGGCCGCCGGCAAGCTGCGTATTGAGGGCAAGGACTATGTCATGGCCGATGGCGACGTCGTGCACTTCCGCTTTAACGTGTAAGGACGACGCGCATGTTTAAATATGGCAAAAAAGCCGGCTACATGGGTATTGCGCTGCTCGTGCTTGCAGTGCTTCCGCTGGTGGTAGCGGCGTTTGTGATCCCCAACATTGGCCCCGAGGTGGCAACGAAGTTTAATGCCGCCGGCGAGGCGACGCGCTGGGGCAAGAGCTATGAGTTGCTGGCACTGCCGGTGCTCAACCTGCTGCTGAGCGTGGCGACGTACTTTACGGCAGGACGCCAGGCTAAAAACAATGATGACTCCGCCGCTATGGCGCGCATCGTGTGCGAGCGCTACCTGCGCAACGGTTGCATTACGGGTGTGTTCCTCAACGTGGTCAACGTTTACTTTATGTACTCGGCGATTACCGGAACGGGCTTTGGCCTTGGTTTCTAGCTTGTCCTTTTAAGCAACGAGCCTGCACATATATTCAATGGCTGCTGCGAGGCCGCCGCTCGATCGTGGTTGAAAGACTACATCGGCGGCGGCCTCGTTTTCGTATCCGGCACCGCGAAGGGCGAGTGCGATGCCGGCTTCCAGGAGAAGGGGCAGACCGCGTTGGCTGGTTGCGATTACGGCAGCCTGATTGAGCGAGCAGCTGTGCGCTTGGCATTGGATGGCAAGTTCACCTTGCGCCGGGCAAGGGACCAGAACAGCGGCGACGCGACTTGATAGCAATGCAAATGCTGTGCGCTCATCGGGCGAAAGGCATTCTGCTTCAACGACGACGAGCTTGGGCGGTGCGCTGTTTGTGCGAAGCGTGGCTCGGTACATGCGGACCGAAGAACCCGACATAGAAAACTCCTGTGTATTCGGCAAAACGTAAACTATAGTTTACGTTTATGTTCGGCTCCATTTCAAACTCGGCTGCATGGACGAACGTGCGAAACAGATTCTTGGCAGGCGGGTCGAAGAGACACGCAGGGACCTTGGTATCTCCAAGGTTGATTTTTGTGTGGCGACAGGAATCAGCCGACCCTACCTCGACCGAATCGAAGATGGGACGGCAAATTTCACGCTCAAGGTTCTATTTAAGATCGCACCCGCACTCGGCATGACGGTGTCAGAGCTTCTCGAGGGTATCGAATAGGGCGTTCCCCCGCTGTATTTGACGCTCTTTGGGCGGGTCCCCCTGGTTGCGATGTGCAAAATCGCGAGTATTCAGTACCTGTTCGGCCGTAGATGTTAGCTCGGGCGGCTGGCTTTGCCTTTTTGGCAGTAGTTAATCCACACGCTAAATAAAAATGTGGAATAAATATTTACTAGACGGTCCCCTCGTACTAAAAGTTCGTCTAGCAATCGGCCGATTCTATGCGTCCGGAGGAGAAATTGCAGAATACTCCGATTTTTGCACGGCCCGAGGGGGACCACCTGTCGTTTGAGGCTGCGATAAGTGGAACTGCCTTAGGGATTACGCCATCGGGATGCGGTCGTGGTTGACTTGGCTGTAGAACAGGCGCTGAATCTCTGCCGCATCACGTGACTGGCCGAGTGCCCACATGGTTTTGGCCACGAGCGTCTCGGTGGTCATGTCATCGCCGCGCAGAATGCCCGGATGATCGGCGTAAGCACGGCCGACCTCATAAACGCCCAGATCGAGGCCCTCTTCGGGGACCTGCGTGGTCATAACGACGGTACGACCCGAATCGACCCAGCGGAAAATTGCCTCTTGGAACGACTCGCCGGACTCGCCAAACTCGGGAATACCGCCAATGCCAAAGGTCTCAAGAATTACAGCATCGTAGCTATCGGCTAGGGCGTCCAGGATACCCGGGTTCACGCCGGGCGTCAGCTTAAGGACAAACACGCGCGGGTCGATACTGTCGTAGAAACGCACCGGGTTTTCGCCCTGATGCGTGCCGTGGAGCCCGTTGCGCACGATGCGGTCGTTGCGGATGTAGGCAATGGGCGGATAGTTGACGCTAATGAACGCGTTAAAGCTCATGGTGCGCTGTTTGCGGGCGCGCGTGCCGGCAATGGCGACGCCGCCAAACACAATTGACACATCGTGCGAATGCTCGTCGAGCGCGTAGAGCAGGCTCTGATACAGGTTGAGCTTGGCGTCGGTAAAGGGGTTGCCCATGGGCTTTTGCGAGCCGGTGAGCACGATGGGCTTGGGGCTGTCCTGAATCAGATAGGAAAGCGCCGCCGCGGTGTAGCTCATGGTGTCGGTGCCGTGCAGGACCACAAAGCCGTCGTGGTCGGCATAGCCCTCGACGATGACGTCGCGGATACGCATCCAGTCGCTCGGGCGCATATTGGTACTGTCGATGTTCATGGGCTGTACCACGTCGAGCTCGCAGAGGTCCGAGATCTCGGGGACGCTCTGGGCGAGCTCCTCACCGGTCAGGGCGGGGGAGAGGCCGTTGCCGTCCTCGGTCGATGCGATGGTGCCGCCCGTGGCGATGAGAAGGATGCGCTTCATGCTGGTATTCCTATCGTATTTGCCGCCGCAGAGGCGGAGTCGTTCGGCAGTATTGTGGCACAGGGCGTCCAATGTTCAAACGTATTACATCATCTGTAACGTTTGAAAACACTTCAATTGCCGTCAAATAGGGGCCCAGGTCGTGCGTTTGCCGTGCGCTGATGGCTGCGAGGGGCGAGAAACCCCATATAACGTGTACACTATGGAGGTTATTTTCGTTCATTCACGCGGGTGGGCACCGGCTCCCCGCCAACAAGAGGGGGAACCATGGATCAAAAGGCTTCCGCAAAGGTCCTCGTACTCGACTTTGGTGCGCAGTATGGTCAGCTCATTGCCCGTCGCGTCCGCGACCTCAACGTGTATTCCGAGATCGTCCCCTGCGACATCTCGGCCGACGAGATTCGCGAGATGAACGCCTCTGCGCTCATCCTTTCCGGCGGCCCGGCTTCCGTGTATGCCGAGGACGCTCCGTCCATCGATCCTGCCATCTTTGACCTGGGCCTTCCCGTCCTGGGCTTTTGCTACGGCCATCAGATCACGGCCGTGACGCTCGGCGGCAAGGTCGGCCACTCCGAGGTGGGCGAGTACGGCCGTGCCACCATCACGCGCACGGCCGGCGCCAAGCTCTTTAACTCCACGCCTATGGAGCAGACCGTGTGGATGAGCCACCGCGACGCCGTTTCCGAGGTGCCCGAGGGCTTTACCGTTACCGCCAGCACCGACGTGTGCCCGGTTGCTGCCATGGAGTGCCCCGAGCGCAAAATCTTCACCACGCAGTTCCACCCCGAAGTCAAGCACTCCGAGTACGGTCAGCAGCTGCTGAGCAACTTCCTGTTTGAGATCTGCGGCCTGGAGCCCAACTGGAGCATGGACAACCTGGTCGAGACCATGACGGCCGAGTTTCGCGAGAAGGTCGGCGACGACCGCGTGATTCTGGCCCTGTCCGGCGGCGTTGACTCCTCCGTCGTGGCTGCGCTGGGCGCCCGCGCCGTGGGCAAGCAGATGACCTGCGTGTTCATCAACCACGGCCTGCTGCGCAAGGGCGAGCCCGAGCAGGTGGAGGAGGTCTTCACCAAGCAGTTTGACGTCGACTTTATCCACGTCCACGCCGAGGACCGCTATGCCGAGCTTCTGGCCGGTGTGACCGAGCCCGAGGAGAAGCGTCGCATCATCGGTACGCAGTTCTGGAAAGAGTTCTTCGCCGTGGCGCAGCAGCTCGAGACCGATGGCAAGCCGGTTAAGTACCTGGCTCAGGGCACCATCTACCCCGACATCATCGAGTCCGGCGCTCGCAAGACGGGCGGTAAGACGGCCACCATCAAGAGCCATCACAACCTGATTCCGTTCCCCGAGGGCGTGCACTTCGACCTTATTGAGCCGCTCGATCACTTCTTTAAGGACGAGGTCCGCGCGCTTGGTCTGGCACTGGGCCTGCCGGGTCACATCGTGTTCCGTCAGCCTTTCCCGGGCCCGGGTCTGGCCATCCGCATCATCGGTGCGGTCGACAAGGAGAAGCTCGAGATCCTCAAGAACGCCGACGCCATCGTGCGCGAGGAGCTCGATGCTTACAACCAGCGTCTGTTTGAGCAGACCGGCGAGCGCAACTCTGAGCACAGCTGCTGGCAGTACTTTGCGGTTCTGCCCGACATTAAGTCCGTGGGCGTTATGGGCGACGAGCGCACCTACCAGCGCCCGATCATCCTGCGTGCCGTCGAGTCCAGCGATGCCATGACCGCCGACTGGGCCAAACTGCCTTACGACGTCCTGGCCCGCATCTCCGGCCGCATCGTTGCTGAGGTCCCCGGCGCCAACCGCGTGTGCTACGACATCACGTCCAAGCCGCCCGCGACCATCGAGTGGGAGTAGGCTGATAGGGTTCTGACCTGCATTTTTGAGTGCCGCACTGTGCCGCTGAGTTTCGTTTCGTACGAGAGTCATGGCAAAGCCGCCAGCGATGTTGGTGAGTAAATACGATAACCGAGCCTCCGTTCCCGCGTTGGGACGGAGGCTTTTTCTTTGTCGTTTTACTCCCTTTCACCTGCGATTTCGCAATTTACTCCCCCGTGTTTCAAGACGGCAAGGCACGGTGCGGCATTCGGAGGAACGGGAGTAAGGATTCATCCCAAGTGAGTAGACGCGCGATTTTTGTCTCCGAGAGCCAAACGGGGCCGTTTCGGGGCCTGTGAAACTCAAATCGAACTCAATAGGCTTTTCGGCGGTCTTCTCACAGCGTTTTCCCAGGTGGTTAATGGGGAGTAAAGAATCTCGCCGCCTCAATGAAAACGGGAGTAACCAGGGGAAATGCCGCGGCGTACTGCCGCGTGCCGCCGTGTAAGCCACCGCGTCATTTACTCCCCAGGTGCGCCGGAAATGCCTTGGCATGCAATGGGGAGTAAAAACTCAGCTTACGCAGGCCCGAGCGGCGCTCGCCGCCTGGTCCACCGTCCTGATTCGGTTGCGTTGATCGCGAAATGCGGAGAGCCGCTACAGCGAGGCTTTCCAGTCCTCGTATTCGTCGGCGTCGATCTTGCCGTTTTCGAGCTGCGCGCGCTTCTCTGCCCACAGTTCGATCGCCATCGCGGCTTTGGGCGCGTGCGGCGCCTTGGGGTTCAGGGAGAGGCCCGTGCCGTCGGCTGCGGGCACGATGCCGAAGGAGTCCTCGAGCCGCACGAGCAGCGACATGAGGTCGCCCGCAGTCTCGACGCCGTAATCCTTGAGGGCGTTGACGGACACGCCGAGCGCCGCGGAGATGGACTCGAGCAGCTCGGGCTTCACGGCGCGGATGCCGCTCTCGTAGTGGCGCACGGCCCCCTCGGTCAGGCCGACCGCCTCGGCGAGCTGCGCCTGCGTCATGCCGCGCGACTTGCGGTACCGCCTTATGTTCTCGCCTACGGACATGAGCCCTCCTCCTGGAATTACGTACCAGCACATCTTATCAGCGTACGCAAATGTACGCAATTCTATTGACAGTACAGATATGTACGTTTACTCTGAATCTGTGAACCGTACGTATCCGTACGCCATTGATTGGAGGAGCCATGGACGAGAAGGTGGCGAAGACGCCGAGGCCGCACATGCTGGACGCCGACGAGGTCGCGGAGCTGCTGAGGATCAAGAAAGGCAGCGCCTACGAGGTGATCAGGAAGATAAACGCCGAGCAGGAGGCGCGCGGGCGCGTGGTCATCCGCGGGCGCGTTCGAAGCGACGTCTTCGACGCCCTGTACTTCCCGGAGGTGGACTGACATGCCCGTGTACAAGGACGACGGCAACGGCACGTTCTACGTGCAGTGCTACTACCGCGACGCCCGCGGCTCGAAGCGCCACAAGACGAAGCGCGGCTTCTCCTCCGAGGTGGAGGCCGCAGTGTGGGAGAGCCAGTTCAAGAGCCTTAACGGCGGGGCCATGGACATGACGTTCTCCGAGTTCGTCGAGGTGTACGCCTCCGAGGTGAAGCCGCGCATACGCGAGCACACGTGGATCACCAAGGAGTACATCATCAACGACAAGCTCGTGCCGTTCTTCGGGGACATGCGCATGTGCGACGTGAGGCCGATCGACGTCATCAGGTGGCAAAACGAGCTCACCGAGCACCGGGACGCCGACGGGAAGCCCTGGGCACCGACGTACCTGCGCACAGTGAACAACCAGCTCAACGCCATCTTCAACCACGCCGAGCGCTACTACGGCCTCAGCGACAACCCGGTGCGCAGGGTCGACAAGATAGGCTCGAAGAAGGGCGGCGAGATGCAGTTCTGGACCAAGGACGAGTACCTGAGGTTCAGCGAGGCCGTCATGGACAAGCCTCTCTCATTCCACGCCTTCGAGCTGCTTTACTGGACGGGCATACGCTGCGGCGAGCTCCTGGCGCTCACGCCGTCCGACTTCATGCTGGAGAGCTCGCGGCTGCGCATCAACAAGTCGTACCAGAGCCTCAACGGCGTTGACACCGTGACCGACCCCAAGACGCCCAAGTCCGTGCGCACGATCGTCATGCCCGCCTTCCTGCGCGACGAGATGGCGGACTTCATCGAGATGCGCGACGACGTCGCCCCCGACGAGCGCCTGTTCGCCGTGACCAAGCACTTCCTGGCCCACGAGATGGAGCGCGGGTGCAAGGCGTCGGGCGTGAAGCGCATCCGCATACACGACATACGCCACAGCCATGTGAGCCTGCTGATAGAGATGGGCTTCTCCGCGCTGGCCATCGCCGAGCGCATGGGCCACGAGGCGGTGGACATCACCTACCGCTACGCGCACCTGTTCCCCACGAAGCAGGACGAGATGGCCGCCGCGCTCGACGGGGCGAGGGGGTAAGAAGGATGCCGTGCGAGAACAGCGCCCGCAAGCGCAGCAAGACGATGGCGTTCCGCTGCACGCCCGAGGAGCGCAAGCTCATATGCGAGATGGCAGCCTGGAGCGGCATGAACAGGCAGGACTACATCATCGCCAAGCTCACCGATACCCAGGTCGAGGTGAGGCCCTCCGTGAGCGTGCAGAAGGCACTGAGGGACTCGATGGCGGAATTGGCCAAGGAGGTGCGGCTGGCGGCCTCCTACGGCGAGCTGAGCGAGTCCCTGCAACAGAGAATTGAGCACGTGATGAGGTTCTTCCTAGCGCTCGGCGAGCCTCTTGACGCGCCGACGGAAGAGACATCGCCACGAACTACGTTTTTGGAAGAGCCGGTTCCATCCGTCATCGATGCGGGTTCCGACACCGCAAGCATCTTCGAGATGGGACGCAGGTAGGGCCTAGCGCCAGACCTCCAACGCCTTGTCCGCAAGCCATTCGGCGCGATCGGCGATATCGCCCTCGTTCCAAGACTCCTTCTCTAGGGCGCCGGCCATGGTCGCAAGGCCGGCGGCGCAGAGGGCAAGGCCGTCCTTGTATCCCTTTCCCTGCTTCTTGGTGGGCCAATCGGCATCGCGGATGGAGGCGTTGAGCGAATGCGTGATGATGGCGAGGTTGCCGAGCGTGAGGAGCTTCCGGTCCCTTCGCGTGGCAGCCTCATCGTCGAGGGCTCCCCATTTGTTGCGCCACTTCTTGGGCATCATGTGCTCGAGGGTGTACTGGTTGAACCCGAGCAGGGCCGTGCTGCTCATGCCCGGACGAATGGCGCTTTCCAGCAGATAGAGGACGCCCTTGGACTGGAGGTTGTACAGACACGATTCCTCGAATGCCGCTCGAACCTCGGCGTCGCCGGGCATGTACGTCGTCGCCTCGTCATTGGCTTCGAGAGCCTTCCTCAGCGCCTCCGCGTCCTTCACCTCGTTCAAGATCAGCGAGGTGAACAGCCTGTTGTAGTTCTTCGTGGTCGCCTGAACCAGCATTCGGCGGACGATGTAGCTCTCAAGCAGGGCGTAGATCTTAGATTCCTCGCTCGAAGACTCCGCGTTCTTTCGAACGTAGAGCACGTACGGGATGAGCGTCGAGTTCTTGAGGCCGAATATCAGCACGTTCAGGCGCTCGACGCCGGAAGCGGAGGGGATGTCCGCGTCGCAGTAGCCAGGGTCGAACGTGGACTCGAACGCCTCGGCATACGCCTTCATGTTGTCGAGAATCTCGACCTTGTCGCCGTTGCAGTACCTGCCGATGAAATCCTTGTAGGACTGGAAGAGGTTCGAAGTACGCGAATAGAAGAGCTTGTCCTCGGTCGTGACGCCACGCCTCTTGTCCTGGACCAGAATCTGGAGGAACGCGTCGAAGAAGAGGTCGACGAGCGTGCGCTTGATGCGCCCGGTAACGATCTCCTGCTCCCAATACTCCCTCTTCTCAGCCGTGGGCTCGAAGACGTCTTCCCAGCACTCCTTGAACGCCTGCTCGTTCTCGCGGTTGAAGAAGTAGTTCTTAAGGAGCTCCGCCGTCGTCAGGCGCACCCCGAGCGAGTTGATGGTGTCGAATATCTGCTGCTCGTCCTCGCCCTCGGTAAGATCGATGCAGACGAACTGGACGTTCGACTTGATCGTGTTCCTGTCGACCTTCTCCGGGTCGATATTCTTGAGGAAGTAGTTGTAGGCAAGGACGATGGCCGAGGAGCCCTCGAGGGGTTCGCAGCCCGTGGCGCTGACGACCTTTTCGAAATCCTGCCGGTCGTACTTGCCGTGCCGCAAGGCGACATCGCCGGTCTCCAGGACGAAATCTCGCTCAAACAAATTGTTGGTGCCGTTTTTTGCACAGAGTGCCTTGAAGAAGATGACCATGGTCGTGAGTCGCTGCTGGCCGTCGATGACGGTGCGAACCTCGGAGACCTCGGACCAGGTGTTGCCGGAGGAGGCCTGCTTCAGGATGATGGAGCCCAGGAAATAGGGCCGCTTCGAGGCCGTGACGAACTCCATGTCGCCGAGGAAACGCTCCCATTGCTCTTCTCCCCAGACGTACGCCCTTTGGTAAAAAGGTATTTCGAGCAGGCGCGATCCGTTGAACACGCCGCTTATCGTTGCTTTTCCTGCATCCATCCTTAAAGCCCTATCTATCCTTTGCGGTTATTGCTGGCGGGGTCAATTTTATCAATACGCTGCTTGACCCTTTAATGTTCCCGGTCCTTGCCGTCTTCTCCCCAGAAGGTGCTCGAAGATGATGCGCAGGTCCTCGTCATCAAGGCAGCCGCCCTCGAGGCAGCCACGGTCGATGGTATCGATCATCGTCTGCCCCTTCTTCTTCGAGCGGTCGTAGATCACTGTGTCGAGGGATAGCTCCCTGCCGTCGCGCGTGAACATCTCGTGCATGAATTCGGCACTGTTCGCTTGACTTCAATCGCGTACCGCGTGCTCGAGCGGGCCGCTTCCCCTCGATATGGCGACATCCCAATGCTCGCAGTTAAGCAGAAGAAGTCGGTTCATGAACTCGACGCCCGAAAAACCGAGTCTCGCAAACGGCGGAAATAGAGGGTCATCTGAAAAGACCGCAGCATACTCACTGCTCAACGGCATATACGCGAGATGAAAATCGTACGAGTCGTCCTCGGGCCCGATGATGAACATAGGCATCGACGTCGTAACGAACCCTGAGCCGACGGGTGCCCTAAGGATGGAGAAGCTCTTCTCAAAAAAAGCCTTTCGAATACGGTTAACTGGCACAATATCATCGTTGGAGAAGAGCATGGTTGCGGCGGCGGCAAGCTCGACCACCGCTTGGGAATCCCCGCGCCAATCCGACCAATCGAGCAAGCCGAGCTCATAGGGTGTCAGATGAACGTTTCTGAGCAGCTCTTCGGCAGTCTCGCGTGACCATTTCTTGTCGACGCGCATACTGATAGGGTGCCGGACGATGATATTTGCTGCCAGCTCGCAAACGGCGGCTTTCCCATCAGAATACCCTTCGTCTTCGCACTGGTCTTCTTTCTGGCGTTCCAAAAAGCGATCGTAAAGCGGCGCGATGCGGCTCTCGAGCTCAGATAGCTTAACCTCGATGAGGTTCTGCGCATAGAATCTGTCTGTCGCATCGCCTGTCGCATCGGCATGCTCGACCTCATAAAGATCGCGCATGCTGCAAAGGTTCTCGCAATTCGTGCGGAAGAAGGAGCCCTTCTGTCTGCTGTAGGCATGAAGCTGCCCGGAGGAATCCGCGAAATGGCGCAGGTAGAACCGCGGCACCCAGTGCTGCTTTCGCGTCATCTTTCCGGGCAGCTTCGACATCCTAAGCCTTCACCGCCTCGTATTGGTAGGTCGTGCGCACGTTGTAATGGAAGTCGTTTCCGAGGTCCAGCGCCTCGAAGTGCTTCTTGGCGCAGCCGATCTTGATCTTCTCCGCGTCGCGCAGGGCGGGCTCGCCGTTCTTGCCGCCCTTGGTCTCGGTCACGAAGTACACGCGGCGCTCGCCGTCGGCCTCCTCGACGTACGCCCAGTCGGGGTTGTAACTGCCGAGCGGCGTGTCGATCTTGAACGCCGAGGGCAATTTCGCGAACACGAGAACCTCCTCCTGCTTGTCTAGAGCCTCGGCAAAGGAGCGCTCGACCCCCGCCGAGTCGTAGACCACGTAGTTGTACAGGCTCTTGCTCGTCATGTCCGGCTTCCACGCGTTCTGCCCAAGGTAGGCCGTGTAGTCGTCAAGCTCGAGGTCGCGCATGGTGTACCACTCGTCCTCGGGAAGGCGCACGTACTTGATGCCCTGGGCGATGAGGTCGTTCTTCACGCGGTTGATCTTGTCGCCGACCTGCGCGAGGAAGGTCGCGGGGTCGATCTCGAACTCGTCGAGGCGGCTGCAGCCCTCGAGGATCGCCTTGATGGTGCCGCGGGTGAGCCCGACGGCGTCCTGCAGCTCTGCGATCGGGTCGGGAAGGTCGTATTTCACCTTTCCCGAAACGGACACCACGGAGGTGCCCGTGCCCTCGGCGCTCACGCCCGCGTCGTCGATGCCCAGCGAGGCACGCTCGCTCGTCACCTGGGGCGGGCGCACGGCGAGCATGCCGTCGACAGCTTCGATGGCATGTTCGATGAGCTTGCCGGAGTCGACCTCGACCTGGAAGCGCGTGCGCTGGCGGATGCGGTCCCACAGGGCCTGGAACGCAGGGTCGAGCGTGACGTCCTTCTGCAGCTCGACCGAGACCTCCTTGGCCTTGTCACGGATCTGGACCCTCTGGGACTTGTGGATGATGATCGCCTCGACCTGCTCCTTGGCAGGCTCGAGCTCGGCGGGGAGCTCGACCTTGCCCTCCTCGGCGGCCGCCTTCAGCTCGGGCGTCACCGCGCCCTTGTCGTCGACCATGCCGGTCGCGACGAGGTGGTCGTAGACCTGCTTGGACTTCTCGTAGCCCAGGCGCTCCTCGACGCCATCATCGCCCTTGACCGTGACCTTCGTGAAGCTCTCCGGAGTGATGACGCCGAACTTGAAGTCCTCAGCCTCAAGCTCCTTCTGCAGGCCGTTGGCGAAGTCGTCGTAGCTCTCGTTCGCGATGACGGTGAGCACGTTCGCCTCTGGGTCGTACAGGCGCTCGCCATCCTGGTTCACGCACAGGCGCAGACCGCGGCCGATCTTCTGGCGCTTGGTCAGGTTGTCCTTTGTCTCGACGAGCGTGCAGATCTGGAACACGTTGGGGTTGTTCCAGCCCTCCTTGAGCGCGGAGTGGCTGAAGACGAAAGAGACGTCCTTGTCCGCGTCCTTGCCGTCCGGGAAGGAGATGAGCGTCTCCTTCTTCTGCATGATGAGCTCGAAGGCCCCGGCGTCGTCGGCGGTGCCGGCGGCTCCCTTGGAGTCCTTGAACTTGCCCTTCTTGTCCTTGGCGAAGTATCCCTGGTGCACGGCGTGGGGGTCGCGCACCAGCGGGGCGCCGACGGCTTCGTAGCACTCGAGCCACGTGCCCTTGCCGATCCCCGCCGCCTTTGCGATGCGACGAGGCGCCTTCGAGTTCAGGGCACCTGCGTACTCCTCCTCAAACATCAGGGCGTACAGGCCGCCGTGGACTTCGGGCTCGTAGACGCGGTATCGGTCGACGCGGTCGATGAAGAAGAGCGAGAGCACCTTCACGCCGCGCGGCCACAGCTCGAACTGGCGGGCCAGGTGGTCCTCGATGGTGCGGCGGATCTGCGCGCGCTTGACGACCTCCTCGTTGACGTCGCCCAGCGCCTCGCCGAGCTCGAGCACCTCGCCGTTCTGGAACTCTATGAACTCGTCGCCCACTGCGGCGCCGATGTTGTTGACCACCCAGCCGCTCTCGTAGTCGCTGTTCTCGCCGCTCTTCTGGTAGAGGTCGTTGCCGGTCTTCACCGTGACGGCCTTGCGCTTCTGCGTGCCGTCGGCCTGGCGCACGTCGATGGACACCTTGGCGGAGAACGGGTCGGACTTGACGGACTCGAGCCTCACGTACGCGCCGTTGAGGTTCGCCTCGGCCTTGATCGAGTCCACGCAGATGCCCTTCACCAGGTGGCGCTCGAAGGCGTCGACCGGCGTGAGGCGGTAGATCATGTTGTAGGCCTGCTTGTGCGTGGCCGAGTAGCGCAGCACGAACAGCGGGTTCAGGCTCTTGATGGCGGCCTTGGCCTGCTTGGTGTTGTCGACGCTCTGGGGCTCGTCGATGATGACGACGGGCTTGCAGGCGCTCACGAGCTCGCGAGGGCTGAAGCCGCCGGTGAGCTTCTCGCTGGGACGGTGGAAGAGGTTGCCCTCCTTCGCGGTGCCATCCTTCTCGAGGCCCTTGTTGAACGCGTCGATGTTGATGACCATGACCTGGATGGAGCTCGACGTGGCGAAGTTACCCACCGGCCCCATGTCCTTCGAGTCGTACACGAAGTAGTCGAGCGGCGTGCGGTCGTAGAGCGTCTCGAAGTGCCTGCGGGTGGTCTGGAGGCTCTTGAGGACGCCCTCGCGGATGGCCACGCTCGGCACGACGATAACGAACTTGGTGATGCCGTAGCGGCGGTTTAGCTCGTAGATGGAGCGGATGTAGACGTAGGTCTTGCCGGTGCCGGTCTCCATCTCGACGGTGAAGTCTCGCAGGCGCCCATCGGTGAGGACGTCGGTTGCCGGGAGGCAGCCCTCCTCCTGCACGGCGTGCAGGTTGTCGAGGAGCTGGCCCGGCGCCACGCGAAGCTCGTTGCCGTGGCCGACCATGAGCTCGCCGATTGCCGTCTGGCCTTTGCGGCCGGAATCGGCGGAGAATACGCTGCCAATAAATTGTTGTCCGCGGAACAGGTCGCAGGTTGCTTCGATGGCCTCCAGCTGGTGCTGCTGGTCGGATGAGAACTTGAACTCGAGCGCCGCCATGCTAGACCGTCCTCAATTCGATCTCACAGCCCATGCGCTCGCCGGCGTGCTTGAAGATCTGCACGGCGTTGAGCTTGAGGGTGTCGTCGAGGACGGAATCGAGGATGAGAACGCGCCTGGGCTCCATGTCGGCGATGGCCTCGAGCGCCTCAATGGTGAGGCCTCGGGACATGCAGCAGACGAGCTCGTCGCAAGCGACGGACCAGATGGGATAGCCCGCGGCTTCAGACTTCTCGACGGGCAGCGTGAGCTCGAGGCCCCATTTGAGCATCATCTCGAAGACGATATCCATATCGGAGCGATCGGGCTTGACCACGTCGAAGAGGAGCTGACCGGGCTCGGGCTTCTCAATGCCGGACTCATCGAGCTCGAACACACGGAAGCCGATGTCGGGAAGCTGCTTGGGTCCCTCGCCAAGCTTGAGTTGACGGTTGGATTCCTCGAGCTCGGTTTTGATTTTGTCGCCTGCGCGGCGAATGCGTCCTTCGCCTATGTCGCAGAGAGTCTCATACCCGTCCTTGTAGGCGTCGCGTTTCGGGTCACAAGGCTCTGGAAGCTGGACAAGGATAAACTGATAGCGATCATCTTTTCCGAGCTCCTGCAGGAACATGGCATGGGCGGTCGATGCTGAGCCTGAGAAAAAATCAAGCACAATATCACCCGTGCTTAAATGCTCATGTACGGTAAAGAAGCAAGCAACCGAAAACAATAGATAGACCGCCAG
>CATWQC010000033.1 GCA_958352845.1 uncultured Collinsella sp.
GCAATACGCTTGAGGATCCTTAAAAGAAAGTCCAGTTTATCCTTCCCACTCCAAGGCGGTAAACACGACAATGGCAAATTTACGGTCACCATCCCTACGGGAATCGAGTATTCGAACGTTGACGCGGGGCATTTCGACCAGTCGGGCGAGTATGACGTTAACGTGGCTGGCGTTATCCGCACGGGCGATACCGTGACCGCCACAGCCACCCACGCGGGCTTTGTCAACGCCATTAACGACAATACGGACACCGACCTTTCGAGCAAGCCCGTTGGCGATGCTTCTCGCAACCCCGGCAACCTGACCGCCACCGTCACACAGGGGAAGAAAGTCTGGACTGCGGACGAGGTTTCGACCATGCAGGATGCCGAGGACGGTAGCGCCCGCGTTGTCGGAACGACCGCCAAGGACGCGTACCGCATTAAGGGCGATGTGCGCAACTCGAATACCTTCAACGGTGAGATTGCCTACAGTTTCACGACCTCCAAGCCCAACCAGAACCAGTAGAAAGGACTATCAATCATGGCTACTTATCCCTCCGATGTGTCGGGCGCAAAGTGGTATCTCGCCGAGAACAAGCTCTCATACCCTTATGTTGACGGTGAGCGCGGCAACACCCCTAACGGCGTAAAGTATTCTGTCGTTGATGCTAAGAACGCTTATTGCCCCATTACCGTGACTATTGAGGGTTCGACTTCGCTTCTCTTTGATACCGAGAACGGCGCGGAAATACCCGACATGTGCGAAGTACAGTTCAGCGGGCTTGTCGTGCGTCCGTACGTTTCCAGCGCGACGAAACGCATTGCCTACAGTGCGAAAGCCACTGGTATTCGTCTCGTGAACCAGCCGCGCGTCAAGGAATAGCGACCTCCTGACCGCAGCCGATTCCAGCCGCCGCCCTGCGTCCCAAAACGCCAATCCCGAGACGCGGGGCGGCTCTCTTTCATACAACAGAACCGATTACGATAGGAGGCCGTCGTGCCTTATTTTATTCGAGTCCTTCGAGGAATAATAGCCAAAGCCCGTTTTAACGCCGATTCGTTTGCTGACTTCCGTTACCGTCACCCCGCTCTCGTCCGCGACCTCGGTGCTTTCGTCCTCGTTCTCATTCTCGCCGCCGTCATTTGGGTGCTGTCGGCTGCTTCGGGCAACCCCAACCCGTTCGGATACTAGGGGGCGCATGATGCCCAAGCCCCTGCGCGTGTTCTTCGTTTCGGTGGCGGTGCTGTACGCCCTCGTCCTAGGCTGGCTCGTTTTCGAGACTGCCCGTATCGCCGCCGCCGTCCCCCCAGCCCTGCCGCCCTTCGAGTGCTGCACCCCGTATCTTCGGGGTAGCGCCGCCGTCCCGCTCAATGCCAAGGAGTTCGATAGGTTCGACCTCCTAGACGGCTCTATGCTTTCGCTGCGCCTAGTCACCTCTGACGGCAATACCCCCGCCCTGCTCTTTGCCGTCCTGACCTCGCCCGATGCCGCCACGCTCACCGTCAACTCGGTTTCGCTCGGCTCCCGTTCCGTTCTGGGGTCGTTTGTCGGTCACGGTGCCGAGGTCGGCTATGACGGCTCTACCGCTGCCCTCTGGACTTGCTTTGAGGTGGTGCCGCCCTCGCCCGATGCCGCTACGCTCTCCGTCTCCGTGACCGCCGTGAACTCTGACGGCTCCCGTTCCGTTTTCTCTCGTAAGGGGGTTCTCTCCCATGCTCTCTGATTCTCTCCGTTCCCTGCCTGTGTTCGAGAAAGCCCGAAAGCGTCTCGATGTACGTGACTCCGAGTTGCTTAGGAAGGGCGTTGACGTTTCCCTGACCTCGCCCGCGCCCTCGGGTTCGTTCAAGGTCGTTTTCGTCCTCTTCTCGGCTGGGCTGTCATTTGTCCTCGGCTTTAACCTGCTCATGCTCTGCGAGCGCTCGCTTTTCACCCTGCCGCTACTGCTTCCCGCCGTGGCGCTGCTGGCGCTCTCGCTCTGGCTCGTCCTGTATGTGGCGCTGTTCGGCTCCCGCTTCGTGCCCTGCGGCTCGACCGTCCGCAACTTGGAGCGGTTCCTTTATGCGAACAAGCTCTACGTCTCGCATGAGGACACGTTGTCGAACGGCACCAAGCGCGAGCGTATAGATTCCTCGCTCCGTCTCTGCGTCCTCGTGAGTGGCAATATGCTGACCGTCCGAGCCTTTGACGATGGCAACGGCTATACCTCCAAACTTTCCAAACTTGAGGACATGGGGCTTTGCTCCGTGATAGGTCGCCCGCTCGATTCCAAGTCGGCTGGCGTTGGCGCTACCGACTACGTTTTCCGTCTGCGCGATGATGTGCGCTTGCAGGCTGTTCCCCGCCTGCTGTCCTCCGAGCCTACGGGTCGGCTCGATGCGATACCGCTCACTGGTGAGCTGTCGTGGAACTTCGCCCACCTGCCCCATATGCTCATAGCTGGCGGGACTGGCGGCGGTAAGAGCACTTTCATCTATTACCTACTAGCCGAGTTTTTGCGTCTGGGCAACTCACGCGGCTTCGCGGGTGAGGTGTATATCTGCGACCCCAAGAACGCCGAGCTGGCTTCGCTCTCGCATGTCATAGGCTCCGACCGCGTTGGCGTTTCCCCCGCCCAGATTGCCAAGGTCGTTCGACTTTGCCGCGAGGAAATGGACAGGCGATACGCGTACATGAACGACCCCGAGCGTTTCCGTTTCGGTGCCAACGCCTTTACCTACGGGCTTAACCCCGTGTTCCTGATATTTGACGAGGTGGCGGCGTTCAAGGCTGCGGCTGACAAAAAGACCTTTACCGAGGTCTGGGACAACCTGACCCAACTGGTGCTGAAAGCCCGCGCCGCCAACGTGTTCGTTATCCTCGCCATGCAGCAGCCCCGCGCCGATACCATATCGACCGACATACGCGACAACTTGGGCGCTCGCGTGTCCCTGGGTTCCCTCTCGGACGAGGGCTATCGTATGACCTTCGGCGGCTCTTTCGACTTCCTGCCCATCGAGGAACGCGGCACGGGTTATATCATGCTTGACGGCTGGGACGCTCCAAGGCCTTTCAAAGCCCCGTTTGCGGACTACTCGAAGGTCGACTACCCGAAAGAGCTGAAACGGCTTTATATCGCCGCTCAACGCCGTAACGGGGTATCTGCGGACAACGCCGAGAAGGAAGAAAGCGCCGAAAGTGTGACGGATTAGGAAGTAAAGCCCCTGCCGCTGGGCGAACGCTCGGGGCGGGAAAGGGGGCGGCGGGCGCGGAGCGCCCAGCCGAGCGGAGCGACCCCCCGCCCCGAGCGGGCGCACGGCGGCATACTTGATTTAATTTATAGGACATCATCTTTCCGCGGAAGTTCGCCCTATTTGGGCGGTTCCCGCTGGTTGGAACCAGTTTTCCGCGGATGTGCCGAAGGTGGTATGTACCAGTGCAGCTAGAATGGTGCAAGACCATCGAGACACCCACGACGATTGAGGTTTGGGAGTATTCCGCGCCCGCTGGGCGCATGTATCCCGAGAACCGCCGCGATGATGATTCGGAAGATGAAAGCGAACGCGGGCGCAAGCCCGATGCGGCAGCTTACTACGATGCCGCGAGACGGCGGCAGAAGCACTACAGCGCCGTCCGTTGGGAGATAGCCCGCCTTATCGACTGCAATTTCGATGATGCTACGAAGTTCCTCACGCTCACGTTCGCCGATAATGTAACCGATATTAAGTATTGCAACCGCGAGTTCTCCAAGTTCGTTAGGCGTTTGAACAGGCGCGTCTATAAGTCCGATGTTATGCAGGTGCGCTATCTTGCGGTATGGGAAGCCCAGAAGCGCGGCGCTATCCACTACCACGTGGTTCTGTTCAGGTTCCCGTATATCAAGGCTAAAGACCTGCGTGAGATATGGGGTCACGGTTTCGTCAAGATAAATCGGGTCGACGTCGACCAACGCCAAAACGTCGGGCGCTATATCTCCAAGTATTTCAGCAAGGACGTTGACGAGGGTTCCTACAAGCAGAAGAAGTTCTTCCGCTCGCAGAACCTGATACAGCCCATAGAGGAACGCTTCACGAGTCTTGGGCGGCTCTCTTTCGAGGGTTTCGATGTGTCTTATACGAAAGAGTATGACCAGCAGGTGCCGAACTTCGGCGATGCGGGCGGCTACGCCCCTCGCACGGTTCGCTACACCAAGATATGCAAGCAACTAGGTAAGGAGTGTGTTGGCAATGGCAACATGCGCGATGGTCGATAAGGCTGATGTTCAGGCGCTGGGTTTCAGCGCGTCCAAGTCTGCGGAGATTATCCGTGATGCTAAAAGGCTGATGGTTTCCAAGGGTTTCGGGTTCTACGGCTCCCGCAAGGTCGGGCGCGTCCCCGCGTCCGCTGTTGCCGAGATAATCGGCGTTTACCCCGTGGGGGCGCATGATGCCAAAGACCAGTAACGTATACCGCGACAAACGTAACGGCTCGTGGTATTTCGTGGCTAACCTCGGCACCGATGCGGAGGGCAAGCGCGTACGCCATTGGGGGCGCGGCTACAAGACCCAGAAGGACGCGAAAGCCGCCTACGATGCGTATATGGCTGACTTCTCCAAGACCGCCGTACGCGGCAATTCCCCATGTCATTCGGTGAGTTCTACCGCTCCTATTGGGAGCCTGACTATAGGGGGCGCGTCCGTGAAAGCACTTTCTATGCCCGCTGCTCGATAGCCCGAAAGCATTTCGGCGCTTTCGATCGCCTGCGGCTGCGGGATATTACCCCGCCGATGGTGAAGCGGTGGCAGAACGGGCTTTTGGAGGGTCACGCGCCCTCCTACGCGCGTCTCGTGTTCGGTCACTTCGCTATGGTTCTCGATATGGCGGTGCAGTTGGGGCTTTTGCAGCGCAACCCCGCGCGGCAGGTCGGCAATATCCCGAAACGGCACCGTGAGGTTGATTTCTGGACGCGGGACGAGTTCGAGCGTGTAATTGCTACCTTCGACACGTCCGAGTATTACGGGCTTTATGGCTTCACGTGCCTTTGGCTGCTCTACATGACGGGGCTTCGGTTGGGTGAAGCCCAAGCCCTGAAATGGTCTGCTGTCGACTTTGGCTCGGGTGTCCTGTCGGTGGACTGCTCGATGTATTACCGTAATGTTCGCGAATGGAAACTAACGCCCCCCAAGACCAAGGCGGGCAGGCGTGCGATAGCCCTCGATGCGCTCACGCTTGAATATCTCGAACGCTGGCGCGGCGTGCAGCGCCGTAACGTTGTGACGGATTTTGTCCTTAGCTGGAACGGTGACCCGTTCGCTAGGGATACCATTGGGCGTATCATCGACCGCCATGCGCCTATGGCTGGCGTTCATCGGATACGCCCCCACGGTCTGCGGCACAGCCATGTTGCCCTGCTCATCGCCCTTGGGGTGAATGTCTTGTCTATTGCTAACCGTCTAGGACACCGTGACGTGAGCTTGACCCTTAATGTATATGGACACCTGATGCATGATGCTCGCCGCGAGGTTGCCCTCCGTCTCGATGACGCGTTCTCTACGCCCTCGGGCGGGCAACCGATTTGCAACCTTTCCAGCCCGAGCGACCCGCCCGAACCCGCGCGAAACGGCACCGATAGCGCCTAGAATTGCTGGTCTGGCGTTATCGAACCCTGATTCCTTATTTCGAGGCCATTACCGCCATCGTTTGCCGAAACCGCGGCGCACCGCGGCGTTTTGCGTCCGCGCTGCACGGTATAATAAATCCGTTCAACAGATCTGCCTGCCGAAGCGGGCACACACAGAGGACTCATCGCTATGAACCGTGAGAGGTATCGCGGCGACCTGCCCCTATCAGGGGTGGGTGCCTATGTCATCGCTTAAGACGACGCATCGCTGGGCGGTCGCTCAGCAAAACCCCGAGCTCGAAAAGGAACTTTCGGCTGGTCTGGGCATTCCCGGGCTGGTGGCGCGCATTATGGTCGCGCACGGCATTGACTCCATCAAAGAGGGCCAATTGTTTTTGACGCCTTCGCTTGATCGCGACTGGGCCGACCCACTCATTATCCCGGGCATGTCGGTCGTTGCCGACCGCGTCGAGCGTGCTATTCGCAACCACGAGCACATTGCAGTCTTTGGCGATTTTGACGTTGACGGTATTACGTCGACCTGCCTGTTGACCGAGGCGCTGCGCACGTTTGGCGCCGATGTCACGCCGTTTATTCCGCATCGCTTTGATGAGGGCTACGGTCTTTCGCGCGCGGCACTCGATCGCATTAACGAGCTCGCTCGCCCCCAGCTGATCGTGACCGTCGATAACGGCATTGCCGCCAAGGAAGAGGTTTCCTATTTGGAGGACCTGGGGATCGATTTGGTGGTCACGGACCATCACGAGCCCTCCGACCAGGTGCCGCAGGGTGTGCCCCTGACCGACCCCAAGCTCGAGGACGAGGGCCCCTCGCGCGAGCTTGCCGGTGCTGGTGTGGCGCTCAAGCTGGTGCAAGTCCTGGGTGAGCGCCTGGGCAAGCCGTCGTATTGGCGTTCGCTAATCGAGGTCGCGGCGCTGGGCACCGTGTCCGACATGATGCCGCTCACGCCCGAGAACCGCGCGCTGGTTGCCGAGGGCATCCAGCAGATGCGCGTAACCGCTCGCCCCGGCTATATCGCGCTTGCCGCGCTTGCCAAGGCGGACCTTTCGAGCATTACGGCGGATGGCCTGTCATTCTCGCTCATTCCCCGCTTAAACGCTGCCGGCCGCATGGCCGATCCCAAGCTGGCGCTCGACCTGCTGCTTGCCCGCAATCCCATCGAAGCAAGCGCGCTGGCGGCTGAGCTCGAGGAAATCAACCGCCAGCGCCGTGAGATCGAGGCGGAGCTCACGCGCGATGCCATGGCAAAGGTCGAGGAGACCTATGACGGCGGGCGCGCGATCGTTGTGGGCGGCGAAGGCTGGCACGAGGGCGTCAAGGGCATCGTGGCAAGCCGTCTGACCAACCGCTATCACGTGCCGGCGCTGCTGTTCTCGATCGAGGACGGTATCGCGCGCGGCTCTGGTCGCTCGGTGGGCAAAGTTAACCTGTTTGACGCCGTCGAGCGCTGTTCCGACCTGCTGATTCGTCGCGGCGGACATGCCGGTGCGGTGGGTGTGACCATCGAGGCATCCAAGCTCGATGAATTCCGTCGTCGCCTTTCCGCCGTGCTATCGGAGATTCCCGCTGAGGACTTTGAAGACATCGACGAGGTTGCCGCCACGGTCGACCTTTCCGAGCTGAATATCGAGACTATAGAGCAGATTTCCCGTCTTGAGCCGTTTGGCCAGGGCAACAAGGTGCCGCTGCTGGCCGCCGAGGGCGTGACGATGTGCGATCGCGCCGTGGTGGGCAAAACCGGCGAGCACATGCGCTTTGTGGCGACCGATGGAGCCGCGAGCGTGCCGGCCATCATGTTCCGCGTGCCGCAAATCGATAAGCTCATCAACTGCGATAGCGCTGTCGACTTGGTGTTCGAGGCCGTTGCCGAGCATTGGCAGGGGCGTGTGAAGCCCAAGCTCATGATCAAGGATGTTCTGGTCCGCGATACCACGCTGCTCAGCGTCGACGATCCGGCATGCGAGCTTCGTCGTGGCGTGCAGCCGGCGGATTCCGGCCTGCGCCTGGAGTCGCGTAAGCGCGAGACACTCGCCCAGCTTTCTTATACCGAGCTGACGCGCTCGCTTATCCATAGCTTTATAGGCTCGAACCAGCCGCACCGCGCGCAGGTCGAGGCGCTCGATGCCCTGGCCGATCACCAAAGTGTTCTGGCCGTTATGGGAACGGGGCGCGGCAAGTCGCTCATCTTCCATGTGCATGCCGCGCGCGAGGCGGTTCTTCGCGGGCGTGCGAGCATCTTTGTCTATCCGCTGCGCGCGCTCGTTGCCGACCAGGCCTATCACCTCTCGTCGACGATGGCCGCGCTCGGCATTGGCGTCGGCGTGTTGACCGGCGAGACCGTGGAGGCGGCGCGCGATGACGTGTTTGCCGGCTTGGCTTCGGGCCGTACCGGCATCGTGCTCACGACGCCCGAGTTCCTGTCCATTCACCGCGACCGCTTTGCGCGTTCGGGGCGCATCGGTTTTGTCGTTATCGATGAGGCGCACCACGCTGGCCTTGCCAAGGGCGGCGACCGCAGCGCCTATCTCGACATGCCCGATATCCTCAAAGCCCTGGGCGACCCGGTCGTTATGGCCGCGACGGCCACCGCGACGGCTCCGGTCGTGGCCGAGCTTGCCCGCACGCTTCCGATCACTCACACGGTGGTCGACGAGACGGTGCGCGAGAACCTGCAGCTCGAGGACGACCGAGATCTTGCGAGCCGCGAGAACCGTTTGGTGTCGATCGTGGCGACGGGGGAAAAGACCGTCATCTACGTCAATTCGCGCGACCAGTCCGTGGCGCTCGCCAAGACACTACGCAAACGCGTTCCCGACTGTGCGACCCGTATCGCGTTCTATAACGCTGGCCTTACGCGCACCGACCGCCATCGCGTAGAGGAGGCGTTTCGAGACGGCAGCCTCAGCTGCATCGTCTCGACATCCGCCTTTGGCGAGGGCGTCAACCTTCCCGATATTCGCCATGTCGTGCTCTATCACATGCCGTTTGGCGGCATTGAGTTTAACCAGATGAGCGGCCGCGCCGGTCGCGATGGCCAACCCGCCGTGATCCATCTACTCTATTCGTCGCGTGACGCCCGTATTAACGAGCGCCTGCTCGACTGCTATGCGCCCGAGCGCGACGAGCTCGTCACGCTCTATCGCGCGCTGCAGACCATGTGGCGCTCCAACCGCGGCAAGACCGGGGACGATTCCTTTAGCGCGAGCGATATCGACATCGCGCAGATGTGCCTTGCCATCGATGCTCGCACGCCGGTCGACGAGCGCTCGGTGGAAAGCGGCTTGGGAATCTTCGAAGAGCTTGGTTTTTGTCGCGTTTCGGGGTTTGACGACACCCGTCGCATCGCGATGGCCGAAAACCCCGGCCGCGTGCAATTGAGCAGGTCAATTCGCTATTTGGAGGGCTTGCGCTCGCGCATGGAGTTCTCGGCTTTCCGGAGTTGGGCGCTCGATTCGTGCGCTTCTGATATGCTAGCCAAAGTTAACCGCCCGATCGTACCGCGGGCCTAGGGGAAGGGGACCTCGATGGATGCCGCAGCCCGTACCGCCCATGATTCTACCCTCCAGCCTTTTTCGGAGATGGAGCACTATAAGCATGCCGATGAGCTGCCGCCCGAGATTATGGCGGACAGCTACGACAAGCTGGAGCGCCTGTGCCTCAAATATATGAATGAGGACGACTTCTCTAAGGTGGAACAGGCCTATTGCTTTGCTGCCGAGAAGCACTGCAACCAAAAGCGCCGCTCGGGCGAGATGTACATTAACCATCCCGTCGAGGTGGCCATCATTTTGGCCGATCTCAAGATGGACTGCGATGTGGTGTGCGCCGCGCTGCTGCACGATACCGTCGAGGATACCGAGACCTCGCTTGCCGATGTGTCAAGCCTGTTTGGCGATACGGTGGCCGAGCTCGTCGATGGCGTGACCAAGCTTACCAACATCGAAGTCGATAGCATGGACGAGAAGCAGGCGCTTACGCTGCGCAAGATGTTCCTCGCTATGTCCAAGGACATCCGCGTCATTATCGTTAAGCTTGCCGACCGCCTGCATAACATGCGCACCCTTGCAGCCCTGCGCGAGGACCGTCGCCTGTTTAAGGCTCGCGAGACCATGGACGTGTATGCGCCCCTGGCCGACCGTCTGGGCATGAGCTCTATCAAGTGGGAGCTCGAGGACCTGTCCTTCTTCTACCTGGAGCCCGATGCCTACCAGCGCATCGCGCGCATGGTGGCTGAGTCGCGCGAGGTTCGCGAGCGCTATCTGGCCGAGACTATCAAAACACTCACCGATGAACTCAACCGCATTGGCCTGGAGGGCTTCCAGATCAACGGCCGCTCCAAGCACTATTGGTCCATCTACCAAAAGATGAAGCGCAAGGGCAAGGAATTCTCCGAGATCTACGACCTGGTGGCACTGCGCGTCATCACGCATTCGGTGCGCGATTGCTACTCCACGCTCGGCGCGGTGCATACGCTGTGGCACCCCATGCCCGGTCGCTTTAAAGACTATATCGCCATGCCCAAGGTCAATAACTACCAGTCGCTCCATACGACGGTTATCGGCCCCACGGCCCGCCCGCTCGAGATTCAGATTCGAACCTATGAGATGCATGAGCAGGCCGAGTACGGCATTGCCGCCCACTGGCTCTATAAGAAGTCAGGCGGATCGTCTGCGTCTAAGACCAATGATGCCCAGCGTCTGGACGACCAGATTAACTGGCTCAAGCACTCACTCGACTGGGCGGCGTCTGACGAGATCACCGATGCCAAGGAATACCTGCACTCGCTGAAGGTCGACTTGTTTGACCAGGAGATTTTTGTCTTTACGCCCAAGGGCGAGGTCATGGCGCTTCGTGCCGGCTCCACGCCGCTCGACTTTGCCTACGCCGTTCATACCGAGGTGGGAAACCACTGCGTCGGCGCTAAGATCAACGGTGCGGTGGCCCCGCTCACGCACGAGATCAAGACGGGCGACCGCGTTGAAATCCTGACCAACAAGAGCTCCAAGCCGTCGCGTGATTGGCTCAAGATCGTTAAGACACCTTCCGCCAAGTCAAAGATCCGCCGTTACTTCGCCGCCGCGACCAAAGACGATGACGCTGCTGCCGGCCGCGATATACTGGCCAAGGACCTGCGCAAGCGCGGGTATGGCATCTCTACGCCGCGATCCACGCGTGCGCTCAACGCCGTGGCGGAGCAGTTTAACTACAAGCAGATTGAGGACCTGTTTGCCGCCGTCGGCGCCGGCAAGGTTGCCCCGCGCGCTGTGGGTAACAGGGTCGAGCAAATCTTGGACCCCAAGCCCGAGGAGCAGCTCACCAAGACCGAAGCCATTGCCGAGGTCGTCAAGCAGCCTGCGCGCGGCTCCAACCGCAAGCCGCAAAAGCGCGGCAAGAGCGCCAGCAACGGCATTATCGTCAAGGGCGAGAGCAACAGCGGCCTGCTGGTCCGTCTGGCTCATTGCTGCAACCCCGTGACGGGCGACGACATTGTCGGCTTCATCACGCGCGGTCGCGGCGTCTCGGTGCATCGCGCCAACTGCCCCAACGTCAAGGGTCTTATGGAACATCCCGAGCGCATGATCGAAGTGGAGTGGGACGGCGCTGCCGACACCCTCTTTCAGGTCGAGATCGTGGTCGAGTGCCTGGACCGCATGGGCCTGCTCAAGGATGTCACCATCGCCATTGGCGATGCGGGCGGCAATATCCTTTCTGCCGCCACGTCGACCAACCGCGAGGGTATTGCAACCCTGCGCTTTATGGTCGAGATCTCGGACGCGAGTGGTCTGGATCCGCTGCTGGCTTCCATCAGCAGTGTCGATTCGGTCTACGACGCGCGCCGTCTTATGCCCGGCGAAGGCGGAGCTCAGCTCAAGCGCCGTGTGTAGGTGCGAGAGCCTCTCAGCATCATAGATATTGGTTACGTTTGAGGCATCGTTTGGTGCCTCAAACGTATTTTAGAAGGAGGGCATGCGCATGGACGGTATGACTTTGGACCTGACACCCCGAGGCGCGGCTTCGATTGAGGTGCTCGTCAACGGCCCGATTCAGACCAACAGTTACGCCGTGATTTCGAATGACGAGTGCTTAATCGTCGATCCGGCGTGGGAGGGCGAGCGTCTTGTGGAGCATATCCGCACCGCGCATCCCGAGGTTCGCGTACTCGGCTCTGTCTGCACGCACGGTCATGCCGACCATGTTGGCGGGGTCGCCGGGGTTCGATCTGTCGTTGGTGACGGCGCACTATATGAGTTGTGCGCTAAGGACGTGACGGTACCTCGCGCGAATATCGAGGAGCAGCGCGCCATGTGGGGTATTGAGACGCCCGATCCGGGCGAGCCGACGCGGCTGCTTGCCGAGGGCGATACGATTGAATTGGGCGATATCTGCCTGCAGGTGATCGAGACGCCGGGGCATACGCCGGGCGGCATCGTCCTGTTCGCCGCGACCGAGCAGGGGAACATCGCCTTTGTGGGCGACACGCTTTTCCCGGGCAGCCACGGTCGTACCGATCTTTCCGGCGGTGACGAGGCGGCGATTATGCGCTCGCTCTCCAAACTTGCCAAGACGCTTCCGCCCGATACCGTTTGCTTGACGGGCCATGGCGATTCGACCACGATGGCGCGCGAACTTATGCAGAATCCGTTTATGCAGATGTAGGCTCGAAGCCGTCTTTCGAACCACGAAGACCGCTCAATCGTCAAGCTATTTTCCCCAGTGGGTCGATTCTGTGGGGCAAACGGTCAAAATTTGTCCAATCGGATGGTATTCGTGAACAAACGAACGTTTATGCTCGGGTATGTCGTGGTAAAATCTCAGGCGTTATCGGAGCAACCTTACAGGAGGTTTCTTTTATGCTCGTCAACGCAGCAGACATGCTCAAGAAGGCCGAGGCCGGCAAGTACGCTCTCGGTGCCTTCAACACCAACAACCTCGAGTGGACCCTGGCTATTCTCCAGGCCGCCGAGGAGGCCAAGTCTCCGCTGATCCTTCAGTGCACCGCTGGTGCCGCTAAGTGGATGGGCGGTTTCAAGGTCTGCGCCGACATGGTCAAGGCTGCCGTCGAGGCCACGGGCGTTACCGTTCCCGTCGCCCTTCACCTCGATCACGGTTCTTACGAGGACTGCTTCAAGTGCATCGAGGCCGGCTTCACGTCCATCATGTATGACGGCTCTCACGAGGAGACCTTCCAGCTTAACCTCGACCGCACCAAGGAGCTCGTTGAGCTTGCCCACTCCAAGGGTATGTCCATCGAGGCCGAGGTCGGCGGCATCGGCGGCACCGAGGACGGCGTGACCTCCAGCGGCGAGCTCGCTGATCCTGCTGAGTGCAAGCAGATTGCTGACCTGGGCGTCGACTTCCTCGCCTGCGGTATCGGCAACATCCACGGCGTGTACCCTGCCGACTGGGCTGGCCTTTCCTTCGAGCGCCTGGGCGAGATCAAGGCTCAGACCGGCGACCTGCCCCTCGTCCTGCACGGTGGCACCGGCATCCCCGAGGATCAGATCAAGAAGGCCATCTCCCTGGGTATCTCCAAGATCAACGTCAACACCGATCTGCAGCTCGTCTTTGCCAAGGGCGTTCGCGAGTACATCGAGGCTGGCAAGGATCAGCAGGGCAAGGGCTTTGACCCCCGCAAGCTCCTCAAGCCTGGTCGCGACAACATCGTTGCCCGCACCAAGGAGCTCATGGAGGAGTTTGGCTCCGTCAACAAGGCGTAAGCGTCGCTAAACTTCCCACCGGAAGCCCCGTCTCCCTACGCTGTTTCCTTTGCGCTCACCTGGCTTCGCCAGAAGTCGCGCCAAGGAAACAGTTCCGGGAGACGGGGCTTCCTTCGTTTAACGCCGCAGGGTTACGAGTCTGAATTAAGGTGGCTACTGGCTTCGCTAGAAGTCGCGCGACGGAATCAGCTCCGGGGAAACGGGGCCTCCTTCGTTAACTCGCTACAGGGTTACTGGGCTGAATTCATTTTTTATAGGTACCGTTTATCGGTGTTGAGGGTTCCTTTATTGGGGCTTTCTTTTTTATCTCGCTACAATGGGCTTCAAGCGTTCTAGTGACTTGGAGTTTTGGTATGGCTGTTATTAATGTGCTGCCTTCGGATGGGAAGGTTATTGACGAGGGTCCTGTTGGTTGCTCTGTTGATGTTTGCTGTAATGACTTTCGTCATCTCGATATTGGACTGCCGCCCGAGATTCTTCGACTCAAGGATGCCGGATATTTGACGCAGACTGTTGCGGCTTGTGATCGTCTTTTGGGGCAGAATCCCGATCCCTCGCTTGCTGCCTGCGTTCGTGCCGAGCGGTATCGCATGCTTGAGACGCCGCTTCATTTTTCGGTGTCGCGCGATCGGGCTATTGCGATGATTCGCGAGGAGTGGCCTGAGTTTACCGAGGAGCAGTTTGACGATCTGATTGACCGTAAGCGTATTGACTGGCGCTTTATCGATGGTGAGCTGTTCGTTCTCGACAACTTCCTCGATTCGCTTCGCGTATATCCCAAAGAGGTCCCCGGCATGCGTCCCGATTCTACGGACGGAATAGCACTGCGCAACGAGATGCTCAAGGAGATGGAGTCGCAAAACGGATTGACTCGCGTTATTACGCTTAAGGCGTCCTTGTCTGTCCCCGGCGCTCTAGAGGGGGAGACCGTTCGCGCTTGGCTACCCGTTGCCGCCGCCTGTCGTCAACAGTCTCATATCGAGGTTCTCGATATGATGCCGGAGGGTGCTGTTGCTCCCGCGAACGCTTCGGCGCGTACCGCCTCGTGGTCTTCTTCGAGTGATCGCTCATTCTCGGTGACCTATCGCTATCAAATCAATGCAGCTTATCGCGATATTTATGGGGGTGCGCTTCCGTCGCATCCGTGTATGGACGCGCCGTTGCCCGAAGATATTTCTGAGGACCGTCCGCACATTGCATTCACGCCGTATCTGCAGCAGCTGACGGCCGGTGTTGTTGACGGACTCGAGGATCCGCTCGATCGCGCTCGTGCTATCTATGATTATCTGACGCAGCATATCGACTATCGCTATCAGCCGCCGTACTTGCTTTTGGGATCTATTGCCGATGACTGCGCGCATTCGCTCCGCGGCGATTGCGGCGTTATGGCGCTCACGTTTATCACCATGTGCCGTATCGCGGGCGTGCCTGCCCGTTGGCAGAGCGGCCTGTACGTTGCGCCCGATTCGGTGGGGTCGCACGACTGGGCAGAGTTCTATACGCCGCAGACCGGTTGGCTCAACGCCGACGTGTCATTTGGATCTTCTGCTCGCAGGATGGGGGAGGAGTGGCGCCGCCGTCACTACTTTGGCAATCTCGACCCGTGGCGTATGGTGGCCAACAATCGATTCCAGGCAGAGTTTGAGCCCTCTTTCGACGGCATGCGCGAGGACCCTTACGATAACCAGATGGGTGAGGCTTCGGTCGACGGTCGCGGATGCCGTCAGCGCGAGATGCTCCGCACAGTCGAACTCATCGAAATGCTCGAAGTTCCATTTTCGGACTAATCGGTAGAAAGCTGTGATAAACTAACTCACGCATTACGTGCCCGAGTGGCGGAATTGGCAGACGCAGTGGACTCAAAATCCACCGTTGGCAACAACGTGCGAGTTCGAGTCTCGCCTCGGGCACCATACATGCAAGTGAGCGTTCAAGGGGGTTGCGGCCCCCTTTTTCGTGCCGAACTCGCGTGAGCGCGCGAAGCGTTAAGCAAACAGGCCTGCGGCCTGTTTGTAGCGGAGCGTGGCGAGGGCGCCGCGCGTCCGAAGCCCGGGGCTTCGCGAAGCGAAGGCCCTTCGAGTCTCGCCTCGGGCACCATACATGCAAGCGAGCGTTCAAGGGGGTCAAGGCCCCTTTTTCGTGTACGTAATGTGATAACGCGCTGTACGTGTTATTATTCGCAAGGCGTTGTTCCCGCAATGCCCTAAAGAGGAACCCGAGGGTTCCCACCTTTTGGCGCCAATGAGCAGCTGACTGGTCATACAACTTAGATTGCCTTCCTCAAATCGAGGAAGTCTATGTGTACGACCTGGTTGCTGAGAAGCGCCGGGTTATTTTTTTATGAATGGAGGTAGGGAAAATAGCTAAGTCTGATGACACCCGCATCAATGACGAGATTACTGCATCTTCGTGCCGTTTGATTGGCGTCGATGGCTCTCAGCTCGGCCTGTTCGCCATCCGCGATGCCCAGCGCGTCGCCGACGATCAGGGTCTCGACCTGGTCGAGATCGCTCCCAACGCGGAGCCGCCGGTCTGCAAGGTCATGGACTACGGTAAGTTCAAGTACCAGCAGGCCATGAAGGCCAAGGCTGCTCGTAAGAACCAGTCCAAGGTCGAGGTCAAGGAAATGAAGTTCCGACCCAAGATCGACGTTGGCGACTACGAGACCAAGAAGGGCCACGTTCTGCGTTTCCTCAAGAAGGGCGCACGCGTTAAGATCACCATCATGTTCCGCGGCCGTGAGATGGCTCACCCGGAGCAGGGCCTTAACGTTCTCGAGCGTCTCGCCGAGGATCTCAAGCCTTACGCTACGGTCGAGTCCAAGCCTAAGATGGAAGGCCGTAACATGCTTATGCTGCTCGCCCCGATTAAGGGCGCCTTCGATGAGGATAAAGCGGCAAGCGATACTAAGTAACTAGTGTTCTGTAACCGATTAAGGAGTATTTCATGCCTAAGATGAAGTCCCACAGCGGCACCAAGAAGCGTTTCCGCAAGACTGGTACCGGCAAGCTTATGCGCGCCAAGGCTTTCAAGAGCCACATCCTGAGCAAGAAGTCCACCAAGCGTAAGCGTGGCTTCCGTCAGGAGACCGAGATTGCCGCTGCCGACCGCAAGGTCATCAAGTCGCGTCTCGCCTAAGTTCGCGTTCCCGTTTTTCGTTTTACCGTCTAGGAGTTGATAGAACATGGCACGTATTAAGCGCGCTGTTGCCGCCAAGAAGAAGCGCCGTACCGTTATGCACCGTGCGAAGGGTTACTACGGTGCCGCTTCGCGTACTTACAAGCATGCTAAAGAGCAGGTCCAGCACTCCCTGCAGTATCAGTATCGTGATCGCCGCAACAAGAAGCGCGAGATCCGTTCTCTTTGGATCACTCGTATCAACGCTGCTGCTCGCCTGAACGACATCTCTTACTCTCAGTTCATGCACGGCCTGAAGGTTGCCGGCATCGAGCTCGACCGCAAGGTCCTGGCTCAGATGGCTTACGAGGACATCGAGTCCTTCAACGAGCTGGCTACCATCGCCAAGAAGGCTCTCGAGGCCTAATAGATTCTCTTGAATCGCTAGGGGAGTGTCGCGTTGTGCGCGGCGCTCCCTCTTTTTATCTGAAGCGCGGTTTACATTGCTAAAAGCGCGGGTAGATAAACACTTACAGGTGACCGATCTCTATATATTCCTGAACCAAAGGGTCATCATCTGATACGTGCGGAAGATCCGCACCAGTCTTTCTATTACCTATAGAAAGCAATATGTTGTGTAGGACTTGTGAAGAGTGGAATTGACGTCCCACAGAGCTTCGCGGTCTGGCAATATATCTCCTTGCCGCGCGGCCCGGTGCAACCGGATGAGCCGCAAAGCGTGCACCTTGAGAACCGGATACTGCGAGGATGGAC
>CATWQC010000034.1 GCA_958352845.1 uncultured Collinsella sp.
TCGCCGAGCATATGTGCGATGCGGAAGGTCAAGACGCGGGTCTTGCCCGAGCCGGCGCCGGCGAGCACCAGCAACGGACCCTCGGTGGACAGGACCGCCTCGCGCTGGGCGGGATTAAGGCTGTCAATGCCGACGAGCGGCTTGGCGGGCTTGGGCGCCGGCGCGGGAGCGTCGTAGATGTCGAGCGGGACGAGCTCGGGCTCCGGCGCTGCAGGGGCGGTGTATGCATCGAGCGGCACGGGTTCCGGCGCGGGCGGCACGGGTACCGCGGCGTTCTTTTCCCAGGGCAGGGGCTGGGTCATGGGCGACTCCTCATCTGACGGACGGCGCGCCTGCGGGCAGCGCCATAGTTTGAGCCGTACCAGTATACCGAGCCGCGCGGACACCGGCGCAAATCACACCACGACTCCGTGCGCCACCGTCAGACCCGCCCCAGCGGATTTGGCGCAATGGGGTCAGGTTGCTTTGCACCAATCTATTGACAATCACGGAACCGCCGATGTCATGGCCACGGTAGCGAGCGGCGGCCAGGGCGAACAAATTGGCATGAAAAGAGGGCAGCATAGACCTTTTGGTCATGCCACCCCCTTTGAATGACAAGTTGTCGCCCCGGCCGCCGCGCAGCGTCGACTAAGTTAGAGGCCGAGCATCGGCTCCAAGACGAAGAAGTACGCAAGCACCACGATGCCCAGGATGATGCGGTAGACACCGAAGCACTTGAAGTCGTGACGGCGGACGAAGCCCATGAGCCACTTGATGGCGATGAGCGAAACCACAAAGGCCACAACGCAGCCCACGCCCAGGATAGCGACCTCGTTGGCACCGAACGTGCCGCCCTTGATGAAGTACTTGACCAGCTTGAGCGCACTCGCGCCAAACATGACGGGAATGGCCAAGAAGAACGTAAACTTGGACGCCACCGAACGCGTGCAGCCCAAAAGCAGGCCGCCGATGATGGTAGAACCGGAGCGAGACGTACCAGGCACCAGCGAAAGCACCTGGAAGCAGCCGATACCCAGCGCAGTCTTCCAGCTCAGGTCCTCGAGTGTGGCGATGGAGCCAAAGTCCAGATTCTCGTCATCGTCCTCATCCTCAGCGGTAGCCGCGGCAGGCGCCGCAAAGTGCGCACCGGCGGGACGTCCGCCCGACACCACAGCACGCGAACCAAACGAACCGGCAACGGCCATTTCCTCGCGCTTGTTCGCGCGCCAGTTCTCTATCACGATAAACAGCACGCCGTACACAATGAGCGCCAGCGCCACGACGGGAGCATTGTAGAAATGCTCCTCCATCCAGTCGTTGAGCGGCAGGCCGATCGCCGCGGCGGGAATGCAGCCGAGCACAATCTTGCCCCACAGCACCCAAGTGTCGCGACGGCCCTCCTTGCCCTTGCTGGGCGAGAACGGATTGAGCTCATGGAAGAACAGCACACAGACGGCCAGAATGGCGCCGAGCTGAATCACGACCAGGAACATATTCCAGAACGTCTCGCTCACGTTCATCTTGACGAACTCGTCCACCAAGATCATGTGACCGGTCGACGAAACAGGCAGCCATTCGGTGATGCCCTCGACCAGGCCCATGAAGGCAGATTTTAGAAGCTCGATGATATCCAAAGGGACCCCCTCGTTAGACACCCGCCGATATTGTTCTGCGGACGGTGCGGGCGATGTCCCATTATCAACCGTTCGGGCGCGTCTGCGCCCACCCTTACCAAAAAACTCGTCCGTTCACAGAATTGCGAGCGGTCAAACCCAAATCCTTGGGTATAACTGCAACAAGATAAAGTGTTCGGCGGCCAACGCGCCCGCGCCCGCCCGATGCACGAGCCCCGCGCCCGTGCGATAGACCAAGGAGGAAACCATGAACGAGGGCTACACCAAGGTATTTGTTTCACTCGATGGTACTGAGCAGCAGGATTTTGTGCTCGCACGCGCCATCAAGGTCGCCGCGAACAACGGCGCCAAGCTAATCATCGGCCACGTTATCGATTCCACGGCGCTCGAGAGCGCCGGTTCCTATCCGGTCGATCTGGTCAACGGCCTAGAGGAGGCATTTAAGAACTCCATCGCCAAGCAGCTCGAGGAGGCCAAGGCCAATCCCGACATTCCCGAGGTCGAGGTCATGATTCGCGCCGGCCGTATTCGCGAGACGCTCAAGGACGAGATGCTCGACGTGGTCAAACCCGACCTGGTGCTCTGCGGCGCCCGCGGCCTGTCCTCGATCAAGTATGCGCTCCTGGGCTCGATTTCGACGTTCCTGCTACGCAATACGGACTGCGACATCTTGGTCGTGAAGTAGCGTTGCTCCCACCGGCCGCGGGGCCTGCGGGGTTTCCACGGGCACGTCCTCGCCGCGTTGCGGCTGCGGGATGTGCCCTTAGGAAACCCCTCCCGGCCCCGCGGCCTTCGCAGCCTTACTTCAACGAGTTGTCTGATAGAAAAATGGCGTGCCGCCCCGTTTGGGGCGGCACGTTTTGTTTGGACGGGCGTTTGCCGTGTGCGTTACTCGAAGTATTGGAACTTGTTGGTTGAGAAGGCGAATGTTACGACGAAGCCTTCGCCCGGCTCGGATGCCGCGGTGACGTCGATGCCCATCTTGGAGCACAGGCGCGCCACCAGATAGAGACCGATGCCTGTTGCGCGCTTGGTGGTGCGGCCGTTGTCGCCGGTAAAGCCCTTCTCGAACACGCGCGGCAGGTCTGCCGCACACACGCCACAGCCGTTGTCCGCGACGGTAAGCTCGATGCGCTCGCTTGCCAGACCCTCGTCCAGCAACGCACCCGAAAACACGATCTTTGCGCCGTCCTCACGCGCATATTTAATGCTGTTCTGAATGAGCTGGCCCAGAATAAACTCGAGCCACTTCTCGTCGGTAAAGACCTCAAAGTCGAGGTTCTCGCACACCGGCGCCACGTGTGCCGCGATGAGCTCACGCGCATTGGCCTTGATTGCGCCCGTCACCAGAGCCTTGAGGTTCCAACGTCGAATCAGGTAATCGCGCTCCACAACCTCCGAGCGCGCATAGTAGAGCGCCTGGTCGATATAGCGCTCCACGCGGGCAAGCTCGCGACCGAGGTCATCTACGCGCGACAGATCATCTTCGCTGCCGTCCAGGTTTTCCAAAATCAGATGGGCTGCCGCCAGAGGCAGCTTGGCCTCGTGGACCCAGCTCTCGATATAGTCGCGATAGTCATCGGTCTGGCGCCTGCCTTCGGCAACCTCGTCACAAGCGGCTTTGCCCACCCGGCGCAAGACCTCGTACTCGAGCTCGCCCTCGGCATAGGTCGGACATTGCACCATCTCCTGCACCCATGCGGGACTCTCGAGCTCCTCTGCCGCACGCTCCAGCTGGCGCAGAAAACGACGACGGCGCGCGTACTCGATCACGATGCCCAGCATGCCAAAGATAAAGGACACGCCGACCGCCACGACCACGATGGAAACGGGTGCGCCGGCGACCGTCAGCACAAAGCAGCTCAGCAGCACGCCGCACGTCCACACGGCGACGGGAAGCAGCGCATCTTTGAAGAATTTGCCAAACGACATAGCCGGCCCCTAGACCGAATAGCCCTGGCCGCGGTGCGTCGTCAAATACCCCTTGATGCCGATTTTTTCGAGCGTGGTGCGCAGGCGGTTGATGTTGACGGTGAGCGTATTGTCGTCCACGAAGGCGTCGGAGTCCCACAAGTCCTGCATGATGGCCGAGCGCGAAACGATCTTGCCCGCGCGGCTCAGAAGCAGCGAGAGGATACGCAGCTCGTTTTTGGTGAGCTCGGTGCTAGTGCCGGTTTGCGTGTTGGTAACCATGGAGCGGGCGAGGTCGAGCTCCAGCCCCTTGTGGACAAGTGTGCTGCGCTCGCCTGACGCCGCGGTGCGTCGCAGCAGTGCGTTGATGCGCGCCACAAGCACACGGGCGCTGTAGGGCTTGGGAACAAAGTCGTCCGCGCCGAGCGTCATGGCCATGACCTCGTCGATCTCGGTCGTGCGCGACGTGAGAACGATGATGGGAACCTCGGATTCGCGGCGAACCTCGTGGCAGATATGCTGGCCGTCCTTGACGGGGAGCGTGAGGTCGAGCAGCACCAGGTCGGGCGCGGCGGCGAGAATATCGCGCGAGACATGCTCAAACGATTCGCAGGCCTCAACCCCAAAACCGGCACGGGCAAGGATATCGGCAAGTTCGCGACGGATGGGCTCGTCGTCCTCAACGACATAGATCAGCGCCATGTGTCCTCCCGTTTCTCGTAACTTGCACTTTCCACACCATTATGCCCACGGCGTCGCAGCGATGCGACCCCGTGGGCATCTAATGTGACAATAGTGTTCGGTAGCCTTGAGAGAAAATAGGGGCCGACCGGTCCTAAACCGATCGGCCCCATCACTTCGACCTCGAGCCTCTACTCGAGCGTACGCATGTACGCAGAGATGGCATCCAGGCCCTTCTGCAGGTCGTCGGTGTTATCGGAATATGCATAGCCGATGCGCATGCTCTTGGGCTCCTCGAAGCAATCGCCCGGGGTGACGAGCGCGCCGGACTTCTTAATCATGTCGACGCAGAACGTCCTGGAGTCGATGTCGTAGTCGTAATACACGAGCGCGGTGGTACCCGCCTCGGGCTTGACGAACGACAGGTGCGGCTCGCTCTCGACCCACTTCTCCAGAACAGCAAGGTTCTGACGGACGATGCGACGGCTGCGCTCAAGGATCACGGAAGCGTTGCCCAGAATCAGCTCCGCCACCGACTCGCTGAATATGCCGGCGGAAATCAGGTTGTAGTCGCGATGCGAGAGCAGCGCGCGACGGAGCTCCGGGCTCTTGGTAACCGCCCAGCCCAGACGCAGGCCGGCGAACGACCAGACCTTGGACATGGATGCGGTAACGATGGCCTTGTCGTACAGGTCAATCACGGACTCGGAGTACTCATCCGTCTGAGTAAGCAGACGGTAGACCTCGTCGCAGAGCACCCACGCGTCGTGTTTGCGTGCGACCTCGACAATCGCCTTGAGCGTATCGGTGTCGAGCAGGGCGCCCGTGGGGTTGTCAGGGTTATTGATGCAGATGAGCTTGGTATCGTCGGTCACCAGAGCATCGAGCGCGTCGACGTCGACGTGGTAGCCGTTCTTGCGGTCGAGCTGAAGGATATCGACCTTCGCGCCGCACATCTCGGGAATCGAGTAAAGCTGCTGGTAGGTGGGCTTGACGGAGACTACGTGATCGCCCGGTTCGACGAGCGTGGAAATAACCAGGGAGTTAGCACCGGTCGCGCCGTGCGTGGGCACGATATGCCCAGGCTCGACCGTCTTATAGAGACGCGCGACCCCCTCGAGGAAGCCGGGCTGCCCCTCGATGTCTCCGTAGGTGAATCGGCGCGAGCACAGGCTATCGAGCCACGCCTTCTTGTCGGTGTTCGTAAGCTCGAACAGCTGGTCGAGCGTGAGGGAGTAGACGCACGTCTCCGCAACGTTGTGGGTGCACTTGGTCTCCCACTCGTTCATCCACTGCTCGACAGCGAAATCCTTGATCTGCATTGTCGTTTCCTTTCCTTGACTTTCTTACAGTTCCACCACGGTGCCCAGCCCCGCCTCGATGGCGCGGTCGTAGGCGATTTTCGATGCCGAAAGGTCCTGAACGGCGATGCCCGACGTATCGAACACCGTCACCTGCTCGTCATCCGAACGCCCCGTAGCCGTGCCGGCGATGACTTCGCCGAGCTCCGCTCTGATGTCCTCGGGCGTGATGACACCCTCGGCAACCGGAATCTCCAGCTCACCGGACGCGACCGATTGCTCGCGGTCGTCGACGTAAACAGCGGCACGGGCAACAAGTGCCGAGGCGAGCTCCTGCTTGCCGGGCATGTCGGCACCGACGCAGGAGATATGCGTACCAGGACGCACCCATGAATCGGGAATGATGGGCTTGGTCGCCGGCGTGATCGTCACGATGGTGTCGGCCTCTGCCGCGGCGCCTTGGCCGTCGGCCGTCGCCTCGATGGAATAGGTGGATGCCTCGCGAGCATGCTCGCAGGCGCCCAAGATATGGGCGACCTCGTCTCGCATGCGCTCGACGCGGGCCTCGGGCGCGGCATCGGAAACTGGCTCCCACACCTTGACCTCGCTCACTTTGGGACAGGCGGCGAGCACGCCCGCCACCATATAGGTGCTCATGTGGCCGGCACCCGCAACAAGCAGTTTGGACGCATCCGCCCGAGCCAGCCACTTGGCACCGAGCGCAGAGGCGGCACCGGTGCGAAGTCCAGTGACGGCGGAGGCATTGAGCAGCGCCAACGGCTCTCCCGTCGCGTTGTCGCACAGCAGCGTGGTGCCAAAGATTTCGGGCAACCCCTTTTTGGGATTCTGAGAGAACCAGGCAGTGAGCTTGAGACCGAAGAGGCCGCTTCCCGCCAACTCGCCCGAGCGGATATCCATATCGGCCACACCGGGCTCGAACTGCTCATATACCATCGGCCACGCAACACCCTTGCCCGTTGCCTTCTGGCGATATGCCTCCTCCACGGCAGCGATCGCATCCTCGATCGTCAGCACCTTGGAAACTTCCTCGGCCGATAGCACCACCATCTGCCCCATCATCGCTCCTCTCAGCGAAAGCTTTACGTTGCTTCACTGTACGGTTTAGTAACGATGCCGCCAAGGATCATTTCTTGTTGGAATATACAACGATTCTCGATCTGATTTTTCGTTCTATCAGCAGGTATTCGAACTATTTATCGCATCAAAGGCATACGGATGTGCGATTATCCTATTTGTACATGTACTTATTGTAACTATTTACAAGGTGATGCTGATGCTATACACCATCTCGGACTTCTCACGGGAATATGAGGGGTCAGTCCGTCTAATCGCCGGCAGCGATGGCGTCTCGCGTGCCGTCTCTGGCGTCGGGATCCTCGATTATGAACTCATGCCCGGCCTCAAGAACAAGTACCAGCGCGTCAACTTCAGCTCAGACGAGATCATCCTCAGCACTTTCCTCTATGCGAAGGACGACCCGTACCTTATCACTGAAGCCGTGAAATACCTCGTCGCCAAGGGAACGAGCGGTCTCATCATCAAAAACGTCCTGCACATCCCGATTCCCGACCAAGCCATCCGCTACGCCAACGCGCGGCACTACCCGGTCTTTCTCACGACCGACGACTCACTGTTCTTTGACAGCATCATCTATGAGGTCAAACGGCATATCGAGCAGCTCGCGTCCATCGACTTCGCGCAGCGCGAGATCGATGCCCTGAGGACAGACGTATCGCCCGAGTCCATCTGCCGACGCATCCGAGGTCTCAACCCGTCATTTCTGGACGAAGCGGTCGCCCTGTTCGCATCGTTTGCAGAGCCCCTCGACCCGCGTACGTTTTTGCAAATCGAACGTCTCTGTGCAAAATCGACCCTCGCCGGATGCCACAACATGCTGGCACCCTACGACGGAGGTTTGTTATTCGTAGCGACAAGTGACTCGGAACAGACGCTCGATGTAGAGCGAATCGTGCAGGCGCTCACGGAGCTCATCGAGGCTAGCGACATCGATGGCGGAGCGGAAGGGCTCGGCATCAGCGATATTCTGTTTGGAGACGAGGCGGTGGCGCAGGCGATCTCGCAGGCGATTTACGCACAGCGCCTATCTTGTCAACGAGCCGAGGGTCCCGTCCGCTATACGCGGCTCGGCATCCTGAAAACCGTGATGCCTTTTGCGGAAACCCCGGAGATGCGATCGTTCTCGGAGGCGATTCTCTCGCCGATACGCGAGCACGACAGCGAGCATGGCAGCGAACTGGAATCAACGCTCGCCGCATTCATCGAGAACGACCGACGTATCGAGCAAACCGCCAAGCAGACCAGCCAGCACCCGAACACAATTCGATATCGCCTCGATAAGGTGACAGCTCTCACCGGACTGAGCTACAAATGCGCCCCGGAGATGGAGCAGCTGTCGCTCGCCTACGCCATCGAACGCGCTCGCTCGCTTCAGTAAGCCCACCCCGCCTTGAGGTTAGGAGCGGCGGGCACGGAGCTTTTCGTAGCCTTCGGCGAAGAAGGCGACCGTAGCGGCGTCCGCCTCGGCGGCGTCCGTCTCGGCAGCGGGGACCACGCCGTGCTCGTCGCTCACCAGGAACAGCGCGCCCTTAAGCTGCGCGGGAATATCTACGCGCGTGACCGGGATGCCCTTGGTCTGGGCCAGCTGCTCGATGAGCGTCGCCGTGCCGCACAGGCACTCGTCCGCTGGCGCCACAAAGGCAAGCTCGCCGTTATCGATGGCGGCGAGCAGCTCGGGCGCCACGCCGGTTTCGTCGGCCTCGGAGCGGGCCTCGGCGGAGCGGGCACGCAGCGCCTTGGCCGACGTATCGGCGAGCGGCTCGTACTCCCCCACCGTCATGGCGGCGTTGCCGTTGATGTCGATCACCAGCATGAGTACGCCGTCGTGCGCAGTGTAATCGCCCTCGGCAAGCGACCACTCAACGTGCTGTTTGGCCCAGCTGAGCATGTTATGGGTAAGCGGCTCGCCCTGCACCAGACGCTCGGACAGTGCGCGAATGTGGCGGTTGAGCATGGGCACCTTTTTATTGGACATGCGCCAACGGCAGACAAGCGCGGGCTTGTCGAGCGTAAACTTCTCGACCGCCTCCTGATTGGCGCAAAAGTCCTCGTACGCACGCTGATCCTCGGCATTGCCAAACAGCTCGGCATCATCAATCTGGGGCATGGTTGTACCTTTCGTGTTAGTCATTCCGTCCTCTTATACCAAAAAGACGGCCCTCCAAACGGAGCAGCCGTCTTTTGCAGAGATTATTTTGTTCCGGGGCGAAACTTAGTGCCTAAAGTGGCGGGCGCCGGTAAAGACCATAGCAATATTGTGCTCGTTGCAGGCCTGAATGCTCTCGTCATCGCGCTTGGAGCCGCCGGGCTGGATGATGCAGGTCACGCCGTGCGCGGCAAGCACGTCGACGTTGTCGCGGAACGGGAAGAACGCGTCGCTTGCACAGGCAAAGCCGCCCTTCTCCACGCCCTCGCGCTCGCAGAAGTCCTCGGCGCGCTCGCAGGCAAGTAGCGCAGAGTCAACGCGGTTAGGCTGACCCGGGCCCATGCCAATGCCGGCCTTACCCTTGGAGACCAGGATGGCGTTGGACTTAACGCCCTTGCAGACCTTCCAGGCAAACTCGAGCTCGGCCATCTCGGCGTCGGTGGGCTTGCGGTCGGTGGGGAACGTAAAGGTCGCGGGATCCTCGGTCACGTGGTCGACCTCCTGCACCAACATGCCGCCGTCGACGGAGCGCAGCTCCACCTGAGCGCCGTGGTCCACGCCGCCGGTCGCCAACACGCGCAGGTTGGGGCGCTTGGCCATGCGCTCGAGCGCCTCGGCGGTGTAGCTCGGGGCGATGATGACCTCGACGAACTGCTTGTTCTGATCGGCAAAGTGCTCAACCAGATCAAAGGGAACCTCGCGGTTGCAGGCGATGATGCCGCCGAAGGCGCTCTTGGGATCGCAGGCGAAAGCGCGGTCGTAGGCAGCCGTGATGTCCTCGGCAACGGCGGAACCGCAGGGGTTCTGGTGCTTGAGGATTACGCAGGCTGGCTCGTCGAACTCGCGGACCAGGTTCCAAGCGGCGTCGGCATCCAGATAGTTGTTGTAGCTGAGCGGCTTGCCCTGGATCTGCTTGGAGCCCACGAGCGGGAACTGCGAGCTCGCGGTGTTCTCGCAGCCCTCGGCAAAGCGATAGACTGTGGCTTTCTGCTGCGGGTTCTCGCCATAGCGCAGGTCGTCGACCTTCTCCAGCGAAATCTCGAGCTTGGCAGAGGTGTCCGCCACGTCGCTTGCCTGGGCGGCGAGCCAGCGAGAGATGGCCGTGTCGTAGGCGGCGGTGGTCTGGTAGACCTTCACCTGCAGGCGACGACGGGTGGAAAGCGTGGTGCAGCCACCGGTCTCGTGCATCTCGGCCAGGACGGCATCATAGTCGGCCGGGTCGGAAATGACGGTAACGCTCGTGGCGTTCTTGGCGGCAGAGCGCAGCATGGAGGGGCCACCGATGTCGATGTGCTCGATGGCGTCCGCGAAGGTGACCTCAGGGTTGGCGACGGTCTTCTCGAACTCGTACAGGTTGACGACTACCAGGTCGATCAGCTTAATGCCGTGCTGAGCGGCCTCCTGCATGTGCTGCTCGGAATCGCGGCGGGCCAGCAGCGCGCCGTGAACCTTGGGGTGCAGGGTCTTAACGCGGCCGTCCATCATCTCGGGGTAGCCCGTGAACTCCTCGATGGGGGTTACGGGAATGCCCGCGTCCTCGATGGCACGAGCCGTGCCGCCCGTAGAGATGATCTCGACGCCAAAGTCGTCAACCAGCGTCCGTGCGAAATCGACGACGCCCGTCTTATCGGTAACCGAGATCAACGCGCGTGCGATCTTCACATCAGATCCCATGCAGTCCTCCTGTCTGGTACGCCGCCGTGCTCTGTGAGTCGGTGATACGTCGATCTGCAGCGCTCGCGCAGCGGCATTGAAAATACTGATTTAATGTAGCGCATCGAGCGCATCGATGCACCCCGCAACGGGCGCATGTGCAGAAAAAGTTTGCGAGCGGAGGGGATGGGCATGGCACCGGGCACGGTGAGTTCATGGAACACAGGGGCACCATAATTAGATGCCAATGGCGTGGTAGAACTGTGCTCGATATGCATCCGCAAAAGAAAGAGGCACCATGGTCTCGCGGGTTCTCTACCGACCGTTTGATACCGAAGACTTCGACGCCATCGCGCTGATTCTGCAGCAGCTTTGGCATAACAATTCGGATAACGATGAGTACAACCGCCTTGAGGCCGCGTGCGACCTCGCCTATTGCCTTTCGTCGTCGACGTTTTCACAGGTTGCCGTAATCGACGGTCAGGCGCGTGGCATTTCGCTCGCGCGTGCGGGACAGAGCTCCGGCGCCACTATCAACGAGCATTGGATGGATACCGAACGCGCGCTGCTATCGCAGATGCGTGAGCTAGAGCCCGATGCGTGCGCCGAGTATCTCTCGTTTGTGCGCGCAACCATCCGAACCAACAACCGCCTGCTCGAGAGCAGCCCGTTGCCGCACGACAACGAGGTCACGCTGCTTGCCGTGGATCGCGATGTCCATGGCCTGGGCGTTGGCACGGTTCTGCTCGATGCCGCCGTCTCGCACCTGTCCTCGCTTGGAGCGACGAGGGCGCACCTGTACACCGACTCCAACTGCTCGTGGAAGTTCTACGAGCTGCACGGCTTTAAGCGCACGGCCACGCACCGCGCCAACCGCGAAGAGCGCCGTCACGACATGCCGCGCGAAAGCTTCCTCTACGAGCTGGACCTAACCGCCTAAACCTGGCAGCCATACCTAGTCATTTAGGAACGTTCCCAGTGACTAGTCGTTGGGGACAGCCTTCGTAGGTAGCGCATAAAAATGGGATGGATCCGTCGGCAGTCGCCGGAGAAGATCCATCCCAAAAATCAGAGCGCGCTAGAACGTTCCGCCGCCGCCTCCGCCGACGCCGCCGCCTCCGCCGCCAGAGAAGCCGCCGCCTCCGCCGCCGCCCGAGCTGTCGGAGCTCGACGCCAGCTCACGGATGCTCTCGTGATACACGTCATCGAACGAATCGAGCGGAGACTCGATACCGTAATGATGGTAGTACCACCAGTAGCAGGGATAATTGTCATAGAAGCCGTCGGCCTCGCGCACCTCGGGCGGCACGGCCTCGGCAAGCTGACGCAGCACTTCCTTGGAAACACCCAGCGCCACGCCCATCACCAGCAGCTTGTTCCACAGCACCAGATCGCCGGGGACGGCTTCCTTTAGACGAGTGAAGTCCTCGAGCCAATGCTTAAGTGCCTTGCAGCGAGCCGCCACCTCGGCGCCCTCCGGCGTAAAGCGGCGGAACGTAAGGCCCACGCCGATACCCACCAGCACAATCGGCACCGAGATAACCGCGGCGGTAATGTTCGCCTGTGCGCCATCGGTAAAGAAGATAGATCCCACGGGAACAAAGGCAATCAGGATACCAAGAACCAGGCAAAACACCATTGCAACAATGCCGTCCGAGGCAACGTACTCGCTATCGGCCAACTTGCCCTTAACGGTGTTCTGATAGTCCTCGAGCTTATCGCCCACGGGCGTAGCGTGCTGCTTGACGTAGTGCTGCAGCTCGTCAAACGTGCGCGAGCGATCGCCGTTCTCGTCAGGCTTAGCACCGGCAAAGAAGACCTTGAGCACCATGTGGTCAATGCCCTTGGCCGACTTCCAGCCCGCATCGCTCACCGTCACGCGATACGTCTGCTCTTCTTTTTCACGCCCCAACAGACCCTTCTTGGCCTTGGTCACGGTCGCCTGCTCCAGCTTGATCACACGGTCGTCAGTGAGCTTCATGAGCGTGGCGATATATGCCTGATCGGGCACCTCGTTCCAGCTCATGAGGGCCGAAAGCACGGCGGGATGGTCGGCCGAGGGCACATCGCGGAAATATTCGTCCTGGAAAAGCGGCTTGGGCTTGCGCTTGCGCAGCTTGAGCATAACGATTGTGCCGGTAAAGGCCACCGCCGCAACAACACTTAGCACGGCAAGTGCATTGGCAATCATGCGAGCGTGAGCGCGGCGGGCGTTAGCTTCGTCGGCCCATTCCTTCTCTTCGCTCAGGATCGTTGACATGCGCTCTTCGCCCGAGGCGGCAAGCTGCGGCACCCAGTCGCTGGGGAAGGCGATGCGTGCCTCGGCGAATTCGCCCTGATGCACGCAGGGAATGGTATAGGTGACCATGGGCTCGTCCTCATCGAGCGACACGTCGCCCGCCAGCGGACCGTGGCCCCATGCGCGGAAGTTATCGCCTTTGACGGCCGCCGTCCCGGCAGCGGCATTTGCGAAGCGCACTTCCATCTCGACATCGTCGGAATCCGCAGACCAGCCGTCGCCCACGAACTTCCAGTAGAGCTCGGCGGTATCGGCCCAGTTCATAACCGCACCGGTCATGGTGTAGCTCACGTAATAGATCGCGCTGTCGCCGCTCTCGTGGGGGCTGAACACCTTAATCCTTACGCCGTCACCGGCCTGCTCGACCGTGTAGACGCCAGAATCGCCCTTGTTCGCGCTATCGACTTTGTTAAACGCGGTGTCCTCTTCCTCGACACTCAGCACGTCAACGTCCGCCGCGCCGCCCTGCTGGTTGGTGCCCGTATTGATCTCCCAAAACACGCCGTTGATGTCGTCGTCGAAATCGAACTGGCGTCCCTCGACAACGGTCAGCGATCCATCGGCCTCAACCGTGGCGCCGATGTAGGTTTGGCTCATGGAGTAGCCGTCGGCGTGTGCGGCGGCAGGCAGCAGCAACAACGCAAGCGCGACGAGTGCGCAGACGGAAGCGAATCGCGCGAATAGGCGGCGCTGCCGACAGGTCTTGGCAACGGGGGCGTTCATAGGCACATCCTTTGTCTGTGATACCAACAGCGCCATTGTCCCACGTTTACGGACACACATGACGAATATCTAGGCGACCGGAGCGCCAAACGGGATGAAAGTCACGCCCGCCGCCAGCAGCTAGTCATTGGGGACGTTCTTAAATGACTAGCCGTTAGGGACACTCTTTGGCATGGCATGCGCCAACGATAGATACCATTTCACAGCTCCGTCACAGGTGTAGTGGCTTTGTGTTGCTGCGACGCGCTCTGATTGAGCCCGCGGGCAAGGGGCATAAAACAGTTGAGCGAAAACGGTTTGCCCCTTTGCCGTTCGCTCGAGGATCATGTCCCCCTTTTCCGCGGAAACCCCGGCAGTTGCGAAGAGCTGCCGGGGTTTCTGTCGTCTAAGGTGCCGAATTGATGGACAGGAATCAAAGCGCCGAGTCTGCGGCCCGCCATACGCAATGCGGGGCTTCGACAACTTGCGGACCACAGTGACGTCTCCCCACCGCGCCCCGCGCTATACTCGTCCGCATGGATATCAACGCACGCAACATAGCAACACACACCGCGGACGCGCCAGCGATGCCGCCCGCCTCTGCCCCCGCGCCCGTCGTGGGCCGTTTTGCCCCGTCGCCCTCGGGCCGCATGCACCTGGGCAACGTGTTCAGTTGCCTGTGCGCGTGGCTTTCGGCCCGCAGCCAGGGTGGCCGCATCGTACTGCGCATCGAGGACCTGGACGATCGCTGCAAGCGCCCGGAACTTGCCGCTCAACTGATTGACGACCTGGCCTGGCTGGGGCTTGAGTGGGACGAAGGCCCCTACTACCAGCACGATCGCCTGGACTTGTACGAGGACGCCCTGCACCAGCTGCAAGACGCCGGCCTCACCTACCCCTGCTTTTGCACGCGCGCCGAGCTCCACGCCGCGAGCGCACCGCACGCCAGCGACGGCACGCCCATCTATCGCGGCGCCTGCCGAGGCCTTTCTGCCGAGGAGGTTGCCCGCCGCAGCATCCTGCGCGCTCCGGCCACGCGCCTGCGCGTGCCCGCCGTCGACGACCTCGCAGACGATGTGGTCGAATTTGTGGACCGCACGTATGGTGCCCAATGCGAGGCGCTCGCCACCGAATGCGGCGACTTTTTGGTGCGTCGCAGCGACGGCGTGTTTGCCTACCAGTTAGCCGTGGTGGTCGATGACGCTGCCATGGGCGTCACCGAGGTCGTGCGCGGATGCGACCTGCTGGGCTCCACGCCGCGCCAAATCTACCTGCAGCATCTGCTGGGACTGCCCACGCCGTACTACGCGCACATTCCGCTGCTCATGTCGCCGGACGGCCGCCGCCTTTCCAAGCGCGACCGCGATCTGGACCTGGGCGAACTACGCGCCCGCTTTGGCACGCCCGAGGCACTGATGGGATGGCTCGCCGGGCAAACGGGCATCGCACCGGACACCACGCCGCGTACCGCCGAGCAGTTGGTCGAGCACTTTAGCTGGGATGTTATCCGTGTGCACCGCGAGAACATCACTGTAACGGCCGAGTAGCCGCTCAGTCCGCCTCTACGCAACATCCCAGGGCTGAAGTTCGTCACCTAGGCGAACAATGCAGTCGTAGAGCACGGTATGGTGCTCGGCAGGGTTGGCATCCCGATGAAAATGCCCGTAGTACCAGCGTTTGTAATCCAAGTGGTCTTCCAGTTCATCGAAAAACGCCGTAAGTCGATCAACCGCGGGGTAATTCCAGCCGGGTGCCGGATAAAGCGTGGGCGAAAGCAAACGCGTAGAGCAGGTGTGGGTGATCACGTAGTCGACCTTCCAGCCCACGCCGTCGAGCTTTGCCCGCGCCTCCTCAAAGTTGCGCTCATCCGGCAGCTCTTGTGGCCACCAACTGGAATAGGGAATGCGATATTCCTTATCCACGCTCGTGGCACCGCCCATGGTAAAGATCGTTGAGCCGTCGAGCTCAAAAACCTCGCCGCGCGTCAGGCGCCGTATGGGGGAGGTATCCGACAGGCGCTGCGTCAGCCCACCGTGCCACAACTCCATAGGACGCTCCGCCCAGTGATCGAAACGCTCGTGATTGCCGTCGACGAACAGCACGGTATAGGGACGCGATTCCAGCCAGGCAATATCGGCACATTCCTCGGCAGAGAAATCCCACGGAAAGCCAAAGTCGCCCGCGACAATCAGATAGTCGTCGCTCGTCAGGCTATCCCCAAGGTCCCAATCGCGCAGCTTTTGCATGTCGAGGCCGCCGTGAATATCGCCCGTCACATAGACCGTCATCAGATCACCACTTCCCTGTAAGTCGCTAGACCGCATTCTGCACGATCACTAAGCCAACCGTTCCAGCCCTTCCACTCCTTAGGGCTTACCCTTCGTTCTTCCATCCAAACGGATCAAGCACCCAACAAACCAGATCGAGCACGCCGCCGGTCATCATGGCGGCGGCAAGGGCCATGCAAACGTGCAGAGAGACGGCACTTCTGAGCACGTCGAATGGCCCCAGAACAGCCAGCAGCGCAACCGCTGCGCCGACAAGGCACAACGCGAAGCACGGCCCCGCGTCCTTGACGCACTTCTTTGCGAGATGCTTGGTGTTGTCACTCATCAATATCGAACTCCTTAGAGGGTCGTCGTTCAGATGCATACCGCCGCGGCAGAGCAGGGCGGCAGGGAAAGTGTCACATGTCGTGCGGACATCAATGGAGAAACCGCCTGCTCGACCAACCCTTGACGCCGTTTTGCACCGGCGCCCCATCCCCGTTATCGAGGTCTAATACTTTTCCGCGAAGTGAACGTCTGTTTTTGGACCCTGAAGCATCAGCATTTTTCAACGGCATAAACGCAGGATTCTGGCATCAAAACCGCAGGAAACGGTACCTCTAAAGTGTCGATGCTTCGGGGGTCCGTTTTCACTCGTTCACATCTCGGAAAAGTATTAGACCTCGCTATCAGCTGTCCCAAAGATCAGACCGCCCCTCCTTCACGCCCCGCAAAACCTGCCTTTTCTGCCCTTCCCCACCGCCACCCAAAAACTCATCCAACATTAATCTTGGCTCAAGAATCGCTTAATCTATAACCTGC
>CATWQC010000035.1 GCA_958352845.1 uncultured Collinsella sp.
CCCTCGTCGGCGACCTTGTCGGCGAGCGCGGTCATCTTCTTGCCGGTCTCGTAGAGCGCCTTACCGTCCTCGAGATAGCCCTCCTGGTCGAAATGCATGATCTCGATCTTCTCGGTTTCCTTCATTTGTCTCTCCTTTCTGGGGTTGTTTCCACATCCCCCATGCCAACGGGCATCAAACCCGCTTACATTCCGTAACACTCGGCCGCTTTGGCCTTAAGCGCATTGACTGACTCTTCGTAGCCCTCTGCCTTGACCTCCATTTGCTTGGAGACGGCATCGAGATACGGGTGCACGTCCCATGACTTCAGACGTTCGGCGATCATTGCCGCAATCGTCTGGAAGAACACGAGATTGGGAATTGCGCTGAGCAGCGGAGCCACCTGAGGCACCGCAACCTCGTGAGCCCTACCCCTGGGATGGGCCGTGAGCAGCACCGTTTTTGTCGTAACATTCGATAGCGCATCGGCGATATTCGCAAGACGCTCCGACCCCTGCGGATCGTCGACGATAAACACCAGATAGCCCGGAACGATCTGCATCTCTGGACCGTGAACAAACTCCTCGCCCTCGTGATGCATGGCCGGAATCTTGATGGTCTCGCTCAGCTTGAGCGCTGCCTCCTCGGCAACACCGTAGTTGGGGCCGTTGCCGACGACCATGGCGGGCGTGTGCTCAGAAAGCTCGAGCATGTGTTCTTGGACATATGCCTCGGCGGTCTTGCACATCACGGCATTGGCATGGATAGCCTCGCGCAGGTCGTCAAGACGCTGGGCAACGCCCTTGGCGTCAATCGTTCCGCGCGCCTGACCGCCGTAGATACCAAAGAGCACCAGGTACTCAACGAGGACCTCAACGCCCAGAGTCACAAAGTCCACCGACTCGACGCCCACACCGTAGTCAAGAACGATGTCAGCGTGCTCCTTGATGGGCGCCTCGACGTTTGCCGTGAGCGCAACTGCAGCCATATCGTGTGCGCGCATGTAATCGAGCGCCGCAATCGTATTGGTCGAATAGCCACTCTGCGAGACGGCGATGTTGAGCGCATGCTGCGGATAGGTGTGTTCAAAATCGACGAAGGCCTCGGGCGTCACAACGGACACCTGCATCTGCAGCGCATCTTGCAGGTAATCGCGGGTGCAATCGGCGGCATGGCGCGACGAGCCCGAAGCAACGACGCGCAGTGCGTCAAAAGAACCGGACTGGAAAATATCTACGAGCTGCGCTACCAGCTCAGACGAACGCTCGAGGTTCTCCCCCATACGCACATGGGCAAGCTGAACGTAATCGAGCATCTTCATCTTCTCACCTCGTTACAAATCATTAGTATTTGATACCAATCACAGTTACAGGTTATGACTTTTTGATATCTCTTTGTCGATTAATTTATCCCCTTCGGCGAACGGTCGATTTTGAGCCCTGTAAGGTTGTATATACAGCTGACCCAACGATCAAAACTGGTTAGTTTCCCAGCCGTTATTCACAAAATACCAGCTAGTACGTATAGGTGTAGCCGCCCGTATCGCCACGATTGAAGGACTTTACATACTCGATAGCCTGACCGCTCGCGTCATAGCTCACGCATTCCAAAAGCAAAACAAGATCGCCCTGTTCCAGTCCAAGGAGGCCGGCATCTCGTGCGCCCAGCGCTTCGATATCGAGCTTTTCCTGTGCCATGACTGGCTTTCGGCCCAGCATCTCATAGGTCTCGTACAAACTGAAGACCGACACGTCAATATCTTCGATGGTTGGGAACAGCAGGCAGGGAATCAGCGCCGTCTCAATCGATACGGGGCTACCGTTTATGCAGTTCAGGCGTCGAACGGAATAGAGCAGGTCGTCCTCGGCGATGCCAAACAGGTCGGCGTAATATGGCCCCGCATAACGCTTGGAACGCGCGAGAATACGGACGGACGGCTCGCCGCCCGAAGCACGGACCGATTCACGGAAACCGACCGTGCGTTCAAAAAAAGCAGGTACTTTCTGCGCCACAAAGGCACCTTTTCCCCGAACACGGCGAATCTGCCCGCGCCGAACCAGCTCATCGACAGCGCTTCGGATGGTCAAGCGTGTCGTACCAAATTCCTCGGCGAGGTCTTTTTCGGACGGAATCATGGAACCCGTGGGATATATACCGCGCTCGATACGTTCCTCGATGCGGCGTCGAATGCGCATATAAACCGGGGTGGCATCTACTGTTTCAGCCATTGTTCACCTGCCACGCTCCTCATGCCGTTCTCTTCGCCGTTATCGGCAAAGCGGAACTTTGTGGGCAAAATCACCGATTTGCAATGCTCCACAAAACGCATGTCCTTATCAAATTCGATCGAGCTCTCATAGAACACCGGCGTTCCCTCTTCTTGCTGGAGCAGCTCGGCCTCTTCGACGTTCAAACGCGAGATGGAGATATGCTCACGTCCATGCTCAACACGCACGCCACCTTCTTTGAGCAAGACATCGTAAAGGCTCTCGCACTCAAAATCGTGCTCGGTAAGCGATGGGCACAGGGACAGGTTAACGTGAGCCGTCTCGATTGACGCCGGCTCGCCCTCAATAAGTCGAACGCGCTGCATGCGAAGCAAAGGAGCGCCTACAGACACCCCAAGCTTGTCGGCAAGCGCCTCATCCGCCTCGATGGTCCCGGTGGAAACCAGACGAGAAGAGGGGTGCAGGCCGGCAGTCCGCACAGCATCGGAGAAGTTATACGTTTCCTGGAAGATGTTCAACGGCTTGGGAGGACACACATACGTACCCGATCCGCGACGGCTCTCGAGCGTTCCACAAGAGATGAGCCGCGTGATACCGGCGCGCAATGCTGTACGCGAAACGCCAATCTCTTCGCACAGCACGCGCTCGGCCGGTAGGCGATCACCGCCGGCAAGCTGATGGTGCTGGATATACCAAAGAATTCCCTCAACAGCACGATCTTTGGGGGGAATTGCATAAGATTCGCCTGCCATTGCACAGACTCCTCATTCAGAAACGTATGCCGCCAAAATTAGGCCAGCCCTCCCATGGCATCAAATTCGGCCTTGATCTTCTCGGCGACATTCCGATACGACTTATATAGACTTGAATCGCGTTTGACTTCGTCGGTCATAACGGGAATCTCTAATTTGGAAACCTCGTCTTTTCCCGTCTGAACCGCCACAACAACGCCCATGCCAAGACACATATTACGCTTGGCAGCGTTTATTTTCGCCGCCTTGGCAGGATTTGCCAGGATACGCTGGGCAAATTCCTGTTTTGAGGTCACTTCCTCGGCCTCCGGATCGCCCGCCTCGGCTACTTCGCACTGCAACACGTCCGCATAGTCAAAAATCTTCGGCTCGCCGCCACGCTGATGCACGGCCCACTTGCGACGCGTGGCATCCTGGTAGATAGCCGGCAAAAACGTAAACCGCGGCGGGTCCAAAATCGTATCCGTGATGGTAAACACATCGGGATCAAAGGCATCCTGCGGGTTTTTCTTCTTGAACAGCCCCATATCAGCCTCCCGTACTAGCATTAAACAACTCAAGCTGAATATAGCACCAATTTCAAGCCGCTGCCTTACCCTATCGGTACGCGGCGCCTATAGCTCGCTCAGCGGAAGAGTCTACGGACGAGGGCCGGGGTGCCTGCTTTGTTTTGAGAAGTGGGCTTCGCGAACTTCTCAAAACAAAGCAGGCACCCCGGCCCCGCCGGCAAATAGCGGACACTCCGCATGCAATCTATGCAAACAAACAAGTGCGCTTAGCTATATTCGGCAAGGTCAAGCACGCTGCCCTTCACGATAAGCGCCGGCTCCAGAACGACCTCTTCGGCACGCTTACCGCCCCTACCGGCAAGACGCTTGGACATGCAGGCAAAAGCATGCTCCGCAAGGACACCGGGATCCTGCTCAATCGCAGTCAGCGCCGGCTCAAAGAGAACGTCGGCCGCCGAGTTGTCATAGCTTACGACCGAGATATCGCCTGGGATGCTCTTCCCCATCTCGTGCAAGCGCTTGAGCAGACCGAGGGCAATGTTATCCGAGCTTGCAAACACGGCGGTGGCATCGGTTGCAAGCACGGCCTCCGAGGCCTCGTAGGCACTCGGGATGTAATATTCGCTCTCAAACTCCAGGCGCGCGTCGATGGGCAGCCCCACCTCGCGCAGCGCGCGCTCGTAACCGGCGAGTCGTTTGCGACCCGTATTGGAACGGCGAGCATTAACCAAGCAGGCAATGCGACGGTGACCCTGCTCGATCAGATAGCTGGTAGCCATGTAGCCACCCATCTCGTGGTCGAACATCACCTTGTCGCACTCGAGCCCCTCAATGGCACGGTCGACCATTACCGCCGGAATGGGCAGATGGCTGACTTCTTCGCGCAGGGCGCGGTCGTCGGAGAACTCGTCACCCACTACCAGAAAGACGCCGTCGACGCCGCGCGTCACCAGCTGGCGCAGCAGCTCAAGATCGTCGTCGGCACTTCCACCCGAGCTGGTAATAAAGAGCGCATAGCCATCCTCGCGGCAGCGCTTTTCCAAGCTGCCGGCGAGCGAGGCAAAAAAGCGGCTCTCGATATTGGGAACGATAAGGCCCAGCGTGCGTGACTCGCGCATGACCAGGCTGCGCGCGATCTGGTTAGGGACATAGTGGTTGCGCGCCGCGACCTCCTTGATGAGCTTGCGGTTTTCTTCCGAGATGCGGCAGGGCCGATTATTGAGAACAAGCGAGACCGACGAGGGGGAAAGCCCCACCTCCTGGGCAATCTGCTTGAGAGTAACTTTGTTGCCCATCTCGCTCCTTCCGAGTATTCGCGCAATCCCTTGAAAGTATAGCGACCGTCCCTCTACCTCGATGATAAACACTTTACCAATCCGGTAGACGGCTGTTTTATCGCCGCCAGCGCACCAAATCCGTCCGGGTGGGGTATATTGCAATCGATTGATGACAACGACCACCAAAAGGCGGATATTCGTATGCACGAGAACGACTTTTTTAACGAGGACCTGCTGTGCGCGCTTGCTGGCGTTGCCGGCGAGGACAACGTGCTGATGAGCGAGCCCATGCGCGAGCACACCACGTTTAAAATCGGCGGCCCGGCCGACGTCTTTGTCACGCCCGATACCGAGCAGGGCCTCGTCGCCACGCTCGATACCTGCTATCGCTGCGATCTGCCCCTCACCATCGTGGGCAACGGCTCCGACTTGCTCGTCGGTGACAAGGGCATCCGCGGCGTCGTCGTGGCGCTTGGCGAGGGCCTCTCCGACATTACGGTCAACGGCACGCACGTCACGGCAGCAGCCGGCGCCTTGCTTTCCGATGTCGCCGCGGCGGCAGCCGAGGCCGGTCTCACCGGCATGGAGCCCATCTCGGGTATCCCCGGATCGGTCGGCGGCGCCTGCTACATGAACGCCGGCGCCTATGGCGCCTGCATGGCCGATGTGCTGGAGTCTGTGCGCGTCTACAAGCCCGCCCGCATGCTCGACGACGGCACCCGCGGCAGCGGCAACATCATCGAGTTCGATGTCGACGAGCTTAACCTGGGCTATCGCAAGAGCCGCATCGCTGACGACGGCTTTACCGTGCTTTCGGCCATCTTCAATCTCGCCCCGGGCAACGCCGCGATGATCAAGGCCGACATGGACGACTACCGCCAGCGCCGCGAGGACAAGCAGCCACTCGACATGCCGAGCGCTGGCTCCACCTTCAAGCGCCCCGAGGGCTACTTTGCCGGCAAACTCATCATGGATGCCGGCCTGCGCGGCCATGCTGTCGGCGGCGCGCAGGTGAGCGAAAAACACTGCGGCTTCATTGTCAACGCCGACCACGCCACCGCCGCCGATGTCGACGAACTCATCCGCGACATCCAAGCCAAAGTCAAAGAGCAGTTCGACGTAGACCTACAACCCGAAGTCCACCGAGTAGGCGAATTTTTATAGCCCGCTCGCCGCGGTCCACTTTAATTAATAACGGGACAAGTGATGTAGCTCACTTGTCCCGTTTTCATTTATTTGCGAAGAACATCGGCCATCCGCAGGATTGAAATCATCGACCGATAAGTGAGTTCCACCTTTTCGCCCGCAAGCAGTCGTTTCGAGCCAATCTCATCTAGCCCCACAAGCCGAGAAAACAGCGGGCCGCTCATCGTGCCCTCGTCAATTGACTCCCTTATGGTCTTCAAAACGTCCGTATCATGAAGCGATGCCGAGCTGTAGGGGGCAACACGAGCGGAACTCTCAATTAACGACGAGACAAAAGGATGGAGATGCTTTGGACATAGTCCATCAAACACCACATCCCCATTGTCATCCGAGCCGACTAGTCGCCAACTATAATGATCGACCCAGTCGTCTCCGTCATATATGGTGTCCATGAGCAACTTCCCGTCTAGAGAGAAACCTGTTTGAACATCGGGGCGCAAGACCGCAATCCATATAGGACCCGCAGCAGCTCCAACCCAACGCACCACACGACAATTGTATATTGCGACTATTTTAGATCTACATGATCAGTTCGAGTTCGCAACAAGGCGATTATTGCAGCTAGGTTATATTTCATTTTCCACTTTGATGAGCCGTCGGCTCCAAATTCCAAAACCGAAGTCCACGGAGTAGGCGAATTCCTTTAACAAAGAAGGCCCCGAAAGGGGCCTTCGTCTTGCGCAGGACTGTAGAGCAGGCAACCTTATGCCTCGCCCGCAGTCCCGGACCTTCCGGGTTCAAGCCGCAGTTACGACAGCGCAATACCGCCAAGCCAGCCCCAGCGCACGCCAGAGCCAGTGCCGTAGAACCCAATGAACGAGTCAAGCGACCTCGACGTGATGGCGCCCTCGTTACTCATAACGATGCCGCCGCCAACGTAGATGCCCACGTGGCCATAGATCAGGCCCGGTATGCCGGTGCCGCTATGCGATGAGTCGGCAACAATCATACCCACCTGCAGCGCCGAGCGGTCGGAGCTATAGCACCAGGCGTTAAACATATCGCACGCGTTACCGCCAAAGTAGCCAACGCCGGCGTTACGGAAGACATTGGTAACCCACGCCGCGCACCAGTTCTGACCCGGCGAAGGCGTGGAGTAGCACGCGTTGACGACGGCCTGCTGCTTGCCCGAGCCGGCATTCTGCTGCGGAGTTCCGGGCGCATACGATCCACCGCCCGAGCTCGAACCACCCGAGTAGGAATTGTTCTTGTTCGCGGCGGCCGCGGCAGCGGCGGCGGCCTTCCTGGCAGCCTCCTCGGCCTGGGCGGCAGCGAGAATCTCTGAATCGCGCTGAGCCATGAGCTCCTTGACGTCGTCGGAAAGACCGCTCAGCACGGTCTGGACTTCTTGCTGCTTGGCCTGCATGTCCTGCATCTGGGCAGTCTGCTGGTCCTTGAGCTTCTCCAAGTCGGCCTTCTGCGACTCAAGCTCGGTCTTTTGCGCATCGAGCTCTTCCTGGATGGTCTGAATGTCCTCGATGGCGTCGCGGTCGCTCTTGTTGATCTTCTCAACATAGTGCGCATTGGCGACGAGCTCCTCAAACGAACCCGAGGCGAGCAGCAGCGACAGGATGTTGGTGCCGCCCGACTTATAGCTGGCGGAAACGCGATCGGAAAGATCGTCGCGCTTCTTTTTGAGCTCGGCCTTCTTTTCGTCAATCTGCGCCTGCGTGCTGTCAATCTGGCCCTGTACGCCCTCGATATCGTTGAGGGTCTGGGCGTTCTTGTTGGCCAGCGCCGCGTATTCATTTGCGATGCTGTCGAGCTGGGCCTGGACCTCGTCAAGCTGAGCCTGGGCCGCATTGAGCTTGTCGGTGGTTTCCTTGGTGGCCTCCGCAGCATGGGCGCGAGCGGGCAGACCAAAAAGAACGGCTGCAGAAGCTGCGCCGAACAGGGCCTTGAGGGCAGTGCGACGCGAAAGCTCCTGGGAAAGGATGGAATCGCTGTTTGGTGACATATCTACTCCGTTACATGTTTATTTATATGTCGCTCAACTCATACATATTAGCGTACATCCGGCGCATCCCAACGATTTCCACGAACGGCAGCAAACCGTATGGTCGGCGGCTCGTATGCAAACGTCAAGATCGAGGGTATGCCCACGCCAAACATTTCCATGAGTACGTTAGCATGTTCATCTGCTTTTCCTGCCCTGCACATTTTGGGTGCCCCTGCCTGCGCTATACTCCCCTGAAGAAGTGTTCCTGATTCGATAGGAGACTACATGTCCAAAGCACTCGACCCCAAAGACACCTGCGTCCTCGTAACCGGTGGCGCCGGCTTTATCGGCTCGCACACCGTCGTTCAGCTGCTCGAGGGCGGCTACCAGGTCGTCATCGTCGACGACCTCTCCAACTCCAGCGCCGTCGCCATCGACCGCGTCAAGACCATCGTGGGCGAAGAGGCTGCCAAGAACCTCACCTTCTACGAGGCCAACGTGCTCGACCGCGAGGCCATGAACAAGATCTTCGACACCCATCAGATCGACCGCGTCATCCACTTCGCCGGCTTTAAGGCCGTCGGCGAGTCGGTGAGCAAGCCCGTCGAGTACTACCACAACAACATCGAAAACACCCTGGTGCTCATCGACGTCATGCGCAACCATGGCTGCAAGTCCATCATCTTCTCGAGCTCCTCGACCGTCTACGGCGACCCGGACAACCCGCCCGTCACCGAGGAAGACCCCAAGAAGCCCGCAACCAACCCCTATGGCTGGACCAAGTGGATGATCGAGCAGATCCTTATGGACGTTCACACCGCCGACCCCGAGTGGGACGTTGTGCTGCTCCGCTACTTCAACCCCATCGGCGCCCATCCGTCGGGCCTGATCGGCGAGGATCCCAAGGGCATCCCCAACAACCTGGTGCCCTATGTCGCGCAGGTTGCCGTGGGCAAGCTCGAGGCCGTTCAGGTCTTTGGCAACGACTACCCCACACCCGACGGCACCGGTGTGCGCGACTACATCCACGTGTGCGATCTGGCCTCCGGTCACGTTGCCGCCCTTAACTGGATGAACGGCAAGACCGGCGTCGAGATCTTTAACCTGGGCACCGGCACCGGTACCTCGGTACTCGAGGTCGTCGCCGCCTTCTCCAAGGCCTGCGGCAAGGAGCTGCCCTACGTGATCCGCGAGCGCCGCGCCGGCGACATCGCTGCCAACTGGTGCGATGCCTCCAAGGCCGAGCGCATGATGGGCTGGAAGGCTCAGTACGACATCGCGGATATGTGCCGCGATAGCTGGAACTGGCAGAGCCACAACCCCAACGGCTTCGCCGACGCCGAGTAGCAAAAACCTACATACCGCTCTTGCCCCGATCTCACGTTGTGAGGTCGGGGCTTTTTCATGGCATGTAACCATTCGCCGAAAATCGACCAACTTTTTTATCTTGCCTGTACATGTTTAAACAACATGTTTTACAATAGGCATATCGAATCAGAACATCGGAGGCGGACTGCGCACCCATCGGCAGACCGACCCCACAACAAGAAGGTTGGTGAGCGCATTCATGGAGCGTGCAAGCGGCGTCCTCATGCCCGTCTCATCTCTGCCCGGACCATACGGAATCGGCGGCTTTGGCTGGAATGCCTACGACTTTGTCGATTTCCTCGCCTCGTGCAAACAACATTATTGGCAGATTCTGCCCCTTACGACGACTAGTTACGGCGATTCGCCTTACCAGTCGTTCTCGGCCCGCGCGGGCAACCCTAACTTCATTGACTTTGCCGAGCTTATCGAGGCAGGGTATCTGGAGCAGCGCGATATCGACGGCGTGTACCTGGGCTCCGATCCCAGCAATGTCGACTACGGTGCTATCTTTGCTGGCCGCCGCCAAATCCTCGACCGCGCCGCCGAGCGCTTCGCCGCGAATAAACCAGCCGATTTCGACGACTTTATCCAGGCAAACGAGGACTGGCTCATTCCCTACTGCGAGTTTATGACCGTAAAGGAGGAGTGCGGGCTCAAGGCCTTTTGGGAGTGGCCCGAGGAGCTCCGCCGCCGCGGCGAGGCATCCAACAAGATCTGCGCCGCCCACCCCGAGCGCATGCTTTACCACCAGATGACGCAGTATTTCTTCGATCGCCAGTGGAGCCGCCTCAAGGCCTATGCCAACGAGCGCGACATCCTGATCATCGGCGACCTGCCCATCTACGTCTCGCGCGACTCCGTCGAGATGTGGGCCACGCCCGAGCTCTTTAAGATCGACGCCGCCGGCAATCCCGTCAGCGTCGCGGGAACGCCGCCCGACCAGTTCTCGGCCACCGGTCAGTACTGGGGCAACCCCATCTATGACTGGGATGCCATGGAAGCAGACGGCTTCTCTTGGTGGGAAGGCCGCATCCGAGCCGCCCTCGACATGTACAACATCATCCGTCTGGACCACTTCCGCGGTTTCGAGGCATTTTGGGAGGTGCCGTTCTCCTCTCCCGATTCGTCATATGGTTCGTGGACGCAGGGACCCGGCCTCAAGCTCTTCAAGGTGCTCGAGGAAAAGCTCGGCACGCTTCCCATCATTGCCGAAGACCTGGGCTTTCTTACCCCTGGTGTCATCGACATGCGCGACACCACGGGCTTCCCTGGCATGAAGATCCTGCAGTTTGCCTTTGAGGGCACCAACTCGTACTACCTGCCGCACAACTACATTGCCAACACCGTCGCCTACGTCGGAACGCATGACAACGAAACGGCACGCGGCTGGTATGAGGGAACGGCCACCCCGCGTCAGCGCGAGCAGGCGGCCCTGTATACCCACCAGCAGGCAGGCGAGTCCATGGCCGATGCGCTCAACCGCACCATCGCCGCCAGCGTGAGCGATACCTGCATCTACACCATGCAGGACCTGCTCAATCTGGGCAACGAGGCGCGCATCAACACCCCCGCCACCCTGGGCGGTAACTGGACTTGGCGCATGTTTGATGGCGCCATCACCCGCGAACTCGAGCACAAGCTCACCTGCTGGACCGAGACCTACTTCCGCATCCCATCGGAAGCCGAAATCGAGCTTCCCCAATAGGAGCTACCGCGCCCGACCCCTCCCCACCGTGCGGACGCGACCGCTTTTCCCGCGCGAGGCCACCCCAATCCCCTCGCGCGGGCTTCTTTTGAATTTCTGACATGTAGACAACTCACCACAGGAGGAAACATGCCCCGTATCGATCTTGCGGATCTTGCCGAGCAGTCCTTTGGAACTTCGCTCGAGCAACTCGATGACCGCCGCATTTACAAACTGCTGGTCAAACTCGTGCAGGAGCGCTCTGCCGCCTGCCCGCTCAACAATGGCAAGAAAAAGCTCTATTACATCTCTGCTGAGTTTTTGATTGGCAAACTGCTGATCAACAACATGATCGACCTTGGCATTTATGCCGAGGTTAAAGACCAGCTCACCGCTGCCGGCCACGACCTCAACAAGATTGAGGAGTTTGAGGTCGAGCCCTCGCTGGGCAACGGCGGCCTGGGCCGTCTGGCCGCGTGCTTCCTGGATTCCATTGCCACGCTGGGCCTTACCGGTGACGGTGTGGGCCTCAATTACCATTACGGCCTGTTCCGTCAGCGCTTTGCCGACAACCAGCAAAAGGCCGTCCCCGACGAGTGGCTTAGCGAGCAGGACATCCTGATCGATGACGACCGCTCCTACACCGTCGAGTTTGGCGATTTTGCCGTCACCTCCAAGCTCGTCAACATCGATGTGCCCGGTTACGGCCAGCCCACCAAGAACCGCCTGCGTCTGTTCGACCTGGCAAGTGTCGACGACGGCCTGGTCCCCGGCAGCTCCATCGACTTCGACAAGACGAAGATCGCCAAGAACCTCACCTTGTTCCTTTATCCGGATGATTCCGATGAGCAGGGCCGCCTGCTTCGCATCTACCAGGAGTACTTCATGGTGAGCAACGCCGCCCAGCTCCTGATCGACGAGGCCGTCGAGCGCGGCAGCAACCTGCACGATCTGGCCGACTACGCCGTGGTCCAAATTAACGACACGCACCCCACCATGGTCATCCCCGAGCTCATTCGCTTGCTCACCACCGAGCATGGCATCGAGTTTGACGAGGCCGTGACCATCGTACGCTCCATGGTCGCCTACACTAACCACACGATTCTTGCCGAGGCGCTCGAGAAGTGGCCGCTCGCCAGCCTGCAGAAGGTCTCCCCTGCCATCGCCGACATTATCGTCAAGCTCGATGAGATCGCGAAGGCCGAGCACGATGACCCGCGCGTCGCCATCATCGACGAGCACGACACCGTCCACATGGCCCACATGGACATCCACTTTGGCTTCTCCATCAACGGCGTAGCCGCCCTCCACACCAAGATCCTGGAGGACACCGAGCTTCATCCGTTCTACGAGATCTATCCCAAGAAGTTCTCCAACAAGACCAACGGCATCACCTTCCGCCGCTGGATCCATGGGGCCAACCCCGCGCTCGCCAGCCTGCTCGACGATGTGATCGGCACCGACTGGCGCAGCACCGGCGATCTGAGCAAACTCGCCAAGTTCGCCGACGACAAGGACGTTCTTGAGCGCCTGGCCGCCACCAAGGTCGAAGCCAAGGCCATCATGCGCCAGTTCATGGCGCTCGAGCAGGGCGTGACCATTCCCTCCAACGCCATCATCGACGTCCAGGTCAAGCGCATCCACGAGTACAAGCGTCAGCAGATGCTCGCGCTCTACATCATCTGGAAGTACCTCGATATCAAGAACGGCAACAGACCTAAGCACCCCGTCACCATCATCTTTGGCGGCAAGGCGGCGCCTGCCTACACTATCGCGCAGGACATCATCCATCTGATCTTGACGCTGTCGCAGTGGATTGCAAACGACCCCGACGTGGCTCCCTACCTGCAGGTCGTCATGATCGAGAACTACAACGTCACCGCCGCCGAGCGCGTGATCCCCGCCGCTGATATCTCCGAGCAGATCAGCCTGGCCTCCAAGGAGGCGAGCGGCACCTCCAACATGAAGTTCATGCTCAACGGCGCCCTAACCCTGTGCACGCTCGACGGCGCCAACGTGGAGATTGCCGAGCTCGTGGGCGACGAGAATATCTATACCTTTGGTGCCTCGTCCAAACAGGTCGAGCAGCTCTATGCCGACGGCACCTATGACGCCGGTGTGCTCTACCGCAAGCCCGGCATTAAACTGCTGGTGGACTTCATCACCAACCCGGCCTTTATGGCGACCGGCAACGTCGAGCGCCTGCAGCGCCTGCACGATGACATTAAGGGCAAGGACTGGTTTATGGCCCTGCTCGACATCGAGGAGTACATCCAGACCAAGGAGCGCGTGTTGGCCGACTACGAGGACCAGGACGCCTGGATGCGCAAGACGCTCATCAATATCGCCAACGCCGGCACCTTCTCGTCTGACCGCACGATCTCCCAGTACAACGACGAGATTTGGCACCTGAGCTAATTTCGCTTCCCTTACCCATCCTCTTGAGAAACGGAGTCGTGGCAACACGGCTCCGTTTTTTGTGCCCGCACGTTACCCTGTGACCCGACTCGGCCAAACAATCTCGATCTGTAACAACTACTCGGTAAAAACGGTCCCAGCTGTTACAGATTGAGACATACCGGCCCCTTCCCTTGGGTTTATCTCAATCTGTAACATCTAGCAGCTGAAATTCACCTTTGGTGTTACAGATTTAGATGAAATGGTTAGCTCAGCGGAACCGTCTCGATCTGTAACATCTAACGTCCGAAATCGGCCCTACCCGTTACAGATCGAGACAAACGACCGGCCAGACAGCCCCAACACAAAGAAAGGCTCCCCTCTCGCCCAGTGGACGGGAGGGGAGCCTTATATGTGACCGCGGCAAAAGGATGGCAATACCGCAGTCGCCCAAAGGGAGGGCCTGGATGCACCGGGCCTAGATAAGGTTCTTGCCAGAGACCTTATCGAAGAGATGGGTCGCGTTCTTCTCGAACTTGAACCAGATGGTGTCGCCAGCCTTGAGCGCGCCCTTGGCCTCGAGGTCGACGACGGGGATAATCAGAACAAACTGGCCGTCGGGAGCGGTCACGTGGACATGCTCGGTCGAGCCCATGAGCTCGGTCACCTCGACGGTACCCTGGAGCGCGCCCTCCTCGCCCTTGTCGGCAAGCAGGATCTGCTCGGGACGCACACCGGCCGTAATCTCCTTCACGTCGCCGCCGTCCCAGTTGAGGGCAAGTTGAGCGCAAGTCTCGGGGGCGAGTGCCACGTTCATATCCTCGGTCTTGACGGTAAAGCCGTTGCCCGAGCGCACCAGCTGGGCATCGAAGAAGTTCATCTGCGGCACGCCGATGAAGCCGGCGACGAAGATGTTCGCGGGATGGTTGAAGACCTCCTGCGGCGTGGCGATCTGCTGGACAACGCCGTCCTTCATGACCACGATACGGTCACCGAGGGTCATAGCCTCGGTCTGGTCGTGAGTAACATAAATGAACGTGCCCTTGATCTCGTGGCGCAGCTTAATGAGCTCGGCACGCATCTGGTTACGAAGCTTGGCGTCCAGGTTGGACAGCGGCT
>CATWQC010000036.1 GCA_958352845.1 uncultured Collinsella sp.
TTGCGATCGGTCCAACCAAATACCAGTCATCATCCCAAGCAAGCTCAAGCGGCGTAATAAAATCTTCGAGCCCGTAATACTCAATGCCGGCATCAAGCGTGCCCAACATGGCAGGGGAAAAATCAGCGGCAATCACGGGATGTCCGTCTTGCGCAAGCGGAATAGCAATCGACCCAGCCCCACACCCCATATCCAGCACGGATTCACCAGGCTTTAACGCCAGCAATTTCATAAAATCCCGAGCATACGGGGCAGTCTCCAACGGACGAAAATGCCGAGCCCGCTTATCCCACTCAAAAGAATCATCAGCCCGCCGCCGATCAGCTTGCAGACGCATCCACTCGCCATTCCAATCAGCAGAAAGAAGCTCAGAGCGAGCATCCCCATCAACCACGGGCCAACCTCCTAGCAACAAAAAAGCGACTCCCCTCAAAAGAAGAGCCGCAACCAGCATATATCAGAAAAAGAACCGTTCCAACGCCAAACCGCCACACCAGCCAAGTGGTGCAGGAGCGAAGCAACTGCAACCGGGATAGAACCCGACTGAGGTCCCGTTGTGCGGGAGCCCCGGGGAGGGCAAATATATAAGGTCGATCGCGAGTTCCGCACGAGCCGGAGAGCACTTAATGTGCTCTCCGTGCGAGTCAGGGCTGTCCGAGCAGGCGACCTTATATATTTGCCCTCCCCGGGGCTCCTCGCCAGTCCCCTCAGCTAGTTCTTCAGCGAGTTCAGCGGTGCCGGGAAGCGTCCACCACGGTGGGCAAGCACGGTGCCGGCGTTGGGGTTCACCGGCATGATGGGCGCACGGCCGAACAGGCCACCGTACTCGACGCAGTCGCCCACGCCCTTGCCGATGGCGGGAATCACGCGCACGGCCGTGGTCTTGTTGTTGATGACGCCGATGGCCATCTCGTCGGCGATGATGCCGGCGATGGTCTCGACCGGGGTGTCGCCGGGGATGGCGATCATGTCCAGGCCGACGGAGCACACGCAGGTCATGGCCTCGAGCTTCTCGAGCGAAAGCGCACCGGCTTCAACGGCGGCGATCATGCCGGCGTCCTCGGACACGGGGATGAAAGCGCCCGAGAGACCGCCCACGCTGGAGCTTGCCATGACGCCGCCCTTCTTGACGGCATCGTTGAGCATGGCGAGCGCACAGGTCGTGCCCGGGCCACCGCAGGTGCCCACGCCGATAATCTCGAGGATGCGCGCGACGGAGTCGCCGATGGCGGGTGTGGGAGCCAGCGACAGGTCGACAATGCCTTTCTCGACACCCAGGCGGCGGGCTGCCTCACGGCTCATGAGCTCGCCGGCACGGGTGATCTTAAAGGCGGTCTGCTTAATCTTCTCGGCGACCTCCATCATCGATGCGGAATCGGGCAGCGTCTCCAGGGCTGCGGCCATAACGCCGGGGCCCGAGACGCCTACGTTGATGACGGCGTCGGCCTCGCCACCGCCGTGGACGGCGCCCGCCATAAACGGGGAGTCCTCGACCATGTTGGCAAAGCAGACAAACTTGGACGCGCCAACGGAATCCTGGTCGGCCGTGAGCTTGGCGGCATCGATGATGGTCTGGGCGGCCATAAGCACGGCGTCCATGTTGATACCGGCGCGCAGGCTGGCGACGTTGACGCTGGAGCAGACGCGGCTCGTGGTGGCGAGCGCCTGGGGGATGGACTGGATGACGCGGCGGTCGGCGTCGCCGATGCCCTTCTGGACGAGCGCCGAGAAGCCGCCCAGGTAGTCGATGCCGAGCGTCTCGGCCGCGCGGTCGAGGGCATGCGCGATGGGGGTGAGGTCCTCATCCTTGCAGCACGCGGCGATCTGCGCCACCGGGGTGACGGAAACGCGCTTGTTGACGATGGGGATACCGTACTCGCGCTCGAGGTTCTCGGCGGTCTCGACCAGATGCTCAGCCGTGTGCGTCACGTGGTCGTAGATTTTCGTGCACATGCGGTCGAGGTTCTCGTCACCGCAACCCATGAGCGAAACACCCATGGTGATGGTCCTGATGTCGAGGTTCTGTTCCTCAACCATGCCGCGGGTTTCCGCGATTTCTGCGGGCGTGATCGCCATCCTTGCGCTCCTATCTGCCAAAACGAGCATAGTCTTATCTATTCTAACGTGCCGCACGTGCCAAGTGGCGCGTGCGGCACGTTTTGGTGCTCGGTTGTTTCCGTTGTGTTACTGCCCAAAGACCTCTTCGGCAATACGAGCGCTTTCGGCGGCGTCCTTGGCGTAGTAGTCCGCGCCGATCTGCTTGGCGTATTCGGGGGTGAGCACGGCGCCGCCCACGATGATCTTGACGCCCGGCACCTCGGAATGAAGCAGCTTGATGGTCTCCTCCATGGCGACGACCGTGGTAGTCATAAGCGCCGAGAGGCCGACGAGTTTGATATCGCGCTCCTTGACGGTCTTGAGTACCTCCTGCGGATCGACGTCGCGGCCCAGGTCAAAGACGGTGTAGCCGTAGTTATCGAGCAACATTTTGACGATGTTCTTGCCAATATCGTGGATATCGCCTTTAACGGTGGCCACGCAGATCTTGCCCTTGTCGGCAATCTCGCCGGCAGGCATCAGGCGCTTGATGGTGTCGAAGCCCACGCGTGCGGCCTCGGCCGAGGCCATAAGCTGCGGCAAGAAGAACTTGCCCTGGTCAAAGAGGACGCCAACCTCGTCGAGGGCGGGGATAAAGTGATTGTTGATGAGGTCCATGGCGTCGTGGTCTGCCAGCAGACGCTCGGTCTCGGCAGCGATCTCGCCTTTGCGGCCCGAGACGACCATGCGACGAATCGGGTCGTCGTTGCTGTCGGTGCCGGCGGTGCCAGCAGCGGGCACGGCATCACTCGATGCGGCCTGAGCTGCTGCCGGGTTTGCGGCGATCTTATACGGATCGGTCCAGCCGGCGTAGCGCTCGATGTATCCGGTCGAGCCCTCGTCCTCAACGCTCAGGACGCGATAGCTGTAGACGGTATCCATAAAGCGCTTGGAACCCGGGTTCATGATGGGGGCGTCCAGGCCCGCGCCAAAGGCGGCGGCCAAAAAGACCGAACCCAGCAGCGGGCGGGCAGGCAGGCCAAAGCTGATGTTCGACACGCCGAGCGCGCATTTGACGCCCAGGCGCTCCTTGCACAGGGACATGGCGCGCAGGATCTGCTCGGCCTGGCGCTGGTTGGTCGAGGCGGTCATGACCAGGCAGTCGATGAGGATGCGGTCCGGGCCGATGCCGTAGCGGGCAGCCTCGGCCACGATGCGCTCGGCGATGGCGAAGCGAGCCTCGGCGGTATCGGGGATGCCGCCTTCGTCGAGCGTAAGGCCGACAACGTTGGTGCCGTAGTGGGCGACCAGCGGAAAGATCTCATCCATGATCTGCTGCTTGCCATTGACCGAGTTGATGATGGGCTTGCCGGCGTAGCGGCGCACGGCGGCCTCGACGGCTGCGGGGTCGGTGGAGTCGATCTGCAACGGTAGGAGCGTGGAGCCCTGGAGCTGTTCGGTCGCCTGTTGGATGATCTTGACCTCGTCGATCTCGGGCAGGCCCACGTTGACGTCCAGGATGTCGGCGCCCTGTTCCTGCTGGCTGATGCCCTGGCTCACGACGTAGTCTAGGTCGCCGTCGCGCAGGGCCTGTTGCAGGCGCTTTTTGCCGGTGGGATTGATGCGCTCGCCGATGACGGCGATTTTGTGGCCGTCACAGGGGAGGTCCACGACCGTCTGGGCGCTCGTGACCGACATACTGGGCTTGCGGTGACGCGGGCTGGGTGTGTGGTTGTCGATAAGTGTGCGCAAGGCCGCCATGTGCGCCGGCGTGGTTCCGCAGCAACCGCCCACGACGCTCACGCCGTCGGCGATCATGCCGGCGACGGCCTTGGCGTATTCGGGGGCCTGGATGTCAAAGACGGTATTACCGTCGTCGTCCACGTGGGGCAGTCCCGCATTGGCCTGCACCATAACGGGCTTGTCGGTGACGGTGAGCATACGCGCGGCGAGTCCTCGGAGCTCGGCCGGGCCCTGGCTGCAGTTGATGCCCAGGACGTCAGCGCCGATGGCGTCGAGCGTGATGGCGGCAACCTCGGGACTCGTACCCAGGAAGGTGCGACCGTCTTCCTCAAAGGTCATGGTGGCAAAGACGGGCAGGTCGGAGTTCTCGCGGCAGGCGAGGACGGCGGCCTTGATCTCGGCAAGGTCGGTCATGGTCTCGATAATAAAGAGGTCCACGCCCGCGTCGACGCCGGCGCGCACTTCCTCGGCAAAGAGGTCGTAGGCCTCGTCGAAGCTCAGAGTACCCAGGGGGCGAAGCAGCGCGCCGATGGGGCCGATATCGCCGGCGACGTAGCGGGCGCCGGCCTCGCGGGCGCAGGTGACGGCCGCGGCAAAGACGTCTGCCACGGTGGCAGCGCCGTCGAGCTTGTGGGCGTTGGCGCCAAAGGTGTTGGCGGTAATCACGTCGCAGCCGGCCTCGACATATTGACGTTGGATACCAGTGATAACCTGGGGCTCCTCAAAGTTGAGCAGCTCGGGCAGGGCGCCCGCCTTCATGCCAGCGGCCTGCAACATGGTGCCCATGCCGCCGTCGAACAGCAGGTGCCCCGTGCCCTCGATGGCGGCGCGCAGGCGATCGTCCTTAATGCGAAGGTCGTCGATCGTGCGCGTCTTGTATGCAGTGCCATTGCGGCGTGCGGCATCAACGGGCGCCGCCAGCGCGGCGCCGTCCAGATCATGGGTGATAAGCGGAGTAAACATCGATGAGCTCCTAATGGCTGGAATAGCAGGTGGTGTGGGCGGCGCGGAAGCGGCAGTGCTCGCGCATGCGGCAAATATTGCAGGTGGGGCGGCTCTGGGCGTCGTGGACCTCGCCGTCAAACAGACCAATCACTGCGGTCACGCTCTTAGTGGGCATGAGTAGGCTGGTGGGTGTGACGGTAAGCCCGATGAGCCGTGTGGCGTTGAGTGCAGCTACGATTGAGCGCTGAGCCGCAAGCGGGCAGTCGCCGTAGCCGGGACTAAAGCGCCAGTTACCGGCGAGTCCGTGTGCGGCGGCCGCAGCCTTGACCTGCTGGTCCATCTGCTCAACGGCGGCTTCCACATAGGCAGAGCACGCGGCATCGAGCACGGCTCCCTCTAGGGGTTGCTGGGCTCCCGTGGTGCGCAGACGACGCTCGGCGTCCATGCCGAGGGTGCACGCCATGAGTGCGGCAAAGCGGGCGTCTTTAAGGTGGCGGTAGATATCGCGGCCCCGCAGCTCAACGTTGGTGCCAACCAGACGGATGCTGGGCTCTCCCTGCTCATCGACGCTCGTGGCATCGATGGCAAATACGCGGCGCACACCACGGGGTTCAATGTCCAGCTCCAGACGCTCAACAACAAGCTCAATACGCTGCGACAGCTCGGGCTCAATCTGCTGACCGCCGTAGCCCAGGTAGCGCAGCATCTCGGCACGGTCGACTCGGGGGCGATGGGCGGCATCGATACGGTAGAGCGCCGGCGACGCAAGGTCGGCCGGCACTTCACCAAAAGCTGTATCGATGTGCGGTTTTTCCATTACCCCAGGCGCTCCATAATGGTTGCGGCGATTGCAGGACGGTTCATAGTGTACAGGTGCAGACCGTCGGCACCGTGCTCCTTGAGGTCGCAAAGCTGATGGGCGGCATAATCTACACCGGCCGCCTGCAGGCTCTCGGGGTCGTTCTCGTACTTGGCGAGAATCTTGATGACGGGGGAGGGCAGCGACGCGCCGCACATAAAGACCATGCGGCTGATCTGCGACTTGCCCATAAACGGCATGATGCCCGCGGTAATGGGCACGGTGATGCCGGCCTTGTCGGCAAGCTCGCGAAAACGGTAGAAGCACTCGTTATCAAAGAAGAGCTGCGTCACAAAGAAGCTCGCGCCGGCGTCCTGTTTTTGCTTGAGGTGTTCGACCGAGAGGTTGAGATCCTCACAGGCAATGTGGCCCTCGGGGTAGGCTGCGGCGCCCACGCAAAAGCCGGCGTCGACGAGCTCAGGGATGAGGTCGCGGGCGTAGGCGTAGTCCGAGGCGGGCTTGTCGTCCTCGGTCGCGCCGGCGGGAAGATCACCACGCAGGGCCAGCACATTTTCAACGCCGGTGGTGCGATACTCGTCGATCTTGGCGGCGATGTCGGCGTGGGTGCGGCCCACGCAGGTGAGGTGCGCTACCGAGGGCGTATCGAATTCGCTCGAAATCATATGCGCGATGGGGGCGGTGGTGGCACCGTTACCCGAGCCGCCGGCCGAACAGGTGACCGAGACAAAGCTCGGCGAAAGCTTGCACAGATTGCCTGCCACTTTGCGAGCCGTGTCGAGGGTCAGCTCGCCCTTGGGCGGGAACATCTCAAACGAAACGGGTGCGGTGCCCTGGGATGCTGCCTGCTTAAAAACCTCGTCGACGCGCATATCGTGCTCCTCTAGATACGTAATAGTGTGATGTGTTGTAAGGATTCTACAGCACCACTGTGCCACGGTGGAGTTTCACTCGCTATTTGAGGATACCAATCAAAGATGCCTTGCTATCGGCTTTCTCTATAACAGAGCGGCTAATCTAGGCACGGACTATAAAGACTGGTATCTGATGCAAAATACCAGTTAATAGAGCTCCATCCCAAATTGACTACCCTTAAACCATGGGGAGAGGTCTGCTATTTATACAGTTGATTGGCTGTTGAGGGTGGCAACGCCGCCTCGATAGGGTAACCTCATTGATTGGTTTCGCGACAGCAACATAACGGTAATGTCGCGGAAACACGGCGAGTCTAAGCTATGACTCGTTCGTTAGTAATCAACACCGCTTCTCACGCGGTGCCGATACGAAGGGAGTTCCGTATGGCCGAACTTACTGACCGCTTCGGGACCATGGTGTTCTCTGAGGAAGTCATGAAGGACTACCTCCCCAAGGACATTTGGAAGCGCCTTGCTGCAACCCTCGAGGGCGGTGAGCCGCTCGACCTGGATGTGGCCAACGCCGTTGCCCATGCCATGAAGGTCTGGGCCATCTCCAAGGGTGCGACGCACTACGCGCACTGGTTCCAGCCGCTTTCGGGCATTACTTCCGAGAAGCACGACAGCTTCCTGGAGCCCAACCACGACGGCACCGCCATTACCAAGTTTACGGGCAAGAACCTCATCCAGGGCGAGCCCGATGCCTCGAGCTTCCCCAACGGCGGCCTGCGCGCCACCTTCGAGGCCCGTGGCTACACCGCTTGGGATCCCACTAGCCCCGCCTTCATTAAGGACGATGTCCTGTGCATCCCCACGGCTTTCTGCTCCTACACGGGCGAGGCCCTGGACAAGAAGACCCCGCTGCTGCGCTCCATGACCGCGCTCTCGCGTGAGTCCAAGCGCGTTTTGGCGCTGTTCGGTAAAACCCCCAAGAAGGTCGTTCCTTCCGTGGGCGACGAGCAGGAGTACTTCCTGATCAAGAAGGACGCTTACCGCAAGCGCAAGGACCTGGTCATCACCGGCCGCACCCTCTTTGGTGCTGCTCCATGCAAGGGCCAGGAGCTCGAGGAGCACTACTTTGGCGCTATCCGCCCCACCGTCTCGGCCTATATGAAGGATCTGGACGATGAACTGTGGGCGCTCGGCATTCCGGCAAAGACCAAGCACAACGAGGTTGCTCCCTGCCAGCATGAGCTCGCCCCCGTCTATGGCGAAGTCAACGAGGCCATCGACCAGAATCTGGTCATGATGGAGAAAATGAAGCTCATCGCCTCCCGCCACGACTTGGTCTGCCTGCTGCACGAGAAGCCCTTTGAGGGCATCAACGGTTCGGGCAAGCACAACAACTGGTCGCTTGGCACCGAATCCGAGAACCTGCTCGATCCGGGCGACACCCCGCTCGACAACCTGCAGTTCATCGTCTTCCTCACCGCGGTGATCGAGGCCGTCGATAACTATCAGGAGCTCCTGCGTGCCTCTGTTGCCTCGGCCGGCAACGACCATCGTCTGGGCGCCAACGAGGCTCCTCCGGCGATTATGTCCATCTTCCTGGGCGACCAGCTTACCGAGGTCGTCGAGAAGATCATCGATGGTAAGGCTTCCGTCCATGCCACGCGCGGCGTGCTCGACCTGGGCGCCGATACCCTGCCCAAACTGATGCAGGACAACACCGACCGCAACCGCACCTCCCCGTTTGCCTTCACCGGCAACAAGTTCGAGTTCCGTGCCTGCGGCTCCGAGCAGAACGTCTCCGACTCCAACCTGGTGCTCGATGCCGCCGTGGCCAAGTCGCTCAAGTCCTTCGCCGACGCGCTTGAGGGTACGCCCGAGGATGAGTTCCAGGACGCCGCGCTCGAGTACTGCAAGAAGGTCCTGACCGACCACCAGCGCATCCTGTTCTCCGGCGATGGCTACTCCGACGAGTGGCCCGTCGAGGCCGAGAAGCGCGGCCTTGCCAACAACAAGACCACGGCCGACGCCCTGCCCGCCTTTGTTTCCGATAAGGCCATTGCGCTCTTTGAGGAGACGGGTGTTCTGACCAAGGCCGAGGCCCAGTGCCGCTACGATTGCAAGCTCGAGAAGTACAACAAGCTCATGAACATCGAGGCTACCACGATGGTTCGCGAGGCGCGTCGTACCTATCGCCCGGTCATTACTGCCTATGCCACCAAGGTCGCTAAGGGCCTTGAGACTATTCGTGCCGCCGGCGCCGAGGCCGCCATGCAGTGTGAGCAGAACACGCTCAACAAGCTCTGCAACGGTATCACCACCATCAACGACTCCATCAAGGCGCTCGACGCCGTGCATCAGAAGGCCGAGGGCCTCGATGGTCAGGAGCAGGCCAACGTGTATGCACACGAGGTCGTCCCCGCTATGGATACGCTGCGCGCCGCCGTGGATGCCATGGAGGAGATCGTGGCCGCCGACTACTGGCCGGTCCCGACCTACGACGACATCCTGTTCTACGTGTAGAGCGTAACTGACATATCGTTACGGTATTGAGCCGGGGTCCGCATCATGCGGGCCCCGGTTTTTGTTTGCGAAGGACGCTTTGAAGCCCGTTTTGCCGCCGACTTGCCTAGGTATAAAGGGTTGTGGACAAAAAACGTCAAATATGAGTACTGTCACAAGTCCTGTAGCATTATTTATTTACAAAATATGGGTTGTTACGCAACATATGTCCAAGTACATAGCTGATAAACGCCTGCAATTCTTCCGCCGTAGGACCCCTGGCGTCTAAATCGCCTTCTGATGGCATGAAATCGCTGTTACTAAATTGGTAACAGTACTCATATTTGCCATTTTTTGACCACAGGCCTTGCGATGATGCCGGGATCCGCACCCTGTCGGGTTCGAATCCCGGCATATCGGTAGCAAAAAGCCCGCTACCGAATTGGTAACGGGCTTCTCAGATTTTGTGGTGCCCCCAGCGGGATGTCCGCGTGCGGCTGGCGCCGCCCGCTTCCGCTGCGTCGCTCCGCTCCTTGCGTGCTGCGCTGGAAAACGCTTGCGCGTTTCCTCAGCTTCGCACCCTGTCGGGTTCGAATCCCGGCATATCGGTAGCAAAAAGCCCGCTACCGCGAGGGTAACGGGCTCTTCAATTCAAATGGTGCCCCCAGCGGGATTCGAACCCGCGATATCCACCTTGAAAGGGTGGCGTCCTTGGCCGCTAGACGATGGGGACAGCGGGAAAGAGTATAGCAGACTTTTTTGTCGGCGCGTATATCGTTGGCAAACTGGAAAACCACCACATAGGAGCTGGCTCTCCATCCCGATCTTCAAACATCTCAATCTGTAACATCTGGGCGGGCAAATCGGCTCTATGTGTTACAGATCGAGACAAAAGGCAGGCGTCGGGACGAACATCTCATTCTGTAACAGTAAGACGACTTTTAACGGTCTAGATGTTACAGATTGAGACAAACAGCTGGGATGGGGCAAAACCACCACAAAGGTGCCTGTCCCCTTTGTGGTGGTGGGGTGTTAGGGGAGGAGCTTCATGGCGGCGTCGTGGGCGGCGCGCTCGTAGGTGTCGTCGAGGGGCTTGAGCGGCAGCAGGGCTGTGGCCTGCGCGTCGCCACGGCGCTCGAGGGCGTGGGTAATGAGCCAGTCGGCGAGTTCGGGGTTCTTGGGCAGTGCCGGTCCGTGCAGGTACGTGCCGATGACGCCCTTGTAGATGAGGCCCTCAAAGCCGTCGTCGCCGTTGTTGCCGGTGCCTGTGACGACAGACGTTCCGAGCGGCGTGGCCTCGGCGTCCAAAAGCGTGCGGCCACCGTGGTTCTCGAATCCCACAAAGGGCTCAGCTGCCAGATCGGTTTTGACGGCTACGTTGCCGATCAGGCGATCGGAGCCGCGTACGGTTTCGGCGGCAATGACCCCCAGACCCTCGATGCGATCTTCGCCCATATAGTACGAACGGCCGAGCAGCTGATAGCTGCCACAGATGGCAAGCAGCGAGCCGCCGTCCTCAACATAGGATGCGACCTTGTCTTTTTGAGCGAGCAGTTCATGTGCAACCGCCAGCTGGTCGCGGTCGGAGCCACCGCCCATCATGACGATGTCGGCGTCGGTGAGATCGAGCGTCTCACCCATACGGACCTCGTCCACGCGCACGGGAATGCCACGCCAGGCGCAGCGGCGCTCGAGGGCGATGACGTTGCCGCCGTCGCCGTAGAGGTTAAGGGCATCGGGATACAGGTATACGATGCGCAGCGGGCGCGAAAGCTCGACTGGCGCGATGCCGACAGGAAGAGCGCTGCCGTCGGCACGGGCTACGGCGCGCCCGGCAACAGCGTCGGCGGCAGCGCCTTTCAGCCCGTCGAGCTCCTTGACCAGCGGCGGGAAGGCCGTGTAGTTGGCGACGGCGTAGAAGGTGTCATTGGCGGCCTCGTCTGCCACGGCGCCAATTGCCTGCGCGACGTCCGAGATAATCGCGGCATCGATGCCGGCGTACTTGAGACGCACCTGCATGTCGTGCGCGCGCGTGCCTCCGGCAAAGGCGACAAGACCCGGCGTGTCGGCGATGCGCTCGAAGTCGACGTCGTAGATCCACGATACATCGTGTCCGTCGGCGTCGTTGTCGTTGAGGAAGAAAGCGCAGAGTCTGCCGCCCGCCGTCTTAATGGACTGGATCTGTCGATCGAAGCCTACGGGATTCTTGGCCAGGTTGGCCTCGACGGTGCGGCCGGCGATATCCCAGCGGCCCATACGTCCGCCGGCGGGGACGTAGGCATCGAGCGTGGGCTGCAGATGCGCCGGGTCCACGCCCAACTCATGTGCGGCAAAGAAGGCGGCGGCAACGTTATAGACCATGTACAGACCGTTGTAGCGTGTGGCGATGTGTACGGCCGCCGCGTCGGGCGCAGATCCAAAGACCAGGTCAAAGCCGTAGCCGTCGCAGCCGAGCTCAACGCCCGTCACGCGACGGACAAGCGCAGGGCGGGCCCAGCCGCACGAGGGGCAATGGTAGGCGCCGAGCTGGCCGTATTGCACGTAGTCATACTCCAGCGGCGCGTTGCACTGTGAGCAAAAGCGCGAGTCGCTAATACGGTCGGACTCGGTGTTGGTGGCGCCATCGATGCCAAAGGCAATACTCGCGTTGGGAACGCGCGCAGCAATCGAGGCACACAGCGGGTCGTCTGCGTTGTAGATGAGCGTCGTTGCCGGCGAAAGTTCCAACGCGTGGGCGATGACCTCCTGGGTGTGATCGATCTCGCCATAGCGATCCAGCTGGTCGCGGAACAGGTTGAGCAGCACAAAGTGCGTCGGCTTGAGCTTGGGCAGAACGCGTACGGTGTAAAGCTCATCGCATTCAAAAACGCCCACGCGCTTGCCGCCGCCGGCTCGCTTGAGGCCGCTGCGCGCCTCGAGCAGTGCGCCCACCACGCCCGGCTCCATGTTGTTGCCGGCGCGGTTGCATACCACGGTGGCGCCGCTGGCGGCAACGGCGTCGGCGATGAGGTTCGAAGTGGTGGTCTTACCGTTGGTGCCGGTGATTACCACGCTGCGGTCGACAAGGCCGGCGAGGTCGCTCAGCAGCTCGGGGTCGATCTTCATGGCGATGCGGCCGGGGAGTACGCCGCCCTGGCGCTTAAGGACGGAGCGCAGCCCCCAGCGGGCGATATCGCTCGAGGTACAGGCAAGAGATGAGCGGAGATTCATGAAGCCGTTCCTAACGTGAATGACATGGTCGTGGCGTTTGCGCCGTTAAAAGCCGTAACGGCGCGCAAATTCCTGGGCAAGCTGCGACACGTCTTCGCAGGCATTGGCCCAGGGGGCAAAGTCGGGGGTGTCCGAGATAATGCCGTCGGCTTCCCAAACCGCCTGGTGCGAGAGGTCCCAGGGGTCGCGCGGCTCGGGTCGGCAGGGAAGGTACGGTGTCTGGTACATGGGATTCAGCAAGAAGAACGCGCCACCCTCACAGCGGTTGGCAAACTCGCGCAGCGCGCGTGTCGCCGGGCGCATCTTGTTCGTTTTGAACAGCAGAATCGTGCGGGCGAGCAGATACCAAGGAGAGTTCTCGAGTGCATCAGCTCCCACCTGTTCCTCGAGCTGGTGAGCCAGGGCAAAAAAGCCGTCCTGGTCTTCCAGGCGAGCGAGGGCGAGCAACACGGTGCCTGTGGCTCGGGTGGGGTAGCCTTCCGCCTTAAGGACGCGGCGGGCGTAGTTGGCAGCAGCGCGGTAGCGGGCGCTCGCCATGCACAGCTGCGAGATGGCCTCGAGCGTGTGGAGCCACCCGATAAGAGCCGGCTCGCTCACGGTAAGGTCTGCTGCGGTGACACCGTCGGTCAAAACATTATTGGCCCAGTAGTGCGGGGCTTCCATGTCGAACCCGGGCACGCTTTGCTGCAGGTAATCGGCCGTGGTCGCTTCGAGCTTCATCAGGTCGCCTAGGCAGGCGTCGACGGGCGTGTCCGCCAAAATGATGGCGAGCAGCTGGGCATCGAGGACATACGCATCGACGCGGACGATCTTGAGCAGCTCATCGCGCATATCGTCGAACAGGCGGTTGCGCGTTTGCTCAAACTCCTCGTCGCTGCCCATGTCCTCGATGCGATGGAGCTCGTCGAGCAGGTGGCGATGAACACCGGCATAGGACAGCAGCGCCTGGGCATGCTCGGACTGCGCATACTTATGAGGGTTGACGTTCACGTCGTTATGGACAAGCTCGCGTGCTGCATCGGTGAGCTCGGGGTGCGACGCCAGATAGGTGCGCTCCAGGTAGGCGGGGATGTAGACGCTCG
>CATWQC010000037.1 GCA_958352845.1 uncultured Collinsella sp.
TTGCGATCGGTCCAACCAAATACCAGTCATCATCCCAAGCAAGCTCAAGCGGCGTTATGCGCCCCTCGAGCCCGTAGTACTCAATGCCGGCATCAAGCGTGCCCAGCATGGCGGGGGAGAAATCAGCCGCAATCACAGGATGCCCAGCCTGAGCAAGCGGAATAGCAATCGACCCAGCTCCACACCCCATATCAAGCACGGATTCACCAGGCTTTAACGCCAACAGCTTTATAAAATCCCGGGCATACGGAGCAGTCTCAAGCGGCCGAAAATGCCGAGCCCGCTTATCCCATTCAAAAGAATCATCAGCCCGCCGCCGAGCAGCTTGCAGGCGCATCCATTCGCCATTCCAATCCGCAGCAAGCAGCTCAGAACGATTCTCCCCATCAACCACGGGCCAACCTCCTAGCAACAAAAAAGCGACTCCTCCCAAAAGAAGAGCCGCAACCAGCATATATCAGAAAGAACCGTTCCAACGCCAAACCGTCATACCAGCAGAGTAGGGCAGAAGCGAAGCGACTGCCAAAGGGATAGAACCCAACCGAGGTCCCGTTGTGCGGGAGCCCCGGGGAGGGCAAATATATAAGGTCAATCGCGAGTTCCGCACGAGCCGGAGAGCACTTAATGTGCTCTCCGTGCGAGTCAGGGCTGTCCGAGCAGGCGACCTTATATATTTGCCCTCCCCGGGGCTCCTCGCCAGTCCCCTCAGCTAGTTCTTCAGCGAGTTCAGCGGTGCCGGGAAGCGTCCACCACGGTGGGCAAGCACGGTGCCGGCGTTGGGGTTCACCGGCATGATGGGCGCACGGCCGAACAGGCCACCGTACTCGACGCAGTCGCCCACGCCCTTGCCGATGGCGGGAATCACGCGCACGGCCGTGGTCTTGTTGTTGATGACGCCGATGGCCATCTCGTCGGCGATGATGCCGGCGATGGTCTCGACCGGAGTGTCGCCGGGGATGGCGATCATGTCCAGGCCAACGGAGCACACGCAGGTCATGGCCTCGAGCTTCTCGAGCGAAAGCGCACCGGCCTCGACGGCGGCGATCATGCCGGCATCCTCGGACACGGGGATAAAGGCACCGGAGAGACCGCCCACGCTGGAGCTGGCCATGACACCGCCCTTCTTGACGGCATCGTTGAGCATGGCGAGCGCGCAGGTCGTGCCGGGGCCACCGCAGGTACCTACGCCGATGATCTCGAGGATGCGCGCGACGGAGTCGCCGATGGCAGGCGTGGGAGCCAGCGACAGGTCGACAATGCCCTTCTCGACACCCAGACGATGGGCGGCCTCGCGGCTCATGAGCTCGCCGGCGCGGGTGATCTTAAAGGCGGTCTGCTTAATCTTTTCGGCGACTTCCATCATCGATGCGGAATCGGGGAGCGTCTCCAGGGCTGCGGCCATAACGCCGGGGCCCGAGACGCCTACGTTGATGACGGCGTCGGCCTCGCCACCGCCGTGGACGGCGCCCGCCATAAACGGGGAGTCCTCGACCATGTTGGCAAAGCAGACAAACTTGGACGCGCCAACGGAATCCTGGTCGGCCGTGAGCTTGGCGGCATCGATGATGGTCTGGGCGGCCATAAGCACGGCGTCCATGTTGATACCGGCGCGCAGGCTGGCGACGTTGACGCTGGAGCAGACGCGGCTCGTGGTGGCGAGCGCCTGGGGGATGGACTGGATGACGCGGCGGTCGGCGTCGCCGATGCCCTTCTGGACGAGCGCCGAGAAGCCGCCCAGGTAGTCGATGCCGAGCGTCTCGGCCGCGCGGTCGAGGGCATGCGCGATGGGGGTGAGGTCCTCATCCTTGCAGCACGCGGCGATCTGCGCCACCGGGGTGACGGAAACGCGCTTGTTGACGATGGGGATACCGTACTCGCGCTCGAGGTTCTCGGCGGTCTCGACCAGATGCTCAGCCGTGTGCGTCACGTGGTCGTAGATTTTCGTGCACATGCGGTCGAGGTTCTCGTCACCGCAACCCATGAGCGAAACACCCATGGTGATGGTCCTGATGTCGAGGTTCTGTTCCTCAACCATGCCGCGGGTTTCCGCGATTTCTGCGGGCGTGATCGCCATCCTTGCGCTCCTATCTGCCAAAACGAGCATAGTCTTATCTATTCTAACGTGCCGCACGTGCCAAGTGGCGCGTGCGGCACGTTTTGGTGCTCGGTTGTTTCCGTTGTGTTACTGCCCAAAGACCTCTTCGGCAATACGAGCGCTTTCGGCGGCGTCCTTGGCGTAGTAGTCCGCGCCGATCTGCTTGGCGTATTCGGGGGTGAGCACGGCGCCGCCCACGATGATCTTGACGCCCGGCACCTCGGAATGAAGCAGCTTGATGGTCTCCTCCATGGCGACGACCGTGGTAGTCATAAGCGCCGAGAGGCCGACGAGTTTGATATCGCGCTCCTTGACGGTCTTGAGTACCTCCTGCGGATCGACGTCGCGGCCCAGGTCAAAGACGGTGTAGCCGTAGTTATCGAGCAACATTTTGACGATGTTCTTGCCAATATCGTGGATATCGCCTTTAACGGTGGCCACGCAGATCTTGCCCTTGTCGGCAATCTCGCCGGCAGGCATCAGGCGCTTGATGGTGTCGAAGCCCACGCGTGCGGCCTCGGCCGAGGCCATAAGCTGCGGCAAGAAGAACTTGCCCTGGTCAAAGAGGACGCCAACCTCGTCGAGGGCGGGGATAAAGTGATTGTTGATGAGGTCCATGGCGTCGTGGTCTGCCAGCAGACGCTCGGTCTCGGCAGCGATCTCGCCTTTGCGGCCCGAGACGACCATGCGACGAATCGGGTCGTCGTTGCTGTCGGTGCCGGCGGTGCCAGCAGCGGGCACGGCATCACTCGATGCGGCCTGAGCTGCTGCCGGGTTTGCGGCGATCTTATACGGATCGGTCCAGCCGGCGTAGCGCTCGATGTATCCGGTCGAGCCCTCGTCCTCAACGCTCAGGACGCGATAGCTGTAGACGGTATCCATAAAGCGCTTGGAACCCGGGTTCATGATGGGGGCGTCCAGGCCCGCGCCAAAGGCGGCGGCCAAAAAGACCGAACCCAGCAGCGGGCGGGCAGGCAGGCCAAAGCTGATGTTCGACACGCCGAGCGCGCATTTGACGCCCAGGCGCTCCTTGCACAGGGACATGGCGCGCAGGATCTGCTCGGCCTGGCGCTGGTTGGTCGAGGCGGTCATGACCAGGCAGTCGATGAGGATGCGGTCCGGGCCGATGCCGTAGCGGGCAGCCTCGGCCACGATGCGCTCGGCGATGGCGAAGCGAGCCTCGGCGGTATCGGGGATGCCGCCTTCGTCGAGCGTAAGGCCGACAACGTTGGTGCCGTAGTGGGCGACCAGCGGAAAGATCTCATCCATGATCTGCTGCTTGCCATTGACCGAGTTGATGATGGGCTTGCCGGCGTAGCGGCGCACGGCGGCCTCGACGGCTGCGGGGTCGGTGGAGTCGATCTGCAACGGTAGGAGCGTGGAGCCCTGGAGCTGTTCGGTCGCCTGTTGGATGATCTTGACCTCGTCGATCTCGGGCAGGCCCACGTTGACGTCCAGGATGTCGGCGCCCTGCTCCTGCTGGCTGATGCCCTGGCTCACAACGTAGTCCAGGTCGCCGTCGCGCAAGGCCTGTTGCAGGCGCTTTTTGCCGGTGGGATTGATGCGCTCGCCGATGACAGCGATCTTGTGGCCGTCGCAGGGAAGGTCTACAACCGTCTGGGCGCTCGTGACCGACATGCTGGGCTTGCGGCGGCGCGGGCTGGGTGTGTGGTTGTCGATAAGCGTGCGCAAGGCCGCCATATGCGCCGGCGTGGTTCCGCAGCAACCGCCCACGACGCTCACGCCGTCGGCGATCATGCCGGCGACGGCCTTGGCGTATTCGGGGGCCTGGATGTCAAAGACGGTATTACCGTCGTCGTCCACGTGGGGCAGTCCCGCATTGGCCTGCACCATAACGGGCTTGTCGGTGACGGTGAGCATACGCGCGGCGAGTCCTCGGAGCTCGGCCGGGCCCTGGCTGCAGTTGATGCCCAGGACGTCAGCGCCGATGGCGTCGAGCGTGATGGCGGCAACCTCGGGACTCGTACCCAGGAAGGTGCGACCGTCTTCCTCAAAGGTCATGGTGGCAAAGACGGGCAGGTCGGAGTTCTCGCGGCAGGCGAGGACCGCCGCCTTGATCTCGGCCAGGTCGGTCATAGTCTCGATAATAAAGAGGTCCACACCCGCGGCGACGCCGGCGCGCACTTCCTCGGCAAAGAGGTCGTAGGCCTCGTCAAAGCTGAGGGTGCCTAAGGGACGAAGCAGCGCGCCGATGGGGCCGATGTCACCAGCGACGTAGCGGGCGCCGGCCGCGCGGGCACAGGTGACGGCCGCGGCAAAGACGTCTGCCACGGTGGCGGCACCGTCGAGCTTGTGGGCGTTGGCGCCAAAGGTGTTGGCGGTAATCACGTCGCAGCCGGCCTCGACATATTGACGTTGGATACCAGTGATAACCTGGGGCTCCTCAAAGTTGAGCAGCTCGGGCAGGGCGCCCGCCTTCATGCCAGCGGCCTGCAACATGGTGCCCATGCCGCCGTCGAACAGCAGGTGCCCCGTGCCCTCGATGGCGGCGCGCAGGCGATCGTCCTTAATGCGCAGATCGTCGATCGTGCGCGTCTTGTACGTGGCACCGTTGCGACGTGCGGCATCAACGGGTGCCGCCAATGCAGTGCCGTCAGAATCATGAGTGATAAGCGGAGTAAACATCGGGGGCTCCTAATGGCTGGAATAGCAGGTGGTGTGGGCGGCACGGAAGCGGCAGTTCTCGCGCATGCGGCAGATATTGCAGGTGGGGCGGCTCTGGGCGTCGTGGACTTCGCCGTCGAACAGACCGATCACCGCGGTCACGCTTTTGGTGGGCATGAGCAGGCTGGTGGGCGTGACGGTCAGGCCGATGAGCCGCGTGGCGTTGAGCGCATTGACGATCGAGCGCTGGGCCGAGAGCGGGCAGTCGCCGTAGCCGGGACTAAAGCGCCAGTTGCCGGCGAGCCCATGAACGGCGGCGTCCGTCTTGACCTGCTGGTCCATTTGCTCAACGGCGGCTTCCACGTAAGCGGAGCACGCGGCGTCGAGCACGGCGCCCTCCAGGGGATGTTGGGCTCCCGTGGTGCGCAGGCGACGCTCGGCGTCCATGCCGAGGGTGCATGCCATGAGCGCGGCAAAGCGGGCGTCTTTGAGATGTCGATAGATATCGCGACCGCGCAGCTCAACGTTGGTGCCGACCAGGCGGATGCAAGGCTCGCCCTGTTCGTCGACGCCCGTGGCATCGATGGCAAATACGCGGCGCACGCCACGGGGCTCAATGTCCAGTTCCAGACGTTCAACGACAAGCTCAATACGTCGTGACAGTTCGGGCTCAATCTGCTGGCCGCCGTAACCCAGATACCGCAGCATCTCGGCACGGTCGACACGGGGATGGTGCGCAGCATCGACACGGTAAAGCGCCGGCGACGCAAGGTCGGCCGGCACTTCGACAGCGATTGTATCGATGTGCGGTTTTTCCATTACCCCAGGCGCTCCATAATGGTCGCGGCGATCGCAGGACGGTTCATAGTGTACAGGTGCAGGCCGTCAGCGCCATGCTCCTTGAGGTCGCAAAGCTGGCGGGCTGCATAATCTACACCAGCTGCCTGCAGGCTCTCGGGGTCATTCTCGTACTTGGCGAGAATCTTGATGACAGGGGAGGGCAGCGACGCGCCGCACATAAAGACCATGCGGCTGATCTGCGACTTGCCCATAAACGGCATGATGCCCGCGGTAATGGGCACGGTGATGCCGGCCTTGTCGGCAAGCTCGCGAAAACGGTAGAAGCACTCGTTATCAAAGAAGAGCTGCGTCACAAAGAAGCTCGCGCCGGCGTCCTGTTTTTGCTTGAGGTGTTCGACCGAGAGGTTGAGATCCTCACAGGCAATGTGGCCCTCGGGGTAGGCTGCGGCGCCCACGCAAAAGTCGGCGTCGACGAGCTCGGGGATGAGGTCGCGGGCGTAGGCGTAGTCCGAGGCGGGCTTGTCGTCCTCGGTTGCGCCGGCAGGGAGATCGCCACGCAGGGCCAGGATGTTTTCCACGCCGGCGGTGTGATACTCGTCGATCTTGGCGGCGATATCGGCGTGCGAGCGGCCCACGCAGGTAAGGTGTGCCACCGAGGGCGTGTCGAATTCGCTCGAAATCATATGCGCGATGGGGGCGGTGGTGGCACCGTTGCCCGAGCCGCCGGCCGAGCAAGTGACCGAGACAAAGCTCGGCGAAAGCTTGCACAGATTGCCTGCCACTTCGCGAGCCGTGTCGAGGGTCAGCTCGCCCTTGGGCGGGAACATCTCAAACGAAATGGGCGCGGTGCCCTGGGATGCTGCCTGCTTAAAAACCTCGTCGACGCGCATATCGTGCTCCTCTAGATACGTAATAGTGTGATGTGTTGTAAGGATTCTACAGCACCACTGTGCCACGGTGGAGTTTCACTCGCTATTTGAGGATACCAATCAAAGATGCCTTGCTATCGGCTTTCTCTATAACAGAGCGGCTAATCTAGGCACGGACTATAAAGACTGGTATCTGATGCAAAATACCAGTTAATAGAGCTCCATCCCAAATTGACTACCCTTAAACCATGGGGAGAGGTCTGCTATTTATACAGTTGATTGGCTGTTGAGGGTGGCAACGCCGCCTCGATAGGGTAACCTCATTGATTGGTTTCGCGACAGCAACATAACGGTAATGTCGCGGAAACACGGCGAGTCTAAGCTATGACTCGTTCGTTAGTAATCAACACCGCTTCTCACGCGGTGCCGATACGAAGGGAGTTCCGTATGGCCGAACTTACTGACCGCTTCGGGACCATGGTGTTCTCTGAGGAAGTCATGAAGGACTACCTCCCCAAGGACATTTGGAAGCGCCTTGCTGCAACCCTCGAGGGCGGTGAGCCGCTCGACCTGGATGTGGCCAACGCCGTTGCCCATGCCATGAAGGTCTGGGCCATCTCCAAGGGTGCGACGCACTACGCGCACTGGTTCCAGCCGCTTTCGGGCATTACTTCCGAGAAGCACGACAGCTTCCTGGAGCCCAACCACGACGGCACCGCCATTACCAAGTTTACGGGCAAGAACCTCATCCAGGGCGAGCCCGATGCCTCGAGCTTCCCCAACGGCGGCCTGCGCGCCACCTTCGAGGCCCGTGGCTACACCGCTTGGGATCCCACTAGCCCCGCCTTCATTAAGGACGATGTCCTGTGCATCCCCACGGCTTTCTGCTCCTACACGGGCGAGGCCCTGGACAAGAAGACCCCGCTGCTGCGCTCCATGACCGCGCTCTCGCGTGAGTCCAAGCGCGTTTTGGCGCTGTTCGGTAAAACCCCCAAGAAGGTCGTTCCTTCCGTGGGCGACGAGCAGGAGTACTTCCTGATCAAGAAGGACGCTTACCGCAAGCGCAAGGACCTGGTCATCACCGGCCGCACCCTCTTTGGTGCTGCTCCATGCAAGGGCCAGGAGCTCGAGGAGCACTACTTTGGCGCTATCCGCCCCACCGTCTCGGCCTATATGAAGGATCTGGACGATGAACTGTGGGCGCTCGGCATTCCGGCAAAGACCAAGCACAACGAGGTTGCTCCCTGCCAGCATGAGCTCGCCCCCGTCTATGGCGAAGTCAACGAGGCCATCGACCAGAATCTGGTCATGATGGAGAAAATGAAGCTCATCGCCTCCCGCCACGACTTGGTCTGCCTGCTGCACGAGAAGCCCTTTGAGGGCATCAACGGTTCGGGCAAGCACAACAACTGGTCGCTTGGCACCGAATCCGAGAACCTGCTCGATCCGGGCGACACCCCGCTCGACAACCTGCAGTTCATCGTCTTCCTCACCGCGGTGATCGAGGCCGTCGATAACTATCAGGAGCTCCTGCGTGCCTCTGTTGCCTCGGCCGGCAACGACCATCGTCTGGGCGCCAACGAGGCTCCTCCGGCGATTATGTCCATCTTCCTGGGCGACCAGCTTACCGAGGTCGTCGAGAAGATCATCGATGGTAAGGCTTCCGTCCATGCCACGCGCGGCGTGCTCGACCTGGGCGCCGATACCCTGCCCAAACTGATGCAGGACAACACCGACCGCAACCGCACCTCCCCGTTTGCCTTCACCGGCAACAAGTTCGAGTTCCGTGCCTGCGGCTCCGAGCAGAACGTCTCCGACTCCAACCTGGTGCTCGATGCCGCCGTGGCCAAGTCGCTCAAGTCCTTCGCCGACGCGCTTGAGGGTACGCCCGAGGATGAGTTCCAGGACGCCGCGCTCGAGTACTGCAAGAAGGTCCTGACCGACCACCAGCGCATCCTGTTCTCCGGCGATGGCTACTCCGACGAGTGGCCCGTCGAGGCCGAGAAGCGCGGCCTTGCCAACAACAAGACCACGGCCGACGCCCTGCCCGCCTTTGTTTCCGATAAGGCCATTGCGCTCTTTGAGGAGACGGGTGTTCTGACCAAGGCCGAGGCCCAGTGCCGCTACGATTGCAAGCTCGAGAAGTACAACAAGCTCATGAACATCGAGGCTACCACGATGGTTCGCGAGGCGCGTCGTACCTATCGCCCGGTCATTACTGCCTATGCCACCAAGGTCGCTAAGGGCCTTGAGACTATTCGTGCCGCCGGCGCCGAGGCCGCCATGCAGTGTGAGCAGAACACGCTCAACAAGCTCTGCAACGGTATCACCACCATCAACGACTCCATCAAGGCGCTCGACGCCGTGCATCAGAAGGCCGAGGGCCTCGATGGTCAGGAGCAGGCCAACGTGTATGCACACGAGGTCGTCCCCGCTATGGATACGCTGCGTGCCGCCGTGGACGCCATGGAGGAGATCGTGGCTGCCGACTACTGGCCGGTTCCGACCTACGACGACATCCTGTTCTACGTGTAGAGCGTAACTGACATATCGTCACGGTATTGAGCCGGGGTCCGCATCATGCGGGCCCCGGCTTTTGTTTGCGAAGGGCGCTTTGAAGCCCGTTTTGCCGCCGACTTGCCTAGGTATAAAGGGTTGTGGGCAAAAAACGTCAAATATGAGTACTGTCACAAGTCCTGTAGCATTATTTATTTGCAAAATATGAAGTGTTACGCAACATATGTCCAAGTACTTAGCCGATAAACGTCTGCAATTCTTTCGCCGTAGGACCCCTGGCGTCTAAATCGCCTTCTGATGGTATGAAATCGCTGTTACTAAATTGGTGACAGTACTCATATTTGCTATTTTTTGCCCACAGGCCTTGCGATGATGCCGGGATTCGCACCCTGTCGGGTTCGAATCCCGGCATATCGGTAGCAAAAAGCCCGTCACTGCAAGGGCAACGGGCTTCTCGATTTAAATGGTGCCCCCAGCGGGATGTCCGCGTGCGGCTGACGCCGCCCGCTTTCGCCGCGTCGCTTCGCTCCTTGCGTGCTGCGCTGGAAAACGCTTCGCGTTTCCTCAGCTCCGCACCCTGTCGGGTTCGAATCCCGGCATATCGGTAGCAAAAAGCCCGTCACCGCGGGGGTAACGGGCTTCTTAATTTAAATGGTGCCCCCAGCGGGATTCGAACCCGCGATATCCACCTTGAAAGGGTGGCGTCCTTGGCCGCTAGACGATGGGGACAGCGGGAAAGAGTATAGCAGACTTTTTTGTCGGCGCGTATATCGTTGGCAAACTGGAAAACCACCACATAGGAGCTGGCTCTCCATCCCGATCTTCAAACATCTCAATCTGTAACATCTGGGCGGGCAAATCGGCTCTATGTGTTACAGATCGAGACAAAAGGCAGGCGTCGGGACGAACATCTCATTCTGTAACAGTAAGACGACTTTTAACGGTCTAGATGTTACAGATTGAGACAAACCGCTGGGATGGGTCAAAACCACCACAAAGGTGCCTGTCCCCTTTGTGGTGGTGGGGTGCTAGGGGAGGAGCTTCATGGCTGCGTCGTGGGCGGCGTGCTCGTAGGTGTCGTCGAGGGGCTTGAGCGGCAGCAGGGCGGCGGCCTGTGCATCGCCACGGCGCTCGAGGGCATGGGCGATCAGCCAGTCGGCGAGCTCGGGGTTCTTGGACAGCGCCGGGCCATGCAGGTACGTGCCGATGACGCCCTTGTAGATCAGGCCCTCAAAGCCATCGTCGCCGTTGTTGCCGGTGCCCGTGACGACGGACGTTCCGAGCGGCGTGGCCTCGGCGTCCAAAAGCGTGCGACCTCCATGGTTCTCGAATCCCACAAAGGGCTCAGGTGCCAGATCGGTTTTGACGGCTACGTTGCCGATCAGGCGATCGGAGCCACGTACGGTTTCGGCGGCAATGACCCCCAGACCCTCGATGCGATCCTCGCCCATGTAGTACGAACGGCCGAGCAGCTGATAGCTGCCACAGATGGCGAGCAGCGAGCCGCTGTCCTCAACATAGGCCGCAACCTTGTCTTTTTGAGCGAGCAACTCGTGTGCCACGGCCAGTTGGTCGCGGTCGGAGCCGCCGCCCATCATGACGATGTCGGCGTCGGTGAGATTGAGCGACTCGCCCATGCGGACCTCGTCCACGCGAACGGGGATGCCGCGCCAGGCGCAGCGACGCTCGAGGGCGATAACGTTGCCGCCGTCGCCGTAGAGGTTGAGGGCATCGGGGTACAGGTAGACGATGCGCAGCGGGCGCGAAAGCTCGACTGGCGCGATGCCGACAGGAAGAGCGCTGCCGTCGGCACGGGCTACGGCGCGCCCGGCAACAGCGTCGGCGGCAGCGCCTTTCAGCCCGTCGAGCTCCTTGACCAGCGGCGGGAAGGCCGTGTAGTTGGCGACGGCGTAGAAGGTGTCATTGGCGGCCTCGTCTGCCACGGCGCCAATTGCCTGCGCGACGTCCGAGATAATCGCGGCATCGATGCCGGCGTACTTGAGACGCACCTGCATGTCGTGCGCGCGCGTGCCTCCGGCAAAGGCGACAAGACCCGGCGTGTCGGCGATGCGCTCGAAGTCGACGTCGTAGATCCACGATACATCGTGTCCGTCGGCGTCGTTGTCGTTGAGGAAGAAAGCGCAGAGTCTGCCGCCCGCCGTCTTAATGGACTGGATCTGTCGATCGAAGCCTACGGGATTCTTGGCCAGGTTGGCCTCGACGGTGCGGCCGGCGATATCCCAGCGGCCCATACGTCCGCCGGCGGGGACGTAGGCATCGAGCGTGGGCTGCAGATGCGCCGGGTCCACGCCCAACTCATGTGCGGCAAAGAAGGCGGCGGCAACGTTATAGACCATGTACAGACCGTTGTAGCGTGTGGCGATGTGTACGGCCGCCGCGTCGGGCGCAGATCCAAAGACCAGGTCAAAGCCGTAGCCGTCGCAGCCGAGCTCAACGCCCGTCACGCGACGGACAAGCGCAGGGCGGGCCCAGCCGCACGAGGGGCAATGGTAGGCGCCGAGCTGGCCGTATTGCACGTAGTCATACTCCAGCGGCGCGTTGCACTGTGAGCAAAAGCGCGAGTCGCTAATACGGTCGGACTCGGTGTTGGTGGCGCCATCGATGCCAAAGGCAATACTCGCGTTGGGAACGCGCGCAGCAATCGAGGCACACAGCGGGTCGTCTGCGTTGTAGATGAGCGTCGTTGCCGGCGAAAGTTCCAACGCGTGGGCGATGACCTCCTGGGTGTGATCGATCTCGCCATAGCGATCCAGCTGGTCGCGGAACAGGTTGAGCAGCACAAAGTGCGTCGGCTTGAGCTTGGGCAGAACGCGTACGGTGTAAAGCTCATCGCATTCAAAAACGCCCACGCGCTTGCCGCCGCCGGCTCGCTTGAGGCCGCTGCGCGCCTCGAGCAGTGCGCCCACCACGCCCGGCTCCATGTTGTTGCCGGCGCGGTTGCATACCACGGTGGCGCCGCTGGCGGCAACGGCGTCGGCGATGAGGTTCGAAGTGGTGGTCTTACCGTTGGTGCCGGTGATTACCACGCTGCGGTCGACAAGGCCGGCGAGGTCGCTCAGCAGCTCGGGGTCGATCTTCATGGCGATGCGGCCGGGGAGTACGCCGCCCTGGCGCTTAAGGACGGAGCGCAGCCCCCAGCGGGCGATATCGCTCGAGGTACAGGCAAGAGATGAGCGGAGATTCATGAAGCCGTTCCTAACGTGAATGACATGGTCGTGGCGTTTGCGCCGTTAAAAGCCGTAACGGCGCGCAAATTCCTGGGCAAGCTGCGACACGTCTTCGCAGGCATTGGCCCAGGGGGCAAAGTCGGGGGTGTCCGAGATAATGCCGTCGGCTTCCCAAACGGCCTGGTGCGAAAGGTCCCAGGGATCGCGTGGTTCGGGCCGGCAGGGAAGGTACGGTGTCTGGTACATGGGGTTCAGTAAGAAGAACGCGCCACCCTCGCAGCGGTTGGCAAACTCGCGCAGCGCGCGTGTCGCCGGGCGCATCTTGTTTGTTTTGAACAGCAGAATCGTGCGGGCGAGCAGATACCAAGGAGAGTTCTCGAGCGCGTCAGCCCCGATCTCTTCCTCGAGCTGGTGGGCCAGGGCAAAAAAGCCGTCCTCGTCTTCCAAGCGAGCGAGGGCGAGTAGCACGGTGCCCGCAGCTCGGGTGGGATAGCCTTCTGCCTTAAGAACACGGCGGGCGTAGTTGGCGGCAGCACGGTAGCGGGCGCTCGCCATGCACAGCTGCGAGATGGCCTCGAGCGTGTGGAGCCACCCGATAAGAGCCGGCTCGCTCACGGTAAGGTCTGCTGCGGTGACACCGTCGGTCAAAACATTATTGGCCCAGTAGTGCGGGGCTTCCATGTCGAACCCGGGCACGCTTTGCTGCAGGTAATCGGCCGTGGTCGCTTCGAGCTTCATCAGGTCGCCTAGGCAGGCGTCGACGGGCGTGTCCGCCAAAATGATGGCGAGCAGCTGGGCATCGAGGACATACGCATCGATGCGGACAATCTTGAGCAGCTCATCGCGCATGTCGTCGAACAGACGATTGCGCGTCTGCTCGAACTCCTCGTCGCTGCCCATATCCTCGATGCGATGGAGCTCGTCGAGCAGGTGGCGATGAACACCGGCGTAGGACAGCAGTGCCTGAGCATGCTCGGTCTGCGCATACTTATGAGGGTTGACGCTCACGTCGTTATGGACAAGCTCGCGTGCTGCATCGGTGAGTTCGGGGTGCGACGCCAGATAGGTGCGCTCCAGGTAGGCGGGGATGTAGACGCTCG
>CATWQC010000038.1 GCA_958352845.1 uncultured Collinsella sp.
TGAAGCCGTACGCGCTCACCAAGCGCCGCAATACGACCTACCTGGCCGGGCTCGACCCGCACGCGCGCGAGAAGCGTCGCGCCCAGATGCTCGCGGCCACACCCGCTGAGCTGCGCGCACTCGGCGCCAATGTGACGCGCATCGCAGCCGCGTCGCCGACCTGCGTCTTTGGCGGCCGCGACATCATCGCCAAGAGCAACGCCGGCTTTAACGTCATCGACCTGCTGGGCTAACGCACAAAGGTAGATTTTTGGGACATGCCTAAAAATCTGCCTTTTCTTTTTCCGTCGCTTGGGCGGGCCAGCTCAGACCGTCCCACCAGTTTTGTCTCGATCTGTAACATCTAGGCGGCAATATCGGCTCCAGATGTTACAGATCGAGACGTTTCCGAATGGCGCCGGCTCTTTGTCTCAATCTGTAACAGCTAGGCCCATTTTTGCCGAGTTACTGTTACAGATCGAGACAAACCGCCGCAGACACCCGCCCTTCAGCAAAAACCACCCAAAGGTGTCTGTCCCTTTGGGTGGTTTGTGAGTGGGCTGCTACTTGATGAACGGGTTCAGCCTGCCCGCCAGCGGATCGAGCTTGTACATGGTTGCAAAGCACTCACGACCATAATCGGAGTCATTGCTCCAGCTACCCTGGTCGACGTCGTACTCTGCATCCAGACGAATCCACTCCTCCGGCTTATTCTTCTCGTGCTTGCTGCAGAAGTAGCGCTGGTACTCGACCTCGTGCTCAAACTCAAACTCGGCATCCGAACCGCGGCCGGCATACTCGTCGACCGACGTCAGGTTGCCGTGCTCGTCGTAATAGAACTCCGCATAGCCGCCGCGCTCGGAATCGATCCTGTCGAGCTTTCCGTCGCTGTACGAATAATCCACCGCTGCGTACGAGTTCAGCGAGCCGTAATCGTTGCCATGCGAGTCGAATGCCACAGGCGAGATACGCGAAATGTTGCCGTCCTTGTCGTACTCGTAGCCCGCGGTGATCGTCCACATGGTGCCCACGGTGTCACCCTGACAGTCCAGCGTAAAGGACGTCACGCGATCCTTGTCGTATCCGTACGAATACACGACCGTCCGAGGATTGGCCGGGCTGGTATCGGTGTTGGTCACCATGTTGCCGTCCTGGTAGACATACGTGCTCGCGCTCTCGCCGTAACCCGCATGGGTCGTCTTGTTGATCAGGTTTCCGTCCGCGTCGTAGGTAAACGTCGTGGTGCTCGACGAATCGCTAATGTCGGCATCACAGTCGATGCGCGTGACGTTACCGTCGGCGTCGTACGTAAACGTGTTGACGTTCTCGTAACCGCCCGCCAGATCTTCCTCAATCTCCGAGATACGATGCGACTCATCGTGCTCGACGCTGTAACTTACGCCGCCACCTTGCTTGACGGCAGACGTGAAGCCCGTGACGTAACCGTTCTCGTCACGCTCGATCTCGTAGATATCGCCGTACTGGTCCGATTTATCGGTACCCTCGTAGGACACCGGCAGCCACAGCTCGTCAAGCCGCGTGTCCTTAATGCCGCTAACCTTCGTATCCTGCGGCAGTTCCAACGTGGCGAGCTTCTTTTTGCCCGAAAGATCGACGCTTTTAAGGTTTTCGGCATTTTTGAGGTCGAGCTTCTCGATGTTGTCGCAAGCGTCCAGGTTAACGACGGTGACGTTACTCGCCGAGTTAAGCTCGACGGTCTTAAGGTCGCCGCAGCCCGAAAGGTCCAGGTTGACGAGTTTGTCGTCGCCGGACTCCACTGTAACGATATTGGGGAATGTCTTGCCCAGGCCCTGCGTCGACGCGATGCCGTCCAGCTCGACCGACGTCACCGCCTTGGCCTCGTCGTGTGAGATGCGGCCGTCACCGTTAGTGTCGTACTTGGTCGAGACAAGTGCACGCATGCCGCTGTCGGGAAAGGTTTTCTCGTCGATGGGCGTGGTCGCGACCTGGGTGAAGTAGAACAGCGCGCCACCGCCGATGCCCGCCGCCACGACAAGTACCGCGGCAAGGGCGATGAGGGGCTTCTTGGAACGCTTGCGCCGCGCGGGCTGCTGCGCGGGCACGTATTGCTGAGGAGCGGGCGCGGCAGGCTGGGGTTGCTGCGTAGCCGCGACCTGGTCGGGTGCTACGGGCGCGCCGCAGACGGGACAAAAGAGGGCGTCGTCGACAAGCGGCGTGCCACACGAGCGACAAAACATGACGGGCTCCTTTCGGTTCATTCCTTCCACCATGAAGGTAAACCCAAAGCCACAGCCCTTGTTGCGCAACATTCAGCCCAAACCACCGCAAAGGGGCGCAGTTCACAGGTACCTTTGTGTTGGTTCGAACACTTGTTCTATACGTACACATGTTCTATAGTAGGGTGCTTGCATCGGACTTAAATTGCAACTAGGATATAGTTGCAGAATGTGAGGCGGGATGACTCGGACCGATAAACTCATCGCCCAACTGCTTAGCTGCCCTTCGACGTATCGGTATACCGATTTTTTAAAAGTCATGGCTTCATATGGCTTTGAAATGGACAACAAAGGCAAGACATCCGGATCGCGCGTTCGCTTCTACAGGCCATCGGACGGCAGGATGTTCGTAATGCACGCGCCACATCCATCTGACGAATTGACAGCGGGGACCATTCGAAACATCGTTCGATTTCTGCAAGATGTCGGAGGTAGTCATGAGTAACGTTTTGGCATACAAGGGTTATTTCGCCCCAGTCGAGTTCGATGCCGAACAGCATGTGCTCACAGGTATGGTCACCGGCATTAGGGACGCAATCGTATTTGAAGGCTCCACGGTTGAAGAAGTGGAGCAATGCTTCCACGACGCCGTCGACGATTACCTTGAGTTTTGCGCCGAGAAGGGCAAGGAACCCGAGCGAGCTTTTAAGGGCTCGTTCAACGTAAGAACGGGCTCTGAGCTCCACAAGCAAGCAGCGCTGGCAGCGGCAAAGAAGGGTGAGTCACTCAATAAGTTTGTAACTGAAGCAATCGCTGCGGCGTTATAGCATTAACGCATAGGCCCAAACAACCATAAAGGCGCAGTTCGCAGGCATATTTGCGGTGGTTTTACTGCCCATATCGCGTTTGCCCAGATAAAACCTGCCAAAATAAACCTGTCCCTTTTTGGTAGGTTTGGGAGATGAGGCTGGGATGGATAAGGCTGAGTTGCGGCGGGCGGTGATTGCCCAGCGCGATACTCTTGATTTGGATGTTCGGACGGCGAAGTCTACTGTTGTATGCGCGCGGCTTGTTGAGCTGATGGAGTCCAGCGGCACTGCGGGCCAACGCACCGTTGCCGTCTATGCCGCCATGGGTTCCGAGGTCGACCCAGCCGCGTTTGCCGCCGCAGCCGTCGCGCGTGGCTGGCGCGTGGCCTATCCGTGCATGCTCTCGGCAACAGACGCCATGGCTTATGGCCAGCGCATGTGCATGCGGGCAGTCTCTGCCGGCGATGCGTCCGAGGCCCCGTTTATCGCCCACCCTACGCGGGCCTTCGCAGCCACGGACGTCGACAGCGTCCGCTTCCCCATCGTGCCCGCCGCCGAGCTCGACATGGTTGTCGTGCCGCTCGTGGCTTTCGACCGCACCGGCGCGCGCCTGGGCTACGGCGGAGGCTGCTACGACCGCTACCTGCCCACAGTTGCACCTGAATGCCTAATCGTCGGCATCGCCTTTGACGAACAGCGCGTCGACCACGTTCCCACCGACGCCCACGATCTGCCACTGCCCAACATCGTCAGCGCCTAAATGCCTGCGTACCTCCCGACAGCCTAGTGCTCCTCGCCGGCGCGGGCTAGGTCGTAGGGCGTGGTCTGGTAGACGTAGTAGTTGAGCCAGTTGGTGTAGAGCAATTGAGCCTGGCTGCGCCAAACGTTACGCGGCTCGGCGGTGGGGTCGTCACCCGGGAAGTAATGCGCCGGCACCTGAGGGTTGAGGCCGCGCTTCACGTCGCGCTCGTACTCCAGGCGCAACGTGTCAGTGTCGTACTCGGGATGGCCAAAGACAAAAAAGCGGCGGCTGTCGGTCGACTTGACGATGTACAGGCCAACCTCGTCAGACACGGCCACGACCTCAAGCTGCGGCTCGGCCTCCACGTCCTCGCGGCGTACATCGGTGTTGCGCGAATGCACGGCATAGAAACGGTCGTCAAAGCCGCGAACCAGCGGGCTTTGCGGCTTCACCAGATAATGCTCAAAGACGCCGCTCGCCTTTGCCGGCAGGTCGTGCTTCTGAATACCGTAGTGGTGATACAGGCCGGCCTGCGCGCCCCAACAAATGTGCAGCGTAGAGTGCACGTGCGTGGTGGACCAATCCATGATCTGGCAGAGCTCGGGCCAGTAGTCGACCTCCTCGAACGGCATCTGTTCCACCGGCGCGCCCGTGATGATCAGGCCGTCGTAGTGGATGTCGCGGATGTCGTCGAACGTGCGGTAGAACGTCTCCAGGTGGCCGGCGCTCACGTGCGTGGCCTCGTGCGTCTTGGTGCGCAGCAGGTCCACTTCCACCTGCAGCGGCGTGTTGGAGAGTTTGCGCATGATCTGCGTCTCGGTGGCAATCTTGGTGGGCATGAGGTTGAGGATGAGCACGCGCAGCGGACGGATGTCCTGGTGCAGCGCGCGGTACTCGGTCATGACAAAGATGTTCTCGCTCTCGAGCTGCGCGGCGGCAGGGAGGGCGTCGGGGATGCGAATGGGCATGAATGCTCCTTACGAGTCAGTTGCAGTTATGGTACAACGACCGGCCCCATCCGCGCGAGTACATCGCCCGGCGATGCCGTCAGCGGCCCAAATCACTCCAAAAGTAGAGATTAAGGCATGCCCAAAAATCTATGGCGCTTTAGCCTAGCAAAGTGGCAGCAGGACGCTACAATGGTTCGACGCGAAAAACTCGGCCGAAAGGATACATATATGTACCAGACGCGTAAGATCGGTGTGGTCGGCCAGGGCCACGTAGGAGCACATGTCGCCAACAGTCTGCTCATGCAGGGCATTGCCGATGAGCTGTACCTGTGCGATATCAACGAGGCCAAGGTGACGTCCGAGGTCCAGGACCTGCGCGACTCCCTTTCGTTTGTCCCGTACAACACCAAGATCGTCAACTGCTACGACCACTACGAGGAACTTGCCTGCTGCGACGTCATCGTCAACGCCGCCGGCAAGGTCGCGCTGGCCGCCGGCAACCGCGACGGCGAGCTGTTCTTTACCACCGACGCCGCCCGCACCTTTGCCAAGCGCATCGTCGACGCCGGCTTTGACGGCATCTTCGTGAGCATCTCCAACCCCTGCGACGTCGTGTGCACCGAGCTGTGGCACCTGACCGGCTACGACCCCAAGAAGATCATCGGCTCGGGCTGCGGCCTGGACTCCGCCCGCCTGCGCACCGAGATCTCCAAGAAGGTCGGCGTGAGCCCCAAGTCCATCGACGCCTACATGATCGGCGAGCACGGCTTTAGCCAGCTTGCCGCCTTTAAGGCCGCAACCATCGCCGGCAAGAGCCTTAACGAGCTTCAGGCCGAGAACCCCGACAAGTACGCCTTCGACCACATGGAGGTCGAGGAGCTTGCACGCAAGGGCGGCTACGTAACCTACCAGGGCAAGCAGTGCACCGAGTACGCCGTCGCCAACTCCGCCGCGCGCGTCTGCGCCGCCGTGCTGCACAACGAGCACGCCGTGCTTTCCGCCTCCACGCTCATGACCGGCCAATATGGTGAGGAGGGCATCTTTACCTCCCTGCCGTGCGTGATCGGTGCCGAGGGCGTCGAGGAGGTTTACACACTGGACCTGTCCGAGCACGAGCTCGAGGGCTTCCACAAGAGCTGCCAGCACATTCGCGACAACATCGCCCAGCTCGACTGGTGGGACGCCGAGGCCTACGACGCAAAGTAGGCCGCTGGCTGCCGCAACCTTGCGAATCTAAGCGCGATACCAAGCGGGCCGCGCCGGAAATCCCCGGCGCGGCCCGCTTTTTTGACTCACGCAGTGCCCTTGCGAATCGAAGGTGAATACTTTTCCGCGAAGTGAACGAGCAAAAACGAGCCCCCGAAGCATCGACACTTTTCAGACGCCGTTTCCTGCGGTTTTGCCGAGTTTTTCCTGCGGTTTTGCCGTCAAAAAGTGTGGATGCTTCGGGGGTCCAAAATAGGTCGTTCACTTCGCGGAAAAGTATTCACCTTCGTTTTCGCGCAGACACGAATCCGGCCGCCACAACGCAAAACGGGGCCCGCGCGCAGCGCAGACCCCGTCAAAAAAGATAATTCCCGGTACCTAGTACTGCTCGATGCCCATGTAGCGACGAACCTCGGGGCTGTGGTCGAACACCTTGCCGCGGGCGGCGCGCAGCTCGCAGCTCATGTTGTAGAAGAAGATCGGCTCCAGGTACGAACGCACGCTGGCGGGCACGTCGCCCACGCCGTACTCGAGCGCATCGAGCACCATGACCGTATCGGTGTGCGTGTTGAGGAACGCCAGCGCGCGCTCCTCCATGGGGCGGCACTCGCCCGATCCAAGCTGCACAAAGTAGAACACGCCGGGCTCGGTGGCCTCGAACGGGCCGTGGAAGTACTCGCCGGAGTGAATATAGCAGCAGTGCTGCCATTGCATCTCCATGAGCGAACAGATCGCCATGGCGTAGGTCTGGCTAAAGTTGGGGCCGGAGCCCAGGATATAGAAGAACTTGTGCTGCTGGCAGAGCTCGGCAAAACGGGCGCCCAGCTCGGCGTTGACCTTCTCGCGGGCAGCGGGCAACAGGGCATCCATCTGCTTAAGACCGGCATACATGTCGGCAAGCGCCTCGTAACCCTCCTGCTGGTCGAGCAACTCGGCAGCCATCAGGGCGCCGATACCCTGAGGCACCTCGGCCTGCGGCACGCCCTCGCCCCAGGGGTAGACCCAGGTGGTCCACTTGCCGTTGTCGATCTTGGAGCCCTCGCAGTCGGTGAGGGCAACGACCTCGGCGCCGGCGGCCAGCGCCATCTCGCAGCCGTCGATGACCTCCTGCGTGTTGCCGCTGTGGCTGCAGGCAATAACGAGCGACTTCGGCCCTAGGCTCTTGGGGGCCATCAGGCAAAACTCGCGTGCCGTGTAGACCGTCGAAGTAAAAGTGGTGGCCTCGCGCTTGAGCAGCTCGTTGGCCGGCATCAGGTCGATCATCGAACCGCCGCAGGCGATCCAAAAGACGTTCTCGATCCTGCCTTTGCGCTCGATGATTTCCTGAACCAGATCATGTGCGTTCATCCTGATGTTCCTCCTTGTGCGGCGGTTTTGAACAGCGACAGCTCGTACCTGCGGTCGTTCTATGTTGTCCTATTTATAGCACGCACGGCGACGCCCGTGAAGCCATCTCGGCAAATTTGTTCTATGTTGTTCTATCTGTGGACGTTAGATGTCGAAGACGTAGCGCGAGCCCACGATCTTTTGGCGGCCGAGCAGCAAGGGCCGCTCGTCCTCATCGGTAAAGTAAGCCTCCATATAGAAGAGCGGCTCGCCGACCGGCACCTCCAGCAGCGGGGCCGCTTGAGCATCGGCAAGCGCAATCTCCACGGTGCAGGGGTCGGACTTGAGCGGCGCGCGACCCGAATGCTCGGCAACGAGCGCAAAGATCGAGTTATCGGTGAGGTCCTCGTCGGCCAGCGTCTGCAGGTAGGGATGGTCGGCGAGCACAAAGGCGTTGTTCTCGAGCATAACGGGGATGCCGTCGGCCGTGCGCACGCGCTCGACCACGATGAGCTCGCAGCCGGGCTCCACGCCAAAGAACGCCGCATCCTCGCGCGTCGCCGCGACCACCGTGCGCGTCACCAGACGCGCACCCGGCGCCATGTCGTTGGCAGCACAACCCTCAGTAAAACTCTGGACGTCACCCTTCTGGCGAATCTTGCGCTTGAGTTTGGGAGCGCACACAAAGGTACCCCTCCCCTGCTGGCGGTTGAGATACCCCGCGCGCGACAGCTCCTCGATGGCACGGCGCACCGTGATGCGCCCCACGCCGTAGGACTTCGCGAGCTCCATCTCGGCAGGGATGCGCGAGCCGGCTGGGTACACGCCGCGCGCGATCTCGCCCTTTAGGTCGTCCATGACCTGCTGGTACAGCGGCACGGCGGACACCTCGGCGTGCTCGGAACGTTCGGTCTTGTTATCGGCTACCATCGTTACGCTCCATCCCGCGCATGCTCGGACTCAAATTCTTCAATCGCCGCCATAAACTGCTCACCAAAGGCGTCGGCCTTTTTCTCGCCGATGCCGTTGACCTGGATCAGCTCGTCGCGTGTCTGCGGGCGCAGGCGGCACAGGCCGCGCAGGGCCTTGTCGGAAAAGACCATGTACGGCGCCATCTCCAGCTCCGTCGAGATCTCCTTGCGCAGGGCACGCAGGCGCTCGAACAGCTCGGCATCGTCGCCCACGCGTGGGCGCTGATCCAGCTCGGCCTCCTCGCGCAGCAGATCGACGGCGCGGCGGGCGCGGGCCGAGGCCTTGCGCTTGGACGCGCGACGCTTAACGGTAAAGGCGAACGCCTCGTCCTCGACCTCGCCGGCACGCGGACCCAGACCCACGACCGGGTACTGCCCCTGCGAGGTGGCCAAATAACCGCGGCCGCACAGCTGCCCGATGATGTCTTTGATGCGCCCGACCGATTCGCTCGACAGCTCACCGTAGCCGCGGTCCTCGTCCAGATGCATCTGGCGAATGCGCTCGGTGTTGCCGCCGTGGAGCACGTCGGCGATGAGCGACTTGCCAAAGCGCATGGGTCGCGTGGCCACATAGCGCACGGCAGCGCGGGCCATATAGGTGACATCCTCGACCTCGAACTGCGTGAGGCAGTTACTGCAGTTGCCGCAGCCCTCGGCGTCGTCTGCCGTGCCGCCCGCGGCGGCTGCCGCATGCTCGGCCGCGGCCTCGTCACCAAAGTAGCGCAGCATGTATTCGCGCAGGCAGCCGGTGGTATTGCAGTAGCCCTCCATCTGGCTGAGCAGGCGATAACGGTTCTGGAGCGCCCACGCGCGCTGCTCGTCGTCGAGCGCCTCATCGGCCGCATCGCCGCGGTCGATCAAAAAGCGGCGCATGCGAAAATCGTTACCGTTCCACAGCAGGTGACAGCTGGCCGGATCGCCATCGCGGCCGGCGCGGCCCGCCTCTTGGTAGTAGGCCTCGATGCTCTCGGGCACGTTGTTATGAATCACGTAGCGCACGTTGGGCTTGTCGATGCCCATGCCAAAGGCGTTGGTGGCAACCATCACCTGGATGTCGTCGTCGATAAAGGCGCGCTGGCTTTGGCGACGGGCGTCGTTGCCCATGCCTGCATGGTAGCGGCCAACGCGAATGCCGCTGGGGCCCAGAGCCTCGGCAAGCTCCGCGGCCAGCGCGTCGACCGTCTTGCGGGTCGAGCAATACACGATGCCGCTCTCGCTCGAATGCGCGATCACGTAGTCGCGCACCCAGGCGGTCTTGGCCTTGTCGCCCATCTCTTCGCAACCAAAGTAGAGGTTCTTGCGATCAAAACCCGTCACCACGGTCGTTGGGTTTTGCAGGCCGAGCATCTGCTGAATGTCCGCGCGCACACGCTCGGTCGCCGTAGCGGTAAAGGCCGCCACGATCGGGCGCCGCGGCAGGGAATCAATGAACTCGCGAATCTGCAGGTAAGCGGGACGGAAATCTTGGCCCCACTGGCTCACGCAGTGGGCCTCGTCAATGGCCACGAGTGGAACGCCGATGCCGCCTTCGGCCGCGGCCTCCTGCGCAAAGGCCAGAAAGCGCGGCTCGAGCAGGCGCTCGGGCGCCACATACATAAGCTGATAACGGCCCTCGCGCGCCCGCTTGAGCACGGTGTTTTGCTGGGCCGGGGTAAGGCTGGAGTTGAGATAGCTGGGGCGCGCACCCGCCGCGAGCAGCGCGCGGGTCTGGTCCTCCATAAGCGACAGCAACGGGCTCACCACAAAGGTGATGCCGGGAAGCATGAGCGCGGGCACCTGGTAGCAAATGGACTTGCCGGCGCCCGTGGGCATAACACCCAGCGCATCACGACCGGCAAGGATCGCATCGACCATGCGGTCCTGTCCCGGGCGAAACGAGGTGTAGCCAAAATAGGCGCCGAGCGTGTCGAGCGCCATCTGCTGCATGCTATCGGTCATGGTTTCCTAACGTCATAATCATCTGCCGCCGATTATACGCCGCCACGCGGACAGCAGTACACGGCCGCCGCCCAGACTAGTCGTTGGGGACGTTCTTAAACGACTAGTCAAACAAGAACGTCCCCAATGACTAATCTCTTGACAAGCACGGAAACGTCGCTGGTTGAGCATAAGTCAGCGAAAACGCCCCTAAGCGAGCAAGGTGACGTGAAAGAGGAGGGAAGCGTACTTTGGTACGCGACCGACGATTGAACGTCAGATTGCCGCTTAGGGGCGTTTGCAGCGTCGAGCCGTTACGCGGTTTGGTAAAACCGCGTAACCAAAGGCGCAGCGTCGACCGGTCCGCCGTTCGTCAGAACGGCGGAACCAACCCTACATCACCATAACGTAGCGCGATCCCACGTAGTACTGCTTACCCATCAGAACCGGCTCGCCGTTGGGGCCGGTAAAGCTGGCACGCAGGTTGAGCAGCGGATCGTGCGGAGCAATGCCCAACTCGGCCGCCTGCTCGGTATTGGCACGAACGGCCTCGACCGTGCGGTAGCCAACCGAGACAATCGGCGTTCCGCCAACACGCTCGACCTCGGCAAAAATCGACTTGTCCTCAAGATCGGCCGTCAACAGCTCACGGTAGGCGTCAAACGGCACAAAGATGTTCTCCTCAAAGATGGGCTCGCCGTCGGCTGTACGCACGCGCTTAATATGCAGCAGCAGCGCGTCCTTCTGCAGGCCAAAGAACTCCATCTCGTTTTGGCGCGCCGGCACAATCTGGCGATCGACCACATGCGCGCCCGCCTTCATGCCATTATCGGCACACAGCGCGGTAAACGTCTGCAGCGTCGAGGCGTGGAACTGGCGGTTGATGTGCGGCGTGGAGACAAAGGTGCCACGGCCCTGCTGCTTAACCAGGTAGCCATCGGAGCACAGCTCCTCGACGGCGCGGCGCACCGTAATGCGGCTCACGTCGTACTGCTCGGCTAGCTCAAGCTCGGACGGAATACGCTCCTTGGGTGCATAAACACCTTTCTCGATCGCATCCTTGATTTCGTCGTAAATCTGCTGGTAAAGCGGTGCATTTTTGGGCGCAGGCATATCTAATCACTCTTATCGAAATATTGAAATAACTAATACGTATATAACGTCTAGTTTCATGTTACCTCATATTGATAAAACGATACACCCTCCCTACCAAAAAGCGACAGCTTCATTTTGGCAGGTTTTATCTGGGCAAACGAAAGTCCCTCGAAAGCAACGGGGCTTTCGTGGGGCTCATACGGAAGGGTTGCGCCGGGCCGGTAAAATGCCAAAACCCTACTTGCCGTCGTCCTGCTGCAGGCTGTCCTGCTCGCTGAGGCGCGCCTGCCTGCTGGC
>CATWQC010000039.1 GCA_958352845.1 uncultured Collinsella sp.
GCAGGTTGCTGCCGCGCTCGACGGCCTCGTCGATCAGGAGCTGGGCGGCGTTGCTTACCATGAAGTATTCCTGGTAGATGCGAAGTAGGCGGCCCTGCTCGTCGGAATCGTCGGGGTAGAGGAACAAGGTGAGGTTCTTGGCGATCTCGGTCTTGTCGAAGTCGATGGAGCTGCCGGGGACCAGGCCGTCGTCGACGCTCGCCAGGTCGAACAGGCGCAGGCGGTTCTTGTTGGGCTGGCCGTAACCGGGCACATCGATGTTGACGAGCTTGGAGGTAACGGCAAAATCGCCGAACTCGACGGTGTAGGAGCGGTCATCGTCGACCAGGATGTCCTGCTCACCGAGCCACTCGTCGGGGACGGCCTTCTGCTGGTTGTCGACAAAGCGCTGACGGAACAGACCGTAGTGATAGTTGAGGCCCACGCCATCGCCGGTCAAGCCCAGCGTGGCGATGGAATCCAGGAAGCACGCGGCCAGGCGGCCCAGGCCGCCGTTGCCGAGCGACGGCTCGACCTCGAACTCCTCGATCTTGTTGAGGTCGTGGCCTGCGGCGGTGAGCTGGTCCTTAACCTCGTCGTAGATGCCGAGGTCGATCATATTGTTGATGAGCAGCTTGCCGATCAAAAATTCGGCGGAAATGTAATAGAGCTTTTTCTTGCCGTTGTTGAGCGGGCAGGCGGCGGAGCGCTCCTGCACGAGTTTGACCAGCAGCTTGTAAATGCGACGGTCGTCGAGCTGCTCGAGCGAGGTGCCAAAAGACTGCTCGGCGAGTTCCATGAGGTTAATTTGGGGCATGTTTTCTCCTGTGATGGGTTGTTTCATGTCTGCAATTCATAAGAAGCCCGCGCGAGGGGATTGGGGTGGCCTCGCGCGGGAAAAGCAAGCGCGTCCGCACGGTGGGGAGGGGTTGGGCGCGGTAGCTCCTATTGAGGAAGCTCGATTTCGGCTTCCGACGGGATGCGGAAGTAGGTCTCGGTCCAGTCGGTGAGTTTGTGCTCGAGCTCGCGGGTGATGGCGCCGTCGAGCATGCGCCAGGTCCAGTTGCCGCCCAGCGTGGCAGGGGTGTTGATGCGCGCCTCGTTGCCCAAGTTGAGCAGGTCCTGCATGGTGTAGATGCACGTGTCGCTTACGCTGGCGGCGATGGTGCGATTGAGTGCATCTGCCATGGGTTCGCCGGCTTGCTGATGGGTGTACAGGGCTGCCTGCTCGCGCTGACGCGGGGTGGCCGTTCCCTCAAACCAACCGCGCGCCGTCTCGTTGTCGTGGGTGCCCACATAGGCGACGGTGTTGGCGATGTAGTTATGCGGCAGGTAGTACGAGTTGGTGCCCTCAAAGGCAAACTGCAGGATTTTCATGCCGGGGAAGCCCGAGTTGTCGCGCATGTCGATGACGCCGGGGGTGAGGAAGCCCAGGTCCTCGGCGATGATGGGCAGCGTGCCGAGCTTTTTCTCGAGCGTCTTGAAGAACTTGAGGCCGGGACCCTGCGTCCACGAACCGTAGGACGAATCGGGCGAGGAGAACGGCACCTCCCAATAGGCCTCGAAGCCGCGGAAGTGATCCAGGCGGATGACGTCGTACATGTCGAGGGCGGCGCGAATGCGGCCCTCCCACCAGGAGAAGCCGTCGGACTCCATGGCGTCCCAGTCGTAGATGGGGTTGCCCCAGTACTGGCCGGTGGCCGAGAACTGGTCGGGCGGCGTGCCGGCGACGCTCACGGGATTGCCGGCGGCGTCGATCTTAAAGAGCTCAGGCGTCGCCCACATCTCGACGGAGTCACGCGAGACATAGATGGGCAGGTCGCCGATGATGAGAATGTCGCGCTCGTTGGCATAGGCCTTAAGGCGGCTCCACTGGCGATCGAAGAAGTACTGCGTCATCTGGTGGTAGAGCATACGCGCCGGATGGTCGGCGCAGACCTTGGCGGAAGCCTCGCCGCGGGTGCGGAGCTCCGCGGGCCACTCCCAAAACGCCTTGAGACCGCACTCCTCTTTGACGGTCATGAACTCACAGTAGGGGATGAGCCAGTCCTCGTTGGCCTGGATAAAGTCATCGAAATCGGCCGGTTTGTCGGCAGCAAAGCGCTCGGCGGCGCGGTCGAGAATCTGACGGCGGCCGCCAAAGATAGCACCGTAGTCGACATTGCTGGGGTCGGATCCCAGATACACGCCATCGATATCGCACTGCTCCAGATACCCTGCCTCGATAAGCTCGGCAAAGTCGATAAAGTTGGGGTTGCCTGCGCGGGCCGAGAACGACTGATAGGGCGAATCGCCATAGCTGGTCGTCGTAAGGGGCAGAATCTGCCAGTAATGTTGTTTGCACGAGGCGAGAAAATCGACGAAGTCGTAGGCATTCCAGCCAAAGCCGCCGATTCCGTATGGTCCGGGCAGAGATGAGACGGGCATGAGGACGCCGCTTGCACGCTCCATGAATGCGCTCACCAACCTTCTTGTTGTGGGGTCGGTCTGCCGATGGGTGCGCAGTCCGCCTCCGATGTTCTGATTCGATATGCCTATTGTAAAACATGTTGTTTAAACATGTACAGGCAAGATAAAAAAGTTGGTCGATTTTCGGCGAATGGTTACATGCCATGAAAAAGCCCCGACCTCACAACGTGAGATCGGGGCAAGAGCGGTATGTAGGTTTTTGCTACTCGGCGTCGGCGAAGCCGTTGGGGTTGTGGCTCTGCCAGTTCCAGCTATCGCGGCACATATCCGCGATGTCGTACTGAGCCTTCCAGCCCATCATGCGCTCGGCCTTGGAGGCATCGCACCAGTTGGCAGCGATGTCGCCGGCGCGGCGCTCGCGGATCACGTAGGGCAGCTCCTTGCCACAAGCCTTGGAGAAGGCGGCGACGACCTCGAGTACCGAGGTGCCGGTGCCGGTGCCCAAGTTAAAGATCTCGACGCCGGTCTTGCCGTTCATCCAGTTGAGGGCGGCCACGTGACCAGATGCCAGATCGCACACGTGGATGTAATCGCGCACGCCGGTGCCGTCGGGGGTGGGGTAGTCGTTGCCAAAGACCTGAACGGCCTCGAGCTTGCCCACGGCGACCTGGGCGACATAGGGCACCAGGTTGTTGGGGATGCCCTTGGGATCCTCGCCGATCAGGCCCGACGGATGGGCGCCGATGGGGTTGAAGTAGCGGAGCAGCACAACGTCCCACTCGGGGTCGGCGGTGTGAACGTCCATAAGGATCTGCTCGATCATCCACTTGGTCCAGCCATAGGGGTTGGTTGCGGGCTTCTTGGGGTCTTCCTCGGTGACGGGCGGGTTGTCCGGGTCGCCGTAGACGGTCGAGGAGCTCGAGAAGATGATGGACTTGCAGCCATGGTTGCGCATGACGTCGATGAGCACCAGGGTGTTTTCGATGTTGTTGTGGTAGTACTCGACGGGCTTGCTCACCGACTCGCCGACGGCCTTAAAGCCGGCAAAGTGGATGACGCGGTCGATCTGATGGGTATCGAAGATCTTGTTCATCGCATCGCGGTCGAGCACGTTGGCCTCGTAGAAGGTGAGGTTCTTGGCGGCCTCGTCGCCCACGATGGTCTTGACGCGGTCGACGGCGACGGCGCTGGAGTTGGAGAGATCATCGACGATGACGACCTGGTAGCCACCCTCGAGCAGCTGAACGACGGTGTGCGAGCCGATAAAGCCGGCGCCACCGGTAACGAGGACACAGGTGTCTTTGGGGTCGAGTGCTTTGGACATGTAGTCTCCTATCGAATCAGGAACACTTCTTCAGGGGAGTATAGCGCAGGCAGGGGCACCCAAAATGTGCAGGGCAGGAAAAGCAGATGAACATGCTAACGTACTCATGGAAATGTTTGGCGTGGGCATACCCTCGATCTTGACGTTTGCATACGAGCCGCCGACCATACGGTTTCCTGCCGTTCGTGGAAATCGTTGGGACGCGCCATATGTACGCTAATATGTATGAGTTGAGCGACATATAAATAAGCATGTAACGGAGTACATATGTCACCAAACAGCGATTCTATCCTTTCCCAGGAGCTCTCGCGCCGCACTGCCCTCAAGGCCCTGTTCGGCGCCGCTTCTACGGCAGTTCTTTTTGGCCTGCCCGCTCGCGCCCATGCGGCGGAGGCTTCCAAAGAAACCACCGATAAACTGAATGCCGCCCAGGCCCAGCTCGACGAGGTTCAGGCCCAGCTCGACAGCATCGCAAATGAGTATGCGGCGCTGGCCAACAAGAATGCCCAGACCCTCAACGACATCGAGAATGTCCAGGGCAAGATTGACGACACGCAGGCCCAGATCGATGAAAAGAAGGCCGAGCTCAAGAAGAAGCGCAACGACCTTTCCGATCGCGTGGCCGCCAGCTATAAGTCGGGCGGCACCAACATCCTGTCGCTGCTGCTCGCCTCGGGTTCGTTTGAGGAGCTCGTCGCCAATGCGCACTATGTTGAGAAGATCAACAAGAGCGACCGCGACGCCATCGAGGACATTCAGACCATCCAGGAAGAGCTCGATGCGCAAAAGACCGAGCTTGAGTCGCAGAAGGCCGACTTGGAGAAGCTCAAGGACCAGCAGACTGCCCAGATGCAGGACATGCAGGCCAAGCAGCAAGAAGTCCAGACCGTGCTGAGCGGTCTTTCCGACGACGTCAAGGAGCTCATGGCTCAGCGCGATTCAGAGATTCTCGCTGCCGCCCAGGCCGAGGAGGCTGCCAGGAAGGCCGCCGCCGCTGCCGCGGCCGCCGCGAACAAGAACAATTCCTACTCGGGTGGTTCGAGCTCGGGCGGTGGATCGTATGCGCCCGGAACTCCGCAGCAGAATGCCGGCTCGGGCAAGCAGCAGGCCGTCGTCAACGCGTGCTACTCCACGCCTTCGCCGGGTCAGAACTGGTGCGCGGCGTGGGTCACCAATGTCTTCCGTAACGCCGGCGTTGGCTACTTTGGCGGCAATGCGTGCGACATGTTTAACGCCTGGTGCTATAGCTCCGACCGCTCGGCGCTGCAGGTGGGCATGATCGTGGCCGATTCCTCGCACAGCGGCACGGGTGCTCCGGGCCTTATCTACGGTCATGTGGGTATCTACGTTGGCGGCGGCATCGTTATGAGCAACGAGGGTGCCATTACGTCTAAGTCGCTTGACTCGTTTATTAGCTTCTATGGCACTGGCTCTGGCGTGCGTTGGGGCTGGCTTGGCGGTATTGCGCTGTCGTAAAGCCGACTGGGCCGCGTGCCCGCCCGCAATATATTTGATTGCCTGCTCGGGCAGTCCTGCGCAAGACGAAGGCCACATTAAGTGGCCTTCTTTGCGTGCGGAACTCGCGATCAATCAAATATATTGCGGGCGGGCACGCGGCCCTCTCGGGTTCGGGGCGCGACGCACCGGACTGGGTTATCTGAATAAATATGGTGAAGGCCCCTTTCGGGGCCTTCTCTTTTAGAGGAATTCGCCGACTCGGTGGACTTCGGGTTCTAGGTCTACGTTGAATTGGTCTTTGACGGTTGTCTGGATGTGGCGGATGAGTTCGTCGACGTCGGCGGCGGTGGCGTGGTCGGCGTTGACGATGAAGCCGCAGTGCTTCTCGCTCACCTGCGCGCCGCCAACGGCGTGTCCTCGCAGGCCGGCGTCCATGATGAGCTTGCCGGCAAAGTAGCCCTCGGGGCGCTTGAAAGTGGAGCCGGCACTCGGCATGTCGAGCGGCTGCTTGTCCTCGCGGCGCTGGCGGTAGTCGTCCATGTCGGCCTTGATCATCGCGGCGTTGCCCGGAGCGAGATTGAAGGTGGCCGAAAGCACGATGAAGCCGTCGTCGGCAATGCGGCTCTTGCGATAGCCCAGGTTGAGCTCATCGACATCGAACTCAATGATATTGCCGCTGCCGCGGGTGCCGTCGTCGAGCTGGCGAGCGGGTTTGTAGACGCGCACGGACTCCAGCACATCGGCCATGCAGGCACCGTAGGCACCGGCGTTCATGTAGCAGGCGCCGCCGACCGATCCGGGGATGCCCGAGATGGGCTCCATGCCGGTGAGGCCGGCCTCGGCTGCCGCCGCGGCGACATCGGAAAGCAGCGCGCCGGCTGCCGCCGTGACGTGCGTGCCGTCGACGGTGATGTTGGAGAGACCTTCGCCCAGCGCCACGACAACGCCGCGGATACCCTTGTCGCCGACGAGCAGGTCGGAGCCGTTGCCCACGATGGTGAGCGGCAGGTCGCAGCGATAACAGGTGTCGAGCGTGGCGACGAGGCCCTGCTCGGTATCGGGCGTGACAAAGACGTCGGCCGGGCCGCCGATTTTAAACGTGGTGTGCTCGCGCATGGGCTCGCTCATCAGCACGTTGTCCTCGCCGGCAACGCCAGCAAGCGCGCACAGCAGGTCCTCGTTAAAAAAGTCGTTCTCGTGCATACGAATATCCGCCTTTTGGTGGTCGTTGTCATCAATCGATTGCAATATACCCCACCCGGACGGATTTGGTGCGCTGGCGGCGATAAAACAGCCGTCTACCGGATTGGTAAAGTGTTTATCACCGAGGTAGAGGGGTAGTCGCTATACTTTCAAGAGATTGCGCGTAAACCCGGAAGGAGCGAGATGGCCAACAAAGTCACCCTCAAGCAGATCGCCCAGGAGGTGGGGCTTTCCCCCTCGTCGGTCTCGCTTGTGCTCAATAATCGGCCCTGTCGCATCTCGGAAGAAAACCGCAAACTCATCAAGGAGGTCGCGGCGCGCAACCACTATGTTCCTAACCAGATTGCGCGTAGTTTGGTCATGCGCGAGTCGCGCACGCTGGGCCTTATCGTCCCTAACATCGAGAGCCGCTTTTTTGCCTCGCTCGCCGGTAGCCTGGAAAAGCGCTGCCGCGAGGATGGCTATGCGCTCTTCATTACCAGCTCGGGTGGAAGCGCCGATGACGATCTGGAGCTGCTGCGCCAGCTGGTGACGCGCGGCGTTGATGGCGTCTTCCTGGTCGTGGGCGACGAGTTCTCCGACGACCGTGCCCTGCGCGAAGAAGTCAGCCATCTGCCCATCCCGGCCGTGATGGTCGACCGTGCCATTGAGGGGCTCGAGTGCGACAAGGTGATGTTCGACCACGAGATGGGCGGCTACATGGCCACCCGCTATCTGATCGAGCAAGGCCACCGCCGTATTGCCTGTCTGGTTAACGCACGCCGCTCCAATACGGGTCGCAAACGACTTGCCGGCTATGAGCGCGCACTGCGCGAGGTTGGCTTGCCTATCGACGCACGTTTAGAGTTTGAGAGCGAGTACTACATCCCGAGTGCCTACGAGGCCTCGGAGTCGGTGCTCGCAACTGATGCTACCGCTGTGTTCGCAAGCTCGGATAACATCGCCCTCGGTCTGCTCAAGCGCTTGCACGAGATGGGGAAGAGCATCCCGGGCGACATCTCGGTGGTGAGTTACGACAACTCGGCCGCCGACGTTCTCTTTGAGCCGGCGCTGACCGCGATTGAGCAGGATCCAGGTATCCTCGCGGAGCATGCTTTTGGCTGCATGTCCAAGCGTCTTGCCGGTAGGGGCGGTAGACGTGCCGAAGAAGTCGTTCTGGAGCCGGCGCTTATCGTGAAGGGCAGCGTGCTCGATCTTACCGAATGTAGCTAAGCGTACTTGTTTGTTTGCATAGATTGCATGCGGAGTGTCCGCTATTTACCGGCGGGGCCGGGGTGCCTGCCTTGTTTTGAGAAGTTCGCGGAGCCCACTTCTCAAAACAAGGCAGGCACCCCGGTTCTCGTCCGTAAACTCTTCCGCTGGGCGAGCCATAGACGCCGCGTACCGATGCGATAAAGCAGTGGCTTGAAATTGGTGCTATATTCAGCATGAGTTGTTTAATGCTAGTACGGGAGGCTGATATGGGGCTGTTCAAGAAGAAAAACCCGCAGGATGCCTTTGATCCCGATGTGTTTACCATCACGGATACGATTTTGGACCCGCCGCGGTTTACATTTTTGCCGGCTATCTACCAGGACGCCACGCGCCGCAAGTGGGCCGTGCATCAGCGCGGCGGCGAGCCGAAGATTTTTGACTATGCGGATGTGCTGCAGTGCGAGATTGCCGAGACCGGAAATCCCGAGGATGTGCCGGAGCTCAGCAAACGCGAACTGGCTCAGCAGATTTTGATTAATCCAGCTCAGGCTACCAAAAACAACGCTGCCAAGCGTAATATGTGCCTTGGTATGGGTGTCATCGTTGCCGTGCAAACCGGCAAGGATGAGATTTCGAAGCTTGAGATTCCGGTGACCGCGGGCGAAGTCAAGCGAGACTCCGGCCTATATCGGTCGTATCGGAACGTTGCGGAGCAGATCAAAGAAGCCTTCGACGCCATGAGGCGTCCGGAGCAATGATTCCTGCAGCATCAAGCGGTTGAGGAGTCTTGCCCATGTCGAGTGAACCATATGCGATTCCGCCCAAAGATCGCGCCTTTGAGGGTATTCTTTGGTATATCAAACATTATGACCTGCAGAGTGGCGACCGGCTGCCCGCCGAGCGTGTGCTCTGTGAAGAGCTGGGCGTGTCGCGCACGGCGTTGCGTGCTGCGATCACGCGCCTTATTTCGTGCGGAACTTTGGAAAGCCGCCGCGGTTCGGGCACCTATGTGTGTCCTCCCAAACCGCTGAACATCTTTCAGGAAACATGGAACTATACGCAGGCGGTGGAGAGGGTTGGCTCAAAGTCGACCGCGCGCCTGGTTTGGTCCAAGGTCGTGTATGCCGATATCGATCTTGCCCAAAAAGCCCAGATCGACCTGGGCATGCCGCTCTTCTGCATTCGGCGCGTGCGTGTGGTCAACGGTTCCCCGGCATCGATCGAGACGGCTTACGTCAATCTGTCTTTGTGCCCCTCGCTTCCCGATCACGATTTTGAGCAGGAAAGCCTCTACGACGTTTTGCTCAAGGAGGGGAATGTCCATGTGACGCACGGCAAGGAGCATATTTCCATCAGCCGTCTGAACGCCGACGAGGCCAAGTTGCTGAATGCTCAGGAGGGCACGCCGGTGTTTTACAAGGCTTCGCACGAGCGCGACGAGACCGATGGCTTTGTCGAGTATTGCAAGTCCGTGATTCTGCCGACCAAGTATCGTTTTGCCGATAACGGCGAGGCAGACGGCGTTGCGACGAAGGTGGGTGTCGAATGGCTGATGCAGTAGAAGACTTGCCGGTTTACAAACAAATTCGCCGCTGCATTGCGGAGCGAATCGAGCGCGGCGACTACCCGACGGGCTCGATGATTCCGTCCGAAAACGAGCTGGCCGAGGAGTTTGGCACGACACGCCTGACAATCCGAAGCGCCATGGACGAGCTGGTCAAAAGTGGCCAGATTCGTCGCGTGCAGGGCAAAGGCGCCTTTGTGGGACATAAGTGGTTTGACGAGCACGAACGCAAGGGCGGCTTCCGCCAGTCGGTTCTGGCATCGGGCGCGACGCCGTCGGTGCGCATCCTGGCGCGCTCCAAACGCTACGCCGGCCCGTATTATGCCGACTTGTTTGGCATCGCTGAGGACGATCTGCTTTACTCGGTGCGCCGCCTCAACTGCATCGATGGTGAGCCCGTATCGATCGAGATGACACTGATTCCGTGCCTGCTGTTTCCGGGCATCGAAGGCGTGGACATTTCGGTCTTCAGCCTGTTCGAGACCTACGATATGTTGGGACGCAAGCCAGATCAGTCGGTAGAGAAACTCGATATCGAGGCGCTGGGCGCACGCGATGCGAGTTTGCTCAATCTTGAGCCGGGCGATCTGGCGCTCGTGCTGGAAGGCCTGACCTATGACTCGAGTGGGCAGGCAATCGAGCATGCCAAGTCTTTTACCCGCGGCGACGCCGGCGGATATACCTACAACTATTAGCGTCTAGAGCGTCCCTGCGCACGGCGGGGTGCTCATTTTTTTACGGACATGTGTCGCATGACCGATGAACGGCAAAAACTGACCGTCTACCGAGAGGGGAGGATGAAATCAAAAAATCGGTATTAAAAACGGCTAACCTGTAATCGTTCACTGGTATTAAGAACCTTTGAATTGTTGAGCTTGGGGCCAAGATGTCCACAAGGTTAAGCGGCGAGACGGGGCGGCAAGCCTGTCCATTCCGTGCGACAATTCAAACTGCTCGTGAAAGGAGCGGGAATGAAGGAGACCGAGAAGATCGAGATCATGCACTTCGACCAGGAGGGCTACCTCG
>CATWQC010000040.1 GCA_958352845.1 uncultured Collinsella sp.
AACTAAAGCGTCTACTATTTTGCGAACGCCGAACACGGCGAAGGATGGCCTGTCGGGCAACTGAAACCCGACGATAAATGAGAGGAGAGCCGCATGTCGAGCCTCACCGGTAAGTCATTGAACCCTGTTATGAATCGCAGGAGCGTTATCGCGAGCGCAGCAGGTCTGGGGGCGATGTCCGTTCTAGCTGGCTGCTCCTCCAACGGCGGCGACAGCGGTTCCGCTTCGAGCGACGCTTCGTTTAAGATCGGCACCATCGGCCCGCTGACCGGCGCCAACGCGTCCTACGGCAAGTCCGTTACCCAGGGTGTCGAGCTTGGCTGCAAGGATTTCTCGACCAAGGATCTGCCGCTTGCCAGCAAGGCCGAGGATGACCAGGCCGATGGCGAGAAGGCCGTCAACGCCTTCAACACCCTGCTCGACTGGGGCATGCAGGCCCTCGTCGGTCCGACCACCACGGGTGCGTCGGTTGCCGTTGCCGCAGAGTGTGGTAACGACCCCAAGACGTTCATGATCACCCCGTCCGCGTCCTCCGAGGACGTCACCGACGGCAAGGATTGCGTCTTCCAGGTTTGCTTCACCGACCCCAACCAGGGTGTCAACGCTGCCAAGTTCCTGGCCCAGAAGTATCCGGACGAGAAGTTCGTGCTGTTCTATAACTCCGGCGACGCCTATTCTTCGGGCATCGCAGATTCCTTTAAGGCCCAGGCCGCTGAGTCCAAGCTCGAGATTGTTGACGAGGAGACCTTTAAGGACGACTCCGCCACGAGCTTTACCAACCAGCTGACTAAGGCCAAGCAGGCCGGCGCCACCATGATCTTTGCGCCGATCTACTACACGCCGGCGTCCGTCCTGCTCAAGAACGCCAAGGACATGGGCTACGACGTCAAGATGATGGGCTGCGACGGCATGGACGGCATCCTGGGCGTTGAGGGCTTCGATACCTCTCTTGCCGAGGGTCTGCTGCTCATGACCCCGTTCTCCGCCGACGACGAGAAGAACGCCGACTTCGTTAACGCTTACAAGGATAAGTACGGCGATACCCCCGACCAGTTTGCCGCCGACGCCTACGACGGCGTGCACGCGGTGGCCGAGGCCGTCAAGGAGGCCGGTCTTGGTGTCGACGCCGATCCGACCGAGGTCGCCGAGAAGCTGTCCAAGGCTATGCTCAAGATTACCGTTGACGGTCTGACCGGCAAGCTCACCTGGAACGATAAGGGCCAGGTTCAGAAGGAGCCCACGGCGTACGTCATCACCGATGGCAAGTACGTACAGGCCTAATAAGCCGCCTCACATAGAGCGGTTTTGATCCCAAGCAGGGGAGGTTTTGGCCTTCCCTGCTTGCTTGGTATCTAGGGACAGTGTAACGTCCCTGTTTCATACATTAACTGGAAACCTATTCGAAAGGGGGATGTGGAACATGACGGTCTTTATCCAATACCTGGTCAACGGCCTGTCCATGGGCAGCGTCTACGCCATCATCGCGCTGGGCTACACCATGGTCTACGGTATCGCCAAGATGCTCAACTTCGCTCACGGCGACGTCATCATGGTCGGTGCCTATGTCTCGTTCTGCGCCACGTCGTATCTCGGCCTCCCGGGCTGGGCATCTGTAGTTCTCTCTTGTGTGGCCTGCACGGTTCTCGGTGTTCTCATCGAGGGTCTGGCCTATAAGCCGCTGCGTCAGGCGGGTCCGCTGGCCGTTCTGATCACGGCTATCGGCGTGTCCTACTTCCTGCAGAATGCCGCACAGCTTCTGTGGGGCGCCACGCCCAAGAACTTTACTTCGCTCGTCGCCTTCCCGGTGCCGGAGTTCTTGGCAAGGTTCAACGTGAGCGCCGTCTCGCTCGTCACCATCGTCGCCTGCCTGGTTATCATGGCCGGCCTGATGTTCTTTACAGGCAAGACCAAGATGGGCAAAGCCATGCGCGCCGTGTCCGAGGACAAGGCCGCCGCTCAGCTCATGGGCATCAACGTCAACCGTACCATCTCGATGACGTTCGCCATCGGCTCTGCCCTTGCCGCCATCGCCGGCGTGCTGCTGTGCTCCTACTCGCCGGTGCTGCAGCCTACGACAGGCGCCATGCCTGGCATCAAGGCCTTCGACGCCGCCGTCTTCGGTGGCATCGGCTCCATCCCCGGCGCCTTTGTCGGCGGCATTCTCATCGGCATCATCGAAGCGATGGCGCAGGCCTACATTTCCACGAGCCTTGCCAACTCCATCGTCTTTGGTGTTTTGATCATCGTCCTGCTCGTCAAGCCTGCCGGCCTCTTGGGCAAGTACGTCCCCGAGAAGGTGTAGGTGAGCGCTATGAAGTTTCTTAAAGACAAGCAGACGCGTCACGACTTTGTCACGTACGCCATGTGCCTTGTGGCGTTCGCCATCGTGTTCTTTATGCAGTCTAACCACATGATTCCGCGCATGATCGCCGGTCAGCTGGTTCCCATCACGGCCTATATTGTCATGGCCATTTCCCTCAACCTTGTCGTCGGCATCGCGGGCGACTTGTCGCTGGGCCACGCGGGCTTTATGAGCGTCGGCGCCTATACGGGCATCGTTACCGCTGTCGCGCTGGAGAGCGCCGTTCCGTCCGACCCGATGCGCCTGATCATCAGCATTGTGGTCGGCGCCATCGCTGCCGCCATCCTGGGCTTCTTGATCGGTATCCCGGTCCTGCGCCTGAGCGGCGACTATCTGGCCATCGTGACCCTGGCTTTTGGCGAGATCATCAAAGAGATCGTCACTTGCCTTATCGTGGGTGTCGACTCGCGCGGCCTGCACGTGATCTTTAACATCACGGGCAACTCTACGATCGACGACCTGCACCTGCTCGAGGACGGCACCGCCATCATCAAGGGCGCCCAGGGCGCCTCGGGCGTGTCGACGTACTCGACCTTCCTCGCCGGTGCCATCCTGGTCATGGTCGCGCTCGTGATCGTGCTCAACCTGGTTCGCAGCCGTACCGGCCGTGCCATTATGGCCGTGCGCGATAACAAGATTGCAGCCGAGTCCGTAGGCATCTCCGTCACTGAGTACCGCATGATCGCCTTCGTGGTTTCTGCTGCCCTCGCCGGTGCTGCCGGAGCCCTCTTCGGCGGTAACTTCTCGCAGCTCTCCGCCACCAAGTTCGACTTCAACACGTCCATTCTCATCCTGGTGTTCGTGGTCCTGGGCGGTCTGGGCAATATGCGCGGCTCCGTCATCGCGGCGGCGCTGCTCACGGTGCTTCCCGAGCTGCTCCGTCAGTTCTCGGACTACCGCATGCTCATTTACGCTATCGTGCTGATCCTGGTCATGATCTTTACCAACAACCCGCAGCTCAAGGCGTTCTTCGCACGCATTAAGGATCGCTTTGCTTCCAAGAAGGAGGTGGCAGCCGATGCCCAGTAAATTTGAGTTCAAGAAGGGCAAGATGGTCCCGTATCCTTCTGGCGCCATCGTTCCCGATCGTGACCTGGGCGAGCGCCCTGCACTCGAGTGCATCCACCTGGGCATTGAGTTCGGTGGCCTTAAGGCAGTCGACGACTTTAGCCTGACTATCGGCAAGACCGAGATCGCCGGTCTGATCGGCCCCAACGGTGCCGGTAAGACCACGGTCTTCAACCTGCTCACCAAGGTGTATCAGCCCACGCACGGCACCATCCTGCTCGACGGAGAGGATACCTCGGGCAAGTCGGTCTATCAGGTCAACCGCATGGGTATTGCCCGTACATTCCAGAACATTCGCCTGTTCAACACCATGACGGTGGAGGACAACGTCAAGGTCGGTCTGCACAACCAGGAGCGCTATTCCGGTTTTGAGGGCGTGCTGCGCCTGCCGACGTATTGGAAGCACGAGAAGGCTGCTCACGAGCGCGCCATGGAGCTGCTGTCCATCTTTGATATGAAGCATCTGGCAAACGAGCAGGCTGGCTCGCTGCCTTACGGCGCCCAGCGTCGTCTGGAGATCGTCCGCGCGCTTGCCACCAACCCCAAGCTGCTGCTGCTCGACGAGCCTGCCGCCGGCATGAACCCGTCCGAGACCGCGGAACTCATGGAGAACATCGTTAAGATTCGCGACACCTTCGGCATTGCCATCATGCTTATCGAGCACGACATGTCGCTCGTCATGAATATTTGCGAGGGTATCTGCGTGCTCAACTTTGGTAAGGTCATCGCCAAGGGCACGGCCGAGGAAATCCAGAACAACGACGCCGTTATCGAGGCATATCTGGGCAAGCAGGATAAGGGGGAGAACTAAATGGCAGAGCCGATGCTTTCCGTCTACAACATCAACGTCTGGTACGGCGCCATCCACGCCATCAAGGACATCTCCTTTAACGTTAACGAGGGCGAGATCGTGGCCTTGATTGGTGCCAACGGTGCCGGCAAGTCCACAACGCTCAAGACCGTCTCGGGCCTGCTGCGCTCCAAGACCGGCTCCATCAAGTTTATGGGCGAGGACATTACCCATACGCCTGCCGACAAGCTGGTGGGTAAGGGCCTGGCTCAGGTCCCCGAGGGTCGTCGCGCCTTTTTGCAGATGACGGTCGAGGAGAACCTGGAGATGGGCGCCTATACACAGCCCAAGTCCACAATTGCTCCGGGCCTGGAGCGCGTCTACGAGCAGTTCCCGCGCCTGAAGGAACGTCGTCGCCAGGTCGCCGGCACCCTTTCAGGTGGCGAGCAGCAGATGCTCGTTATGGGGCGCGCCCTTATGAGTAACCCCAAACTGCTTATGCTCGACGAACCTTCCATGGGTCTGGCACCGATTCTGATCGAACAGATCTTCCAGATTGTCGAGGACCTGCACAAGGCCGGCACCACGGTGCTTCTGGTCGAGCAAAACGCGCAGATGGCGCTTTCCATCGCCACACGCGGTTACGTGCTCGAGACCGGCAAGATCACCATGACCGGCACCGGCCAAGAGCTCCTGCACGACGACAACGTCCGCAAAGCCTACCTCGGAGGCTAACCCACCTAACAAAAGGGGCGCTGACTATCTCAGTCAGCGCCCCTTTTTAAGTTGCGGTGAAATAGGGACTGAATACGGGCTCCAGAGGCCAAAAGAGTCCCTATTCCACCGCAACTTCATGGGGATGTGTGACAATGCCCGTCGGAAAACATCTGCTGTCTTTGGGGGTCTATCTATGCTGTACGAGTTTTGTGCCGAGAACTTTGAGCGGGTGCCGGCGGCTATCGATGCCGGTGCAAGGCGTATCGAGCTGTGCGACAACCTTGCCGTTGGTGGCACCACGCCTTCGGCCGGCGTTATCAGCGCTACGACCAACTATGCACACGAGCACGATGCGCGGGTGATGTGCATGATTCGCCCGCGTGGCGGCGACTTTCACTACAACCAGGACGAGTTGCGTATGATGGAGATGGACCTGGGCCTTGCCGTGAGCGCCGGCGTTGACGGCTTGGTCTTTGGCTGCTGCAAGCCCTGCGCTGGCGGATGGGCACTCGACGAGCTTACGTTGGGCGCTCTCGTGATGGCCGCGGGCTGCGCGACCGAGGAATGCAAGCGTGAGCCCATCGACATCACCTTCCACATGGCGTTTGATCAGCTCTCGCCCGAGGCTCAGCTCGACGCGATTGACATACTCGCCGACTGCGGCATCACACGCATCCTGACGCATGGTGGCGCTGCCGGTACGCTGATCGAGGACAACTTCGAAAACCTGGCCCGCTTGATCGAGTATGCGGGCGACAGCTTGACCATCCTTCCCGGCGGCGGCATTTCCACGGCCAACCGCGATACCGTGGCGGCGGCACTGGGCGTCTCCGAGCTCCATGGCACAAGGATCGTACCGCTGGAGGTGTAGCCCGTGGCGCTTGTATTCGATGTTCAGCAGGCGAGCGGCAAGCCCGACGACAACCGTCGCCCCGGTACCGCGTGCCCCTTTTGCAACACGGAGGGGCTCACCAACATCATCCAGCGCGACGGTGACTGCATCTGGCTCGAGAATAAGTTCAAAACCCTGCGCGCCACCCATCAAACCGTGCTGATCGAGTCGGCCGATCACGATGCCGACCTGGTGACCTATGAGCCGGATGAACTCTACCATGTGATGCGGTTTGCTCTGGGTTGCTGGCGGCGGATGATCGACTCGCAGCAGTATCGAAGCGTGCTCATGTACAAGAACAAGGGTCCGCTTTCGGGCGGCAGTCTGGTCCATCCGCACATGCAGATTGTGGGTTTGGAGCAGGAAGACGGCTATGCTTCGCTGGCTTCCGCCAATTTCGAAGGTATCAATGTCTGGCAACAGGGGAGGATCTCGGCCAACATCTCAACCGAACCCATCATGGGGTTCTTTGAGATCAACGTTTCAGCCCCGCAGGGAATCGCCGCCAGCGATGACACGAGAGATCAAGCCGAGGCGGATCTCTTCGCCGATGCAATCCAGGTAGCTCTGCGCTATATCCTGAACGAGCACCACGGTGGTCGCGCAGAGTCGTATAACCTGTTCTTCTATCACCTGGGCGGTCGGACCATTGCCAAGGCGCTGCCGCGTTGGGTGGTTTCGCCCTACTTTGTCGGCTATCGTTTGGCCCAGGTCAATGCTGAGACAACGCTCGATATCGATGCTGAGCGCCTGCGTGCGCATCTGGAAACGCTCGTATAGCAAGACTAACACCCGCGTAATGCGGACAGTCTAGCGTGCCATGGCGTCGCGGCCGGCTTCGACGCGCTTGCGCTGGGCGGCGCGCTCCTCGCCGGTCAGACGCTCAAAGAGATGCCCGATAAGCGAGGCGAGTACCTGCTGAAACAGCGTTCCGCACATGACGGGAAACACGACTTCGCCCGGAAAGTACTGCGTGGCGATGACGGCGCCCGAAGAGATGTTACGCATGCCGCAGGTAAAGCACATGGTGGTCGTCTCGCTATATGGCAGATGCAGCGTATGGGCGACCAGAAAACCGACGACAAAGCCACTGATGGCGAAGACCAAAATAAAGAGGGCGACTTCCAAGCGCACCGCGTTCATGTGCAGCACGTACTCGCTCATGGCGGTGGAGTTGGAGGCGATAACGCCCATCATCATGAATTTGCAGGCGGGCGAGAGCACGGGGGAGAGCTTCTCGTGTCCCCATCCACGCGTGAGCTCGTTGATCACGATGCCGAGCACGGCGGGGATGGCGATCATAAAGGCCATGTCTTGCATCATGCTCGGCGCATCGATCGAGACGGTGGCACCCAGCAAGAGCTTAAGCGTGAGCGGAATCGTCACAGGGGAGATAACCGAGGACGTCAGGATGATGGTGAGCGCGAGCGGGCCGTTGCCGCCGAACATGCTGATCCACATAAAAGCGGTGACGGCCACGGGCACGCTGTACTCGAGCACGATGCCGCAGACAAGGTTGGGGTTGGAGCCAAAGAAGAGTGACCCTATGGCATACGCCGCGATGGGAATAAGCACTGCCGAGACCAGCAGCGCCAGAATCAGGTGCAGCGGACGGTGGAACACCTCGGCTACCTGGTGAAAAGTGTTGCTGAGCGCGCCCTGAAACGTCATAAAGGCGAAGAGGGCGGGAACAATGGGCTTGAGCACGCCGATCTGCTGGGGAAAGAGCACGCCGAGCGCCACGCAAATCGGAACGATGATCTGCATATGCCCCGCGAGGAACTTTCCCAGTCCAGCCCATTGCTTCATATGTCCCGTGACTCCCTTTATCCGCGAACTCGTTTGTATGGATATGCTAGACGCTCGTATGCGTCCGTACGGCTGAAACGCTCGATTATTTCGAGGCTATTACCGCTTTGAGCTGTTCCCAAGCCCCTGACCTGCTGTCGAACGTTCGAACACGTTGGCAGCGCAACCCCTCGGCAACCATCACGCCGCTATCGCTCGGATAACCAGCGTTTTCAATGGCGGGGGGAGTTGTTAATAGCACAATGGGAGTCCCTTCGTATGGCTCCCGTGCTGTTAATAACTCCCCCCGCTGTTGGTAAACGCGGCGCTGGCATGGTTCCGTTGGCTTTTCAGAAAAATCTAGAAATAGTTCTTGCGGCAATGGCTGACGGCTGCTAGTATCGAGCTAACAAAGGGCAATGGCTGACGGCTGCTAGTATCGAGCTAATAAAGAGCAATGGCTGAAGGCCGCTAATTGAAAGGACATATCATGCCCAATATCAAAATTCGTCAGGCAACCATCAAACTCGCACGTGAATGTCTCCCGCTATTTCAGGATGTTAGGCGTAGCGCGATTATCCACGGCGTGAGCGACCACCCCACAGATTCCACCGCCCTCGCGTTCGCGTTCGACCGTATTGATGACTTTGAGCGTTCGGGCGGGACGGTACTCTGGCCTGTTCTCATGTCCCTCCCTCCACAGCGTTTTAATATCCCTCTTTCGTTTGCTTGCGATATTCGGTATAAGACGACCCTTACGGGTGTTAGCCTGCTTTTACGAATTGATGGGCTGCGTGATTTACTAAGCGCCCTCCCCGCCTATAGTTCCGATATTAGGGGCGTTTATAAGAATTTCGCCATTCGCGCCGCTTTGCGTTTCGCCTACGCTATCGACCATGAAAAAGAGTTCCGCGATGTTCTGATTGTTGCGGGCACCGATGCCGAGGATAATCCCGCCGCCTTTGACCCGTCCATCTTCGATAGCCCTGTGCTGGTGCCGAGCGACACCGACCGTATTCTGAATAGAGCCGCTATGGAAGTGCTCTATCCGAACGGGGTTGTTGACGCTGATGGCACCGATGCCGAGGGCTATGCTGACGCGGAGCTGTTCTGATGCGCCGCCTGCATTATGACCCCGCCCCGCTTGCGCATGTCGTTGATGATTTCGAGGGTGATACCTCGGAACGTCTGGCGGGTTGCAAGCTGCCAGCCGTGGCAGAACCCGAACCTGACGATGAACCTTTGGTGTATCTCAATGCTTTCGCCGTGCGCCGCCGTCCCCCCAAGGACTGCAACGACCCGACCCTGCTCTGTATTTATAACGGTAATCCGCATCAACCGCTTTTATGGGTCAAGGCGGGGAAGTATTGGCACGCCGCCCGTCTGGAAACTGACCGCAAGCGCCTGTTTTTCCGTGCTGCTGGCTGCGTGAGGGCGGAGCGAAATAAAGACGGTTTCCAGTTCTACACCCGCGTTTACCACCTGCGTAAATGGGTTCTGTTCCTGCCGCTGGCACTCTGTGCCATTCTCCTGCTCCTGTCGCTCACGTTCTATGGCTCTGATTCCAGCCCTTCTCTCGGTTTCCTCGATGGTGCCAAGTCCTCGGGCGGCTCTGCCGCCCCTGTAGTCTCAATACGCTATGCGAGCTATGACTCGGGTGATGATGAGGTGACTTGGAAGCCCCAAGCTCTAAAGCAGCCTTTGAAGCTGTCGCTCCCTGCGAACTGCACCCACGGCGGCGCGACTGGGCGCAATCCCGTAGATTCATCGCCCGCAGTGTATATCGACCTCGATGGTTCAGGCATTTTCGATGATTCCGAGTGCGTGTGGAACGCGCCCGATTCCAGCGGATACGGCAAGCTGCTCGCGGCTGGCTCCGAGGTCGATACCATTGAGTTGAGCCAGAAAGTTCCCGCTGGTCGGTACTCGGCTATGACCGTCTGGCGCTCCGTCCTCTCTTCCGACCATTCCCAGCCCGCTGGGCAGTCCGCTTTTACTTGGCGGCTCACGGTCGAGTAGGTGAAAACGTCTCTATCATTTTCAATGCCCGAGACGTGTTCATATCCAAGGGTCGCGCGAGGTGTGCGACCGAAACCCCTCCCGAAGGAGAAGAATTATGTACAAGAACAAGCTGGGTAAGGTCTTGCCCGCCGCTGCTATGGCTGTCGCTATCGGGTGCAGCTCCATCGCCCCCGTTGCAGCGTTCGCCGCAACGACTGGCGGCGTGCGCGATGCCGTCAAAACTCAGGAATCGCATAGCGACGATACCGACTTCCTAGAGAAGGTTGACGCGTCCGTTGAGACCACGGTTGATGCCCACGGCGGCAGTTGGACCGATAAGCTAGGTGGAGTGGGTATGATGAATTGGACACCTATTTAAGAGCGAAAGGTGTTCAAGA
>CATWQC010000041.1 GCA_958352845.1 uncultured Collinsella sp.
GCATAAGGCCCGAGGTATCGCGATCCAGGCGATGCACGATGCCGGGGCGGTCCTCACCCTGCACAGTACCAAGATAATCGATGCCGCAGTGGTAGACCAGAGCGTTCGCAAGGGTGCCGCTCTCGTGGCCATGGGCGGGATGGCACACCAGGCCCCGCTGCTTGGAGAGCACGATAAGGTAGTCGTCCTCGTAGCGGATATCGAGGGGAATGGCCTCGGGAATCACGTCGGTCGGGTCGTGCGGCTCGGGCAAGTCGACCGAGATGCGATCGCCGGCGCGTACGGCGTACTTTTTAGAGAGACAAGTCTCACCGTTGACGGCAACGGCGCCTCCCTCGATCAGATGCGCGCAGGCAGAGCGCGTGGGACAGCCATCGTTGGCGCCCAAATAGGCGTCAAGACGCTGACCAGCGGAATCGTCAGCAACAAAAATATGGATGTCGGCCATTAACGCTCATTCCTTTCGCGAATCTTGCGGGCACGCTCCCTACGCTGCTTGGCTTTGCGCTTAGCGCGGGCCTCATCACGGGCATTGAGCTCGGCAGTCGCATCAACCTCGCGGGCCGCGGGACTCAAGAACATGTAGCCGAAGAGGGCGAGCACAACGCCCACGGTAATGCCGATATCGGCCACATTGAAGACGGGAAAGTCGATGAAGGTGGTGGCAATAAAATCGGTCACAAAGCCAAAGGCCAAACGATCGATAGCGTTGCCGATAGCACCGCCCGCGACCATAGCCATGCCCACAACCTCCAAGCGAGCAAGCTGGGGCGCGCGAAGCAAGTACACGGCAATGGCGACAATGACCGCAAGCGCCAGCAAAGCAAACGCAACGCCATGCCCCTCGCCAATGCTAAAGGCAGCACCGATATTGCGGACAAACAGGAAGTCGATCACACCGGGGATAACAGTCACATGCAAAGCGTCGCCCACGGCACGAACCGCAAGCTTGGTCAGCTGATCAAAAAGCAGCACAACCAGCACCACCCCACCAGCAACACCTAACCGCCAGCGCAAAGGCGGCGTCATATCCCCAGCACGACCCAAATCAATCCCCTACCCTCAAGAACATCGAATTCCGTTTAACGCAATTAACCATCTTATATTGCCACACGCAGAGCGCACGACATATTCGCTAACGCCAGATAAATAACCAGCATAAAAAGAAAGCGGCATTCCGAAAAACAGAATGCCGCTTTTATTCAGCGGAGCAAATGGGCCGAAGGCGTCCAAATTCTCCCAATAACTAAAATGCCGAGTTACCGTGCCTTAAAGGGCATTCGCGCAGCGCTTGCAGATATGCGCGTGGCCGTTGTACTCGCCGACGGTGGTGCGGTAGTTCCAGCAACGGTCACAGCACTCGCCCTCGGCAGCCTCAATAGCGACGAAGAGCTCCTCGCCCTGGGTCAGCTCAACATCGGAGACGATGTAGAACTCGGCCAGGTCGACGGCCTTGTCGCCGGTCAGCAGCGCATACATCTCGGCGGGAATGACCGCCTTGACGCGGACCTGCTGACTCTTGGTGAAGGTGCCGGCGGAGCGGGCATCCTCAAGGGCCTTGGTCACGGCGCTACGGAGCTCGAGTGAAGCCTCGAGCACGCCCTCGAACTCATTGGCCTCGTCGACCGTGATAGGCGACTTGTACCAATCGAGCAGCGCGGCGTACTTCTGATGATCGACGCAGCCGGCGGGCGCATAGGCCATGGCCTCATCGACGGTGTAGGACAGGATCGGCTGCAGGTCGCGCATGAGCATCGAGAAAAGCTCGGCGAGCACGGTCTGGGCGCTGCGGCGCTCGAGCGAGCCGGACTTTTCGCAGTACAGACGGTCCTTCAGGGCGTCGAGGTACACGTTGGAAAGCTCGGTCACCACGAAGTCGTAGAGCGCACGGTAGGCGCGCGGGAACTCATAGCTGGCGTAGGCGTCGTCGACCTCGGCCTGGACCTGGGTCAGACGGGCAACCATGAGCTTGTCGAGCGGCAGCAAGTCAGCAAAGGCGACGCCGTCGGTCTCGGGTTCAAACTGACCCTCGAGCTCGGAGAGCAAGAAGCGCAGCGTGTTGCGGAAACGGCGATAGGCATCGGACGTACGAGCGAGAATCTCGTGGTCGATGGAGACGTCAGAGCTGGTGTCGACGGAGGCAACCCACAGACGGATGATATCAGCGCCCATCTCGTCGCAGACCTTATTGGGGTCGATAACATTGCCGAGCGACTTGGACATCTTGCGGCCCTGACCATCGAGTGTGAAGCCCTGCGAGACGACCGCCTTGTACGGAGCATGGCCGTTGGCACCCACCGAGGTGAGCAGCGAGCTCTGGAACCAACCGCGGTGCTGGTCGGAGCCCTCAAGATACACGTCCGCCGGGTACTCAAGCTCAGGGCGATACTCGCAGACGGCCTTCCAAGACACGCCGGAATCCCACCACACGTCGAGGATGTCCTTATCGGCCTTGAGGTGATGACCGCCGCACTTGGGGCAGACGCAGGCCTCGCCCAGGTAGCTCTCGGGAGCGTCGGTGAACCAGGCGTCAGAGCCCTTCTCGTGGAAGAGCTTGATGACGGCGTCGAGCGTAGCGTCGTTCATGACCTTCTCGCCGCAGTCGGCGCAGGTGTAACTCGGGATAGGCACGCCCCAGTTGCGCTGACGGCTAATGCACCAGTCGGGACGCTGCTCGACCATGGCGCCGATGCGGTTGGCGGCGTGAGCCGGATACCACTTGACGTTCTCGCGAACCTCCTTGCCAGCCTGCTCACGCAAGCCGGTCTTGTCCATCGAGACAAACCACTGGTCAGTAGCACGGAAGAGCACCGGGTGTTTGCAGCGCCAGCAGTGCGGATAGCTGTGCGTGATCTTCTTCTCGAGGACCAGGGTGCCGCGCTCGCGCAGGAACTCGATGATGTGCGGGTTGGCCTCATCGGTATCCATGCCGCTGAAGGGACCACCGGTGCCAAACTCCTCGCCGGTGTAGAACTTGCCGTCATCATCGACCGGCATGCAGATGTCGGTAATGCCCTCCTTGAGGCAGGCAAAGTAGTCGTCGACGCCGTGGCCGGGCGAGTTGTGGACGATACCGGTACCGTCATCGACACCGACGTAATCGGCCAGCAGCGCCACGCCCTCAACACCGTCAAAGATCGGCTGCTTGTAGTGGATGTGGTGGAAGGTCTCGGCGGGAACCACATAGGGCTTACCGTCGACCATAACCGGGGTGTACTCCCAACCAAACTCCTCGCAGCACTTGGGAGCCAGGTCCTCGAGCATGACCTCGGCACGACCCTCGTGCTCAACGGCGACATAGGCGGCGCCGGGCTTGAGGGAAACTGCCTGGTCGGAGGGAATGGTCCACGGCGTGGTCGTCCAGATGATGAAGTCAACCGGGCCGTCGAAATTCTCGAGACCGGCGGGCTTGGAGGTCATCTCGAAGCGCACGAAGATGGACGGGCTCGTCTCATCGGAGTACTCGATCTCAGCCTCGGCCAGCGCGGTGTGGCAGTGCTTGCACCAGTGAACCGGCTTGTGGCCGCGATAAATCATGCCCTTATCGAACATGGCCTTGAAGACCTCGATATCGGCGGCGTCATGCTGGTGATAGAGCGTCAGATAGGGGTTGTCCCAGTCGCCGAGCACGCCCAGACGGCGGAAGCCAGCCTTCTGAAGCTCGATGTTCTCGACAGCGAACTCGTTGCAGAGCTCACGGATCTTGGCCGTGGGGGTCTGGTTGAACTTCTCGGTGCCGAGCTTCTCCTCGACCTTATGCTCGATCGGCTGACCATGGCAGTCCCAACCGGGGACATAGGGAACCTCATAGCCCTGCATCATCCAGTAGCGGTTGATCATGTCCTTGGAGATCTTGTTCATGGCATGGCCGATGTGGATCGGACCGTTGGCGTACGGAGGACCGTCGTGCAGCACGAACTTCTTGTGACCCTCGTTCTTCTTCAGAACCTGCTCGTAGACCTTGTTGTCCTGCCAGTCCTTGAGTCGCTTAGGCTCGGACTTGGAAAGACCGGCACGCATGGGAAAACCGGTCTTGGGCAGATTCATCGTCTGCTTGTACTCGTTTGCCACGGTACCCCTTTCATATCGTGGGCGCACACGCCCGTTGGGCACCAAAAAGGCGCCCGTCCCTACAAGCTGGGACGAAGCGCCACAAAACGGGCTGTGCGCCCGCAAAAGCTCTTCGCTTAACCACCCAGCTTAGATGCCCTCGCCCGCTTCTAGCGCGCTCGCATCCGTTACTCGGCTGGCCTGTATCGACGACCATCTCGGCGATATCTACTAAGACGTGCCTGTGTGGCACGTCCGTTGGGACCGCAGCTCCGGGGTGATTTTCATCGGTCGCATGCACGGGTTCTCAGCGCTCCCCGCTCTCTGTAGCATGCGGATGGCCGACTACTCGTCCCCATCAACGCTTATGCGGAGTATGCTAGCACGTTCCGCGCCGGCGAAAAACCCTCAACACTGGTTTTATACGTTCGAAATTTCTCGCTATTACAGCCCTTCTCTAGGAGCAAAATACCTGAAAGCACTCTATCGAACGAAAGAAGGTTGCTATGCGCACGATTGGAATGAGCGACTACACCGTCGGCGAGGACTGCTTTGACGAGCTGCCCGGCGCGCTGGCCGAGTACGGAGCGACAAAGGTCGCGATCATCGGAGGCAAGCGGGCACTGGCCGCAGCACTTCCCGGTATCGAAGCTGCGCTGGCAGATACCGACGTCGAGATTCTGGAAACGCGCGTCTACGGTACCAACAGCACACGCGCCAATATCGCCAAGGTCGTAAACTCCCCCGCCTGCCAGAAAGCCGACGTGCTCATTGCCTGCGGCGGCGGCAAAGCACTCGACACGGTCAAGACGGCGGCCATCGAGCTCAAGAAGATCGTCTTCACCGTCCCGACGATTTGTTCCAACTGCTCCGCCGCGACCGCCATTGCCGTTGTCTACAACGACGACGGCTCGCTCGAGGGCTATTCGTACCCCAACCGCCCCGCTCACATCTTCATCAACCCCAAGATCATCGCCGAGGCGCCAGCGGAGTACTTCTGGGCGGGCGTAGGCGATGCCCTGTCCAAACAGCCCGAGGTGGAGTACGCCACGAGCGCCGGCAACTTAGAGCACACCGCCGGTCTTGGCCTGGCACTCGCCCACACCTGCTCCGAGCCGCTGTTTACCTATGGTGTGCAGGGTCTTGAGGACGTGCGCCAGGACCAATCGACCGAAGCCGTCAAGCAGATCGCGCTCGACATCGTGGTCAACACGGGTTATGTCTCGAACCTGACCAACCAAAACGATTACTACTACAACTCGAGCGTGGCGCATGCGTTCTACAACGCCACTTGCAGCATTCCGCGCGAGGGCTCCTACCTACACGGCGAGGTCGTGAGCCTGGGCGTGCTCGTGCTGTTTGCCTATACGGGCGATACCGAGAACCTTGAGCGCTACGCTGCCTTTAACAAGCAGATGGGGCTGCCCGTGACGCTTGAGCAGGTCGGGCTTTCCGAGGCCGACATCCCTGCCCTATGCGAGCACGCGCATGCCACCAACGAATGGAAGCAGGGAAACCCCGAGCCTTTCACCGACGAAAAGTTCGCCGCCGCCATCAAGGCCGCCAACGCCTACGGCCACACGCTCTAGCTCTAACCCAAAACCACCACAAAGGGGACAGGCACCTTTGTGGTGGTTTTTTATTGCTCCAGCATGCTGGGATCGAATTCACTCGCTTGGATCACACGGTACCCATTGCGCAGGAGCAGGTCGACAAAAACACCGTTGCCCGCGGTGAGCGTACCGCTAAAGGTGCCGTCGTAGATGCGGCCCGCGCCGCAAGAGGGACTGCGGTCCTGCAAGACGCACGCAGCAATCTCGGACGGCCCGCCCGCCTGCTCGCACATGTCGAGCGCCCGTTGGGCACCCAGGCGAAACTCGCGATCGACCGAGATGCCCTCGCAGGTACGGACCTCGCCGTCCACGATCTCGGAGGGATCGCGCGGTGTGGGCAGGCCGCCAAAGACCTCAGGGCACACCAAGAGGACCTCGGTCCCCGTACGTTCGCAGGCCTCGACCAACGCGCGGTGGTAGTTGTCGAACCCGTTATACTTGCAGCTCTCGCCCATCAAACAGGCACTCACCACGATCTTCAAATGCATCCCTCTCAAGCAAAACGCCCCATTTGAGATAGGCACTCAAATGGGGCGTCGATATTTACTGTCCCGAACGCAACGCTACTGTTGCTTAGGCATCAGCGGATTCTCGCGCGTGAGGAGATTCATGAACTCCTCGCCCGTGATCGTCTCCTTCTTGTACAGATAACGAGCCAGCTCGTGGAGCTTGAACTTGTTCTCCTTCAGGATCTGCAGAGCGCGGTCGTGCGCATCCTCGATCAGCTTGGCGACAATCGCGTCCACGCGCTCGGCCGTACCGGGGGCGCAGGTGAGCGACGTATCCTGGTTGAGGTACGCGTTCTGCACGGTACCGAGCGCCATCATGCCAAACTCATCGGACATACCAAAGCGCGTCACCATGTTGCGGGCGAGTTTGGTGGCCTGCTCGATATCGTTGGCGGCGCCGGTCGTCATCTCGCCAAAGATGAGTTCCTCGGCCGCGCGACCACCGCAGTAGACGGCGAGCTTGTCCAGAACCTCCTGGCGCGTCGTCAGGAAGCGCTCGTCCTCCTCGACCTGCATGGTGTAGCCCAGAGCACCGCTCGTGCGCGGCACGATGGTGATCTTGGTGACCGGCGCGGAGCCCTTCTGGCGAGCGGCAACGATGGCATGGCCGATCTCGTGGTAGGACACAACCTGCTTCTCATGGTCGGAAAGCACCGTCGACTTGCGCTGCTGGCCGGCGATGACGACCTCTACCGACTCCTCAAAGTCGTCCTGCGTGGCGCGTTTGCGACCCTCGCGGACGGCGCGCAGGGCGCCCTCGTTGATGATGTTAGCCAAGTCGGCACCCGAGGCACCGGGCGTGGCGCGGGCAATCGCAGTCAGGTCGATCGGCGGCTGCGTCTTGACGCTCTTGGCATGCAGCTCGAGGATGTTCTTGCGGCCGGTCAGGTCGGGCAGCTCAACGGGGATACGGCGATCAAAACGACCGGGGCGCAGCAGGGCCGGGTCAAGGCTGTCGGGACGGTTGGTAGCAGCGAGAACAACGATACCCTTGTGATTATCGAAGCCGTCCATCTCGGTCAACAGCTGGTTGAGCGTTTGCTCGCGCTCGTCGTTGCCGCTAAAGCCGCCGCCGTCACGCTTTTTGCCGATGGTATCGATCTCGTCGATAAAGACGATGCACGGGGCCTTTTCCTTGGCCTGCTTAAACAGATCGCGAACCTTGGCGGCGCCACGGCCGACGAACATCTCGACGAACTCAGAACCCGAAATGCTAAAGAACGGCACGCCCGCCTCGCCGGCCACAGCCTTGGCGAGCAGGGTTTTACCGGTACCCGGAGGGCCGACAAGAAGGGCACCGCGTGGCAGCTTGGCGCCGATCTCCTCGTAGCGTTGCGGCTTCTCCAGAAAGTCGACGACCTCCTTGAGGGATTCCTTGGCCTCTTCCTGGCCAGCGACGTCCTTAAAGGTCACGCCCACATCTTTGGAGGCGATAACGCGAGCACCGGACTTGCCCAGTCCGCCGCCGCCAAAACCGCCGCCAAAGTTCATCGAAGGACCGTCATCGCCCATGGCCTTCTTCATGCGACGATTGAGCCACCAACCGATGAGGAAGAAAATCGCCATGGGAAGGATGAGTGTGAGCAGGTAGTAGGTCATCAGACCCGAGTTTTTATCGGGAACGACCGATTCCAGGGACGCACCGGATTCAAGCACGCGATCGGTAAAGCCAGCATCATTCGGCACGCCGGTCGTCTTGTAGGCGATGTTCTCGTCCTCGCCCTTCTTGGTGTAATAAATGGTGTAATCGTCCGTGTTGTACTCGACCTTGTCGACGCTCTTCTTATCGAGCGCTTTGACAAACGTCGAGTAATCGGTCTTCGTAATCTGCTGCGTGTGACCGATGTTGGGGAACAGAACGGTCGAGAGCACGAGGTAGACGACGAAGGCGATGAGCACGTAGAGGATCATATTCCGTCTACGTTTGTTGTCATCCATCTCCATCTGCTTGAACTCCATCTACTGGGGTTGATAATGCTATCTAGAATACCCAACCCGGACGGCGATAAACCGACGCCGGGCACGAAAGGACAGAGATGGCATCACTGGAAGTCGGCAAGGTTCAAATCTATACGGGTGACGGCAAGGGCAAGACGACGGCTGCGCTGGGGCTCGCGCTGCGCGCCACGGGCTATGGACTTAACGTGCTCATGCTGCAGTTTGCCAAGAAGCTACACTGCGCCGAACACGATGCCGCACCGCGCCTGGGACTGCGCATTGTACAGGCCGACCGTGACACGCCCGAGGCTTGCGCCGCACAGATCATGGAGCTGGCGCGCGAGCAGATATCACAGGTCGACGTTCTGATTTTGGACGAACTCGGCGAGGCCATGCGCCGCGGCTTCGTGACGCGCGAGGATGTCGAAGCGTTGATCGCGATAAAGCCCGCCACCACGGAGCTCGTGCTCACCGGCCGAGGCCTGCTGCCACTGGCCGATCTTGCCGACCTGGTCACCGAAATGCGTCCCATCAAACATTACTTCGACGAAGGCCTCCTAGCCCGCCAAGGCATTGAATACTAATTGATCCGAAGGGGACGGAGGAAAACGGATCATAGACATCACGACGGAGAGCAATGATCCGTTTTCCTCCGTCCCCAAGGGATCATTTGGCGGTGGCGCGGCCGAGCCAGTTGCCGCTGTGGTGGTAGATGGTAAACATCGTGGCCGTGATGAGCCAGGTTACGGGGTAGACCAGCAGCAGGTGCTCAAGCGACGGATCGAACGGCATAATCGCAAACACCCAGATCACCCTGAGCACGACGGTGCCAAAAATCGTGAGCAGCATGGGCTGCAAGCTCACACCGGCGCCGCGGATGGAACCCGAGGCGTTCTCGATAATCGAGAAAATCGCATAGAACGGCGCAATGAAATGGAGGATGGTCGTGGTGTACGCCGAGATCGAAGCATCGTCGACAAACAGACGAGACAGCGGACCCGAGAATACCAGCAGCACGGCAGACAGGCCACCAATGAGCATAAACGACAGTACGAGCGACGTATGGTAGCCCTTGCGCATGCGCTCGTAGTTGCGCGCGCCAAAGTTCTGTGCCGAGAACGTGGTGATCGACACGCCAAGCGCCTCGGTAACCATCCAGACAATGCCATCCAGGCGGCCCGAAAGACCCCAAGCCGTAGTGACATCGGCGCCAAACGAGTTGACCGACACCTGAATCAAAACGTTGGAAATCGAATACGCAGCAGACTGAAAGCCAAGCGGCAGACCACATGAGATCATGCTCTTACAAATGCCAGGATCAATGCCGAGTTTGGACAGTGAAAGCCGCCACGCACCCGGTGCGCGCATCATACGAATCATAATCATCGTGGCGTTGGAGCAAATAGTCAGCGCCACCGCGATGCCGCAGCCCAGAGCCTCCATATGCAGCACGGCAACGAAGATGACATCCAGCACCGCATTAACAAGGCAGCCGGAAGCGATGATCACAGCAGGCCCGCGCGTGTCGCCCACGGCGCGCAGCAATGCCGTTCCCATATTGAGCAGCAGCGCCGCAACCATGGCGGCAAAATAGCAACGGGCATAGGCCACGCCCTCGGCCAATAGTTCATGCGGCGTGTTCATAAGCACCAGCA
>CATWQC010000042.1 GCA_958352845.1 uncultured Collinsella sp.
CAAAAACTCATCCAACATTAATCTTGGCTCAAGAATCGCTTAATCTATAACCTGCACTATAGAGTTCGACCAAGGGCGGGGCGGCGCCGCGCAACGCAGGCCGCCGAACGCAACGCTCGCGCCCGGGCAGATCGCCCAGCGTCGCGCCCATCGAACGAAAGGACAGGTCATGGACGACCTCGAAAAAGTTGAAACCATCCGCACCAAGTGCAACGTGAGCTACACCGATGCCAAGGCAGCGCTCGACGCCGCCGGCGGCAACGTCCTTGATGCCATCATTTGGCTCGAGTCGCAGGGCAAGACCCAGACCACATCGGCGCATGCCGCCACCGAGTCCGCGCCGGTCGATGAGCCCTCTGCCGAGATGGTCGCCGCACAGGCCGCCTACGAGAAGTCGAGCGAAAAGACCGACTTCTCCAAGAAGATGGACAGCGTGTGGGAGTACCTCAAAAAGCTCTTCCGTCTGAGCCTGGACACCAAGTTTATCGCCACGCGCCGCGATGCGATCATCCTCAACATCCCCATCCTGATCCCCATCGTCGCGCTGTTTGCCTGGGGCGCCACGATATGGCTGATGCTGCTTGGCCTGTTCTTTGGTATGCGCTACCGCATCGATAGCGACGGCGACGTGCCCGGCAGCATCAACAACCTGATGGATCACGCCGCCGACGCCGCGGACGGCATTAAGCAAAATCTGAACGACGACAAGTAATCGCAGACGGGGGCACGCATGGCACGGATCCTGATCGTAGAGGACGAGGAGAAAATCGCCCGCTTTGTGACGCTCGAACTGGAGCACGAGGGCTACCAGGTGGAGCACGCCGCCGACGGCCGTACCGCCGTGGACCTGGCACTGGAGCACGACTACGATCTGATCCTGCTCGATGTATTGCTGCCGCAGCTCAACGGTATGGAGGTGCTGCGGCGCGTCCGCAAGCACAAGGATGTGCCGGTGATTATGGTCACCGCGCGCGATGCCGTGATGGACAAGGTGGCAGGGCTCGATGCCGGCGCCGACGATTACCTGACCAAGCCGTTTGCCATTGAGGAGCTGTTCGCACGAATCCGCGTGGCGTTGAAGCGCGCGGAGGCCGTGCGGGCGGCTTCGGGCGTTGGCGGCGCCGGCGCCAGGGCGGGTATAGCGGGCGGCGCGGTCGGGAGCGCCGCTGCGATACCCCCGGCTGACGACTCGGCCAAGACCTCTGCCGTGTCCTCCCCCGCCGCACTCACCGTGGGCTCGGTCGCGCTCGATCCCGACCGCCGCGAAGTCACGGTTGGCGGCTCGCCCATCGTGCTGACTGCCCGCGAGTTCGACGTCCTCGCCCTGCTTATGGCGCATGCCGAAACCGTGCTCACGCGCGAGCGCATCGCGCACGAGGCGCTGGGCTACGAATACGTGGGCGACACCAACAACGTCGACGTGCACATCGCGCACCTACGTGCCAAGATCGAGGACGCTGGCGGCGCCCGCATCATCCAGACCGTGCGCGGGGTGGGCTATGTCTGCCGCGCGTAACGCCGAGACCAAGCGCGTCACATCCATCGCCCGCGCCATCAACTGGAGCTATATGTGGCGCCGCCTGATGAGCTATGTCTGGCTCGATCTGCTGCTGATGGTGATTGCAGCGGCGATCCTCGTCTATGGATACAACCAGACGCTGCCCGACAGCGCGTTTACCGCAGGATGGATTCCCGGCGCCACCGTTCACGGCATATCGCTGACGCCCGCGCGCGGCTGGGACCTGGCAACACTCACCTATACCGTCGAGCTTGCGCGCGCCACCAAGACCTTCCCCCTCGCGCAGGACCTCGTCACGCTATGGCCTCTCTACCTTGTCGTTGTAGGTTGGCAGGTCATCAGCGTGCTCAACATGCTCGGCGGCGCCCGACGCGTACGCCGCACCATGGCACCGCTCAACGACCTGGCCCTACGCGTGGACGAGCTCGGCCGCATGCAGCTCTCCGGCGGCAAGATGGAAACGCTGGAGCAGGCCATCGAGCGAGCAAGCGTCGATTCGCCGAGCGTCACCACTGGCGACGCCGACCTGGCGAGCATCGAGGTCGCACTCAACCGTCTGCTGCGTCAGATGCAAGAGGCCAAGCTGCAGCAGATGCGCTTTGTCAACGACGCGAGCCACGAGCTGCGCACGCCCATCGCGGTGATTCAGGGATACGTAAACATGCTCGATCGTTGGGGTAAGGACGACCCGGCCGTGCTGGCAGAGTCCATCGCCTCGCTCAAGGCCGAAAGCGAGCACATGCAGGAGCTCGTGGAACAACTGCTGTTTTTGGCACGCGGAGATGCCGGCCGCACCGTGCTGCGGCGCGTGAATACCAACCTGGCTGCACTGGTCGACGAGGTGTGCGAGGAATCGCAGATGATTGATGCCGGGCACACATATCGGCTGGCTTTTGACGCTGCGTTTGCCAGCGACCCGCGCTGCGACGCGTCCGTTGACGTGGCGCTCGTGAAGCAGGCTCTGCGCGTAATCGTGCAGAATGCCGCCAAGTATTCGGACGCGGGCACGCCCATCACGTTTGGCGTAGCGCCGGATGCGGGCGCGGGCACGATCGACATAAGCGTTGAGGACGAGGGCATCGGCATGAACCAGGAATCCGCAGCTCACGCGTTCGAGCGGTTCTACCGTGCCGACAACGCGCGCGATGTCGGTGCACAGGGTTCGGGCCTGGGGCTCGCTATCGCCAAGTGGATCGTCGACAGCCACGGCGGCGTCATCGGTGTGACCTCGGTCGAGGGCGTCGGCAGCCGCTTTACGATTCGCCTGCCGCGGTAGGAAGCCCCTCGGCATAAATAAAGGGATAGGGCCACGCGGCCCTATCCCTTTTTGCCAGCTATGGCAGCTTGTGCGCTACTCGCGGCACAGGTGCACGGCGAAACCGGCGAACTCGCGCTTAAAGTACACGAGCTTGGTGCCGCCGTCGGGCAGCAGTACGCGCGACTCCTCGTTGACCTCGAGTCCGCGCTCGGCAAACCACCTCTCGGCCGCATCGATGTCGTTGACGGCAAAGCCAATGTGGCCCTTGGTGCCACGACCGTTCTGCTTCATGACCTCGACCAGCGAATCGTTAAAGTACGAAACCGGGGTCTCGATAACGGGCAGGCCCATCATCGTCGAGAACAGCTCCGCAATCTCCAAGGCGTCTGCCGGGTCGGTGGCGTTGATGCCCACGTGGGCGACGCGCATGCCAAAGAGCTCTACCGGATTGGCGTTCTGCTCACTCATGCAGTCAGCGCCTACTGAGCCATGACGTCGAGGACGGCCTTCTCGGCAGCGACGCGGTTCATGCCGGTCATGAAGGGCACGCCGCTCACGTACGGGCAGGTAAGGCCCTCGGGGGCAACGGTGGTGGCGATCAGCAGGTCGGCGCCCTCGTCGCAAACGTCCTTGGCCTCGGAGATGGCGCACTGCACGATCTCGTACTTGTCGGCGTAACCGTTGGCGTCGAGCAGGGTAGCGACCTTCTGGGCAACGAGCGTGGAAGTAGCAGCGCCAGCACCGCAAGCCAAAACGATCTTCTTCATAGGTAATGTCTCCCTTCGTGGTTTACTTTAGGTAAGTGTACCGCAGCGAGCGATGGCACTCAGCCTCGATGAGCTTTTATGCCAGTTTGCTTGCGCGCTGCGTATAATACATCTAGTACGTGTTGTCATACCGCTCGCTTTATGAGCGACTAAGGACCCCAATATGCCCGATTCCCGCACCCTCTGGACCACCGTCGTCATCATCTGTATCGCCGTGTCGGTGTTCTTTAGCGTCAAAAAACGCACCACGTTTAAGCGCCTGCAGCAGCTTATGGCTGCCAAGCAGTGGGACGAGTTCGATCGCTTGCTCGATGGCAAACTCACCAGCATGCTGTACCCGCGCTATAACCGCGACTACCTGCGCCTGAACTCCTATCTGCTGCGCGAGGACCACAAGCGCGCCGACGAGATGTTCGATTTGCTGCTGGGACTCAATCTGCCCAAGATGCAGCGCGTCGACCTGGTGATTAAGGCCTTTAACTACTACGTTGGCCAGGAGGACCGCAAAAAATCCAAGGAGCTCCTGCACGAGATCAAGGGCTTTGAGGGCGGTCAGGCCGAGGCAGTCGCGCACGAATGCCAACTGATGTACGACACGATGATCTTGAAGCGCCACAACGACATTCCCGAGCTGGAGCGCATGCTCAAGGAGGCCGGTGACGACAAGGTCAAGAGCTGCCGCCTGGAATACCTGCTGGCCCTGCAGTACAAGAACAAGGGCGACGAAGCCAAGTTCCAGGAGTTCCTGGAGAAGTCGGGCCAACACTCGATGGCCGTCAACGCGTAACGGACGGCTTGTGCTAGACTTCTAGTCTCACGGGGGCGTGGCGGAATTGGCATACGCAGGAGACTTAAAATCTCTCGCCGCAAGGATTGTGGGTTCGAGTCCCACCGCCCCTACCATATGGAGCTTTCGAGCCCGTGTCCCCAAGGGATGCGGGCTCGCTTCTTTTACACGCCGGCGGGGCTCTAAGTTGCGGTGGAATAGTTCCTGTTTTGGCAGTTTACCAGCCCATTTAGGAACTATTCCACTGCGACTTAGGTTGGTGTTCCCACATTTTCCGATGGAAAAACGTGGTTGTCTCCCACATTTTCCGATGGAAAAACGTGGCTGTCTCCCACATTTTCCGATGGAAACGCCCAAATGGCCTTATACTAGCCGAGAGGGTTGGGAGGCAATATGCAGCGACAGCTTATGAGTGAACTTATCGCTTGGAAATCAAGGGCGAATCGCAAACCTCTCTTGCTTAAGGGAGCCCGCCAGACAGGAAAGACTTGGCTTCTTAACGAATTCGCAAGCCAGCAGTATCGAAACGTCATTCGTTTTGACTTTATGCTCGAGCCGGGCACACGCTCGCTGTTCGATGGGGACCTCGACCCCAAGCGCATCATCTCCCAGATAGAACTCCTACGTGGCCAAACCGTAACGCCGGCAGACACGCTCATCATCTTCGACGAGATCCAAGAGGCGCCACGCGGGATCACCTCGCTCAAGTACTTCAACGAACTTGCACCCGAATACCACATCGTGGCAGCCGGTTCCTATATGGGCCTCGCGCTCCGACGCGAAAATGAGTCATTTCCCGTCGGTAAAATCGACCAGCTCACCATGCGTCCCATGGGGTTTGCCGAATTCGTTCGTGCCGTCGACGGCAACCCGCTCGCCGACGCCATCCTTGCCGCAGACATGAACCTTCTGGCAAACGTTGCCGAAAAGCTCGAACACTTGCTCAAGGAATACCTTGTTGTCGGCGGTATGCCCGAAGTTGTCTCCGCTTTCGCCGAGACACGCGACTTCATCGAAGCCCGAAGGCTTCAGCAGCAAATCATCGAGGCTTACGAATCCGATTTTGGCAAACATGCACCCGCCCGCATCGTCGAGCGCATGAGGTTGGTTTGGAAATCCCTTCCCGGCCAGCTTGCAAAGGAGAACAAGAAGTTTGTCTATGGCGTCCTTCGCCCCGGAGCGCGCGCACGCGATTTCGAGGAAAGCCTCCAGTGGCTCACGGACTACGGAATCGTTCATAAGGTGCCACGTGTTTCCGCTCTAAAGGCGCCGCTCTCGAGCTACGAAGACCTCTCGGGCTTCAAACTGTTCTGCATCGACACCGGCATCCTCGGAGCGCTCTCCGGTCTCTCTCCGGCCATCGTTCTTAACGGATCCGCTGTTTTTACCGAGTTCAAAGGTTCGCTGACCGAACAATACGTCGCGCAGGAGCTTTTGCTCCAGGACAAAACTCCCGCGTATTGGTCCTCTACCTCTGGCAATGCCGAAACCGACTTTGCCATCGACCATGCGGGAACCGTGCTTCCGCTTGAGGTCAAGGCGGCAGAGAACCTTAAAGCGAAGAGTCTGAAAATAGCCTGCGAAAAATTCAAGCTCGAGCGTTGCGTGAGGAGCTCCCTGGCGGCATATAGAGACGAGGGCATGCTCGTCAATATTCCGCTTTGGGAGATTGGGCAAATCGACAAGCTGGCATAGGCGCTGTAGGGACGCCCCGCAAGGACTGTCCCCAGGTGCCGGCAGAAAAGGAACGTCCCCAGGTGCCGGCTGTTGAGTTGCGGTGGAATAGGGACTGTTTGGTGCCCGAAAGGGCGATTTTAGTCCGTATTTCACCGCAACTTATTTAGAGGGCGCTGAGGTTGGGGGTCCAGCCAATGGTGGGTAGCTCGCCGTCGAGAACCTCGTTGATGGTGGCGGCCATGCCGGCGAGGAGGCTGTTCTCACTTACGGTGAGCGACTCGTAGCTACCGGCGCGCATGAGCTCGCGAACCACCACGGCGCCAGCCAGAATCACGCCCGCGCGCTTGGGCTGCACGCCCGGCAGCGCAGCGATACCCTCCACATCCAGCGTAGATATACGATCGATGGCGGCCGAGATCTGCTCCATCGAAAGCTCGCGCAGGTGCACAAAGTTCGAGTCGTACGGCTCCAGTTCGTGGACCAGCGCCACGAGCGTGGTGACGGTACCGCCCACCGCGACCAGGCGCTCGGCGCGCTCAAAGTCGCTGGGCAGGCCCTCAAAATAGGCGGAGAACTGCTCGCCCGCCCAGTTGGCAGCGGCAGCAAGCTCGCCGTCCGTAGGCGGCAACGCGGAGAAAAAGCGCTCCGTCACGCGGCGGCAGCCAATGTCCAGCGAGCGCGTCCCTTCCAGCGCAAAGACCCCGCGCTCCGGAGCGTATACGCCCGTCGCGAGCTCCGTGGAGCCACCGCCCGAATCGGCGACGATAATGCGTTCACCGGCAAAGTCGTGTGCCACGCCAAAGAATGTCAGGCGCGCCTCAACCTCGCCCGGAATCACCTGCGGTTCGAGCCCCAGCCCGCGCAGGCCGTCCAGCAGCAGTGCGGCGTTGGACGCATCGCGCGCGGCACTCGTGCAGGTGGTGCAGACGCACGCGGCCCCAAAGGCACGCGCCTCGTCCACAAACATGCGGCATGCGGCGAGCACGCGCTCAACGGCCGCCTCGCAAAAGCGCCCCGTCGCGTCCACGCCCTCGCCCAAGTCGGTGATCTCGGTATGCTTGGACGATTCCACGATCGCCCCGGCCTCGACCTGCGCCAACACCAGTCGCGACGACACCGTTCCCAGGTCGATCGCGGCCACCTTATAGCGTTTGCAATTTGTCATTGCGAGCTCCCCTCCGGGCGCTATTTGCCGTTGGACACGACCGTCTGACCCTCGACGCCGTTAAACCCAAACAGCATGTCGAGCGCTTGGATGTACCACGGCGCGTCCTTACCGACTTCTTCGATTTCCTTGGCCACTTCGCTGGCCTTCTTGGCGTTTGAGGACTTTTTGCTCGACGAGGCATCCGAATCGTCGTCCAGGCCCTGCACTTCAATCCTCTTCTCACCGGGCATCACCAGGCCCAGGTCCTCGGATGCCGCGTCCTTGATACCCTCCTCCGAGAGCAGCTTGTCGACGCTTTTTTGCAGGTCGTCGTTATATTGCTCGCGAATCTCGACCTGCTTGGCCAAGATATCGCTCGAACGCTTTGCCACGTACAGGTCGCGCACGGGGAAATACAGGCTCACGAGCACCAGGGCAACGACGATGCCGATGAATAGCCCTCGCTGAGGACCGTGGGTAAAGTCGTAGATCGCCTTGACCACCGCGTTGTCGTTGGCGTAATGCATGAAGTCCGAGCCCGAAAGACGGTTCGAGGGCCTACTCGGCTTTTCATGCGTTTGAGCCGAGGAACGCTGAGCATGCTCCGAGTGCGCCGGGCGCACCGAACGTAGCGGGCGGTCCGTCGACGTATTCACTTGAGCACGGGAGTGTGAGGCACTTGTCGGTCGCTGCGTGGAACAGTCGGCACCGGCATAACCAGACCCGCCAAGCTGCACCGAATGCGCACGGCGAGGTGACGGTTCGCGCGAACCGGCGGAATAGTACCTGTTGTCGTAAATCTGATCCATGTGCGCCTTGTGCGGTTGAGGTTTGTTTGCGCTAAGTCCTTTAGTTATAGCACGAGCGCCCGCACCGCCTTCGCCAGCCTTTGCTCGACATAAAAAAGGCGCTGAGCCGTATGGCCCAGCGCCCATAGTTCTTTGCGGCATCCAGCCAAGGCGGGGAGGAACCGAGTCAGCCTCCCCCTCGCCAAATTCGCCCGTTTAGCGAATGTTGTAGAACGCGGCCTTGCCGGCGTAGCGCGCGCTGCCCTCGAGCTCGTCCTCGATGCGGATGAGCTGGTTGTACTTGGCAATACGGTCGCTGCGGCACGGGGCGCCCGACTTAATCTGGCCGGCGTTGACGCCCACGACCAGGTCGGCAATTGTGGAGTCCTCGGTCTCGCCAGAACGGTGGCTCACGATGCAAGCATAGCCGGCCTCCTTGGCGGTTTCGATGGCCTCGAGCGACTCGGTGAGCGTACCGATCTGGTTGACCTTGACCAGGATCGCGTTGGCGGCACCAAGCTCGATGCCCTTCTTGAGGCGCTCGGTGTTGGTGACGAACAGGTCGTCGCCTACGAGCTGCACCTTATTGCCAATGCGGCGGGTAAGCTCGACCCAGCCGTCCCAGTCCTCCTCGGCCATGCCGTCCTCTATGGAGATGATGGGATAGGTGTCGACGAGCTTCTCCCAGTAATCGACCATCTGGGCGCTCGTGTACTCAACGCCCTCGCCCTTGAGCTCGTACATACCGGTCTCAGCGTTGTAGAACTCGGTCGAGGCCGGGTCCATGGCGTACATAAAGTCGACGCCGGGCTTAAAGCCAGCCTTCTCGACGGCCTTGGTGATGTACTCGAACGGCTCGGCATTGGT
>CATWQC010000043.1 GCA_958352845.1 uncultured Collinsella sp.
GAGATTCGCGAGCGTCTGGCATGGGTGAGGAGCCTAGGTCCGCGTTTCGTATCGGCAACGGCTGGCGCTGAGGGCTGCATTGCCTATGATGGCGATCGTTATTACCGCCAACTGGCTAAGCCGGTAACGGATATGAAGGACACCATGGGTGCGGGCGACTCATTCCTGACTTCGTTCCTGATGTGTTATCTCGATTCCGTCAAGCGTGGCGAGGATGGTGCCGAGGCCATCGAGCGTGCACTCGACTTTGCGGCGGGGTTTGCTTCGACCGTATGCGGCATGGAAGGCTCCTGGGGCCATGGAGTGCCGATTTCCGAATAGGTGAGCAGTCCCGGGGAGTCGAATTGTCGCCCCCCGGGACTCCATGGACAAAAAATGCTAAATATGAGTACTGTCACTAATTTAGTAACAGCGAAATTAAGCTATTGAGGGCCTAGTTGGGTGTCTGCGAGTGATTAAAACCTGCTAAAAATGACTTTAACCACCTTAAAGTGCCTTGATAATGGATAGCTGTACATTATCAAGGCACTATTTTGCCGTAAAATAATGTGACTGGATTTGCAACAGTACTCATATTTGGCATTTTTTGCCCACCGGGGCTAGCGAAGGTCAAAAACAGAGTGCGCATTTGCTAAAACTGCCGACTCGATGCACTCTGCGTCGCGGTTTTTGAGTGAGGCGATGCGTTCTGAGGTCCATGTGAGCGATCTGATAAGCGACTGTGCGCTTGTTTCGGTGTTTGCCTCCGCCGGCGCATCGGTCTCGAGCAGTAAACGATCGAGTGGGATCTGTCGGGCGTATTCGCGACCGCGCTTGGTGGCGAGCATCCGCTCGTTCACGGAAAAATAACAGCCCGCATTACGCGCGCGGACGAGTTCGTCCGAAGTACCGCTAAACCAGTGGAAGATGATAGCGGGGGAGTCGGGGTTTGGGATGAGTAGTCCATGCGATTCGAGGACGTCCAGTACGGCTCCTGCCGAACGAACGTCGTGAATTGATATCACACGCCCGGTAAGAGGATGTTGCGCGAGAGCCTCGCAGAGCCGGTCAAGTGCCTGTGTTTGCAGCGGCTCGCTTCCGGCAAAGCGCGCAGAAAAGTCGAGTCCCACCTCGCCGATGTAGCGCTCTTGGGCTGCAACTTCGCAAAGCAGATTGATTTCGGCAGGACCGCAGCGACCGTCGGCAAGCCACCAGGGGTGAAGCCCAATGCCGGCGATGATGCTTGGTTGGCGATGGGCGCGCTCGTTTGCGGCCGAAAAGTCACGTGGATCGACGCCGCAATCAAATAGGCCCAAGCCCAGTGCCGTCGCCTCATCGGCAACGGCGTCCGGGTGAGCCATCAAATCAAGATGGCAGTGTGCATCAAATAACCGGGGCTCCATCTCGGCGCACTCCGCTAGTCCAGGCGTTGGCCGTCGGCGCGCACACGCTCGGTGCCGCGTCCACTGATCTGGCGGATAACCTCGCCGGCAATCATCTGACCCATGATGGGCGGCATAAAACTAGCGGTACCCAACTCGGTACGCTCGTGGATGTTGGACGGGTCGCGGGGTTGGGTCTTAACCGATTCCTCGCAGCTAAACAGCACGTGCAGACTCTTGATTCCGCGCTTCTTACATTCTTTGCGCATGATGCGGCTCATGGGGTCGCGTACCGTATCGAAAATGTCGGCAAAGCGGAGGCACTCGGGATGGAGCTTGTTGGCCCCGCCCATGGAGCTAACCAAACGAATGTCGTGGTCCTGAGCATATTTGGCAATGGTGAGCTTGGCCGAGATGGTGTCGATGGCGTCGACGACGTAGTCGAGCTTGCCGTCCGTCTGCTCCAAAACGCTCGCGAAGAACTCGTCGATGTTGTCGCTCAGCAGGTATTCGGTGCGTTTGATAACGGTGGCGGTGGGATTGATGTCGTGGATCATGGCTTCCATAACATCGACCTTGCGCTTGCCGATGGTGCTGTGAAAGGCGATAGCCTGGCGATTGATATTGCTGGGCGCGACGATGTCCTTGTCCAGAATGACGAAATGACCAATGCCGCCGCGGGCGAGTGCCTCGCAGCAGTTGGAGCCCACGCCTCCGCAGCCGAGCACCAACACCGTAGCATCGGCGAGCTTATCGAGTGCCTCGCGGCCCATGATGATCTCGAGCTTGGTGTCGCGTGTCTCGATGGGTGAAGCGGCTATGGTTTCGGTCATGGATATCCTCCGATGGGGAAGCGAATCGTGTTTTAGCTATCGCCATTATAGGTATTATTGCGATTCCATTTGAGCCCTTGGGCTTGTTGAAATGGGATCGGGGTTCGCATAAGATTGAAGCAAATGGCACCCGTTGCAGCGGGTTGGCCAACTCTAAAACACGTTTGTAGCGTGAGAAGTGGCCGTCTTCGCATTACGCGGAGGCGGCTATTTTTTTGAGTACAAGATTAGATAGTTAGACAAACATCTAAATATCGAGTATAGTGTGCGCGTCATGAGAGATGATGAGAGGGGGTCTTATGCCGGGAGAGGGTTTTAAGGCGCTTGCCGATCCAACGCGACGGCGCATTTTGGAGTTGCTGCGCGAGGGCAATTGCACGGCGGGGGAGCTTGCCGAGCATTTCGATATCAGTAAGCCGTCGCTGAGCCATCACTTGGCGACGCTCAAAAACGCCGGGTTGGTGACCGACGAGCGCCATGGCCAAAACATCGTATACAGCTTAAACACCACCGTCATGCAGGATTTAATTGGCTGGTTTATGGGCTTTACAAACACTGAAGGTGATAAGGATGAATAACGAAAACAAGGGCATTCACCCCACGGGGGTATCGTCGCGCGTGTGGATTGCGCTGGTCGCTCTGTGCGTCGCCAATGTCGTAGCGCACCTCATGGTGATGCCGAGCTTGCCTGCGCAGATTCCCACGCACTGGGGCGCGAACGGCGCCGTCGACGGTTGGGGTCCTAGTTGGATGGCCTCCGCGCTCGGCGTGCTGCCTCTGGCGCTTCTCGCAATGTTCTGCATGGTGCCGCGCATCGACCCCAAAGGTGAGGCATATCGAACCTCGGGCAAGTTCTACCAGGGCTTCGTAATCGCCTTCACCTTGTTCATGTGCGCCATAAGCTGGCTGGGAGAGCTTACGGTCTGGGGCGTAGTGCCGGCGGTCGGTTCGGTTAACGTGCTGATTTCCGGTGTTGTCGGTTTGCTGTTCATCGGCGTAGGCAACTACTTGCCGCGTGTGAAGCAGAACTATACGCTCGGTATCAAGACACCCTGGGCGCTTGCCGATCCCGAGAACTGGCGCCGTACGCAGCGTTTTGGCGGCGCCTGCTTTATGGTGCTGGGTATTGGCCTGATTGTGATGGGCGTGGCAGGCAGCGTGCTTTCGAGTGAAGTCGTCGCCGCGGTGATTGCGGCTCTGGCGTTTGGTTCGGTTGGAGCCGTTTACGTCTACTCGTATCTGTTGTGGCGCAAATCGCAGCGAGCCGCTCGTTAAGGTTGCGGAAAACTAGCGTACGCAGTTCATAGTATGTTCCGGGGGACTTTTCCCAGGTAGTATTAGGGGGTGTGGGCAACCATGCCCCTTTTTCGTTACGTTTCAGAGCTGGTTCCCTCATTTCGTTTCCACTAAAGCGAATCAAGAATAGGGAAACAGCAGGTAGAAAGGATAGAACAGGCAAATGGCAGAGTTTATCTACCAGATGTATCAGGCTCGCAAGGCCCATGGCGACAAGGTGATCCTTGACGACGTGACCCTGAGCTTCTACCCCGGTGCCAAGATCGGCGTCGTGGGCCCCAACGGTATGGGCAAGTCGACCCTGCTCAAGATTATGGCCGGCATCGAGGAGGTCTCCAACGGCGATGCCAGGCTCACTCCCGGCTACACCGTGGGCATCCTGCAGCAGGAGCCGCCGCTCGACGATGACAAGACCGTCATCGAGAACGTGCGCATGGCGTTTGGCGACATGATTGCCAAGGTCGATCGCTTCAACAAGATCGGCGAGGAGATGTGCGACCCGGATTGCGACATGGACGCCCTCATGGCCGAGATGGGCAAGCTCCAGGACGAGATCGACGCCGCCGACGGCTGGGATATCGATTCCAAGCTCGGCCAGGCCATGGACGCCCTGCAGCTGCCCGATTCCGACATGCCGGTCAACGTGCTTTCCGGCGGCGAGCGCCGTCGCGTGGCCCTGTGCAAGCTGCTGCTCGAGGCTCCCGACCTGCTGCTGCTCGACGAGCCCACGAACCACCTGGACGCCGAGTCGATCCTGTGGCTCGAGCACTTCCTGCACAACTACCAGGGCGCGGTGCTTGCCGTCACGCACGATCGCTACTTCCTGGATAACGTTGCCGAGTGGATCTGCGAGGTCGACCGCGGTCACCTTTATCCCTACAAGGGCAACTACTCCACGTATCTGGAGACCAAGGCCGCCCGTATCGAGGCACAGGGCAACCGCGACGCCAAGCTCGCCAAGCGCATGGAGGCCGAGCTCGAGTGGGTGCGCAGCTCGCCCAAGGCCCGTCAGGCCAAGAACAAGGCCCGTCTGGCTCGCTACGAGGAGATGGAGGCCGAGGCCCGCGCAAGCCAGAAGCTCGACTGGACCGACATCCGCATCCCTGTGGGCCCGCGTCTGGGCAACAAGGTGCTCGAGGCTCATCACCTGCACAAGGAGTTCGATGGCCGTGTGCTCATCGATGACCTTTCGTTCACCCTGCCGCGCAACGGCATTGTGGGCGTCATCGGCCCCAACGGTGTCGGTAAGACCACACTGTTCAAGACGATTGTGGGTCTGGAGCCGCTGACTTCGGGCGAGCTCGAGGTGGGCGAGACCGTCAAGATTTCTTACGTCGACCAGAACCGTTCTGGCATCGACCCCGATAAGAACCTGTGGGAGGTCGTCTCGGATGGCCTGGACCACATGATGGTCGGCGAGACCGAGGTCCCCAGCCGCGCGTACGTGGCGAGCTTTGGCTTTAAGGGCCAGGACCAGCAGAAGCGCGCCGGCATACTCTCCGGTGGCGAGCGCAACCGTCTGAACTTGGCGCTTACGCTCAAGCAGGGCGGCAACCTGCTGCTCCTCGACGAGCCCACGAATGACCTCGACGTCGAGACGTTGTCCTCGCTCGAAGCGGCGCTGCTCGAGTTCCCGGGCTGCTCGGTGGTCATTAGCCACGACCGTATGTTCCTGGACCGCGTCGCCACGCACATTCTGGCGTGGGAGGGCACCGACGAGAATCCGGGCAACTGGTATTGGTTTGAGGGCAACTTCGAGGCCTATCAGGCCAACCGCATCGAGCGCCTGGGCGAGGACGCAGCCCAGCCGCATCGTATTCACCGTAAGCTGACGCGCGACTAGATCGTTACGCGGTTTTCCAAACCGCGTAACTGCTCGACGCTGCGCGGGTCGCAAGCACCCCATCTTGCCGTTCAAGCCGTCGCTCGCGTACCGAAGTACGCGTCGCTCCTCTTTCACGGCAACCTGGGGCACTTGCGGCCCGCTCGCTGTTGGTTACGCAACATCAACAAATAAAAACGGCTCAAATCCTGATTTGGATTTGAGCCGTTTGTCGTTACTGCTCGGGTTCTTCGACTTTATCGATGGTCCAGGTGGCTCCGAGACCGCCGGTGGTGTTGCGGCGGATGCGCACGGCAACCTCGCGGCGCTCGCCGGCCTGCGTGTAGCGCAGGGGGAAGCTTGCGCGGTTTCGCGCGGCCTCGATGGTACCGCGCTCGCGGGCGATCCAGTAGTACTCGCCGACAATGCCAAGGGTATCGGCGCCGTAGGGGAGATAGGTCGACAGCTGGTGCAGAAGCGGGCCGGGGCAGAAGACCTCGGTTGCGAAATCGACGGGGAAGTCCTCGGGGATGGCGGGCGCTACGGGTGCGGGGGCCGGTACCATCGCCGGTGCGAAGGCCTGCTCATTGACGGGCGTCATCTCGACGACGGGCACGGGTTCGGTGCCGAGTACTGATTCGGTGCCCACTTTCGGCATCGCCGCGGAACCTGCAGGCTCGACGATAGCGGGTGCGTCTGCGGTCGCGGTGTCGAGCTCAACCTGCGTCGCGCTCTCATTCTCGACGCTCGACTTTGCCTCGATGGGCGTGGATGCCATGGTGGTGATGCCGGCGTTTGCGTTCTCGGGGTCATAGACGACCGTGAGCGAGATGGCGGGCTGCGGCATCTCGGGCTCCGGCGCCGACTCGGTAGCGTCTTGATCAGCGGACTCGTCGGGCTGATTGTCCTCGGTCTCGTTGCCAAAGACATCGCTGTTTTGGAACGCAGGCGTCTCGGGTTGGTCAGCGGCTTCTTCGGTTGTCGACTTGGGCGCTTCGTTGAGCTCCACAGTGGCTTCCTGCTCGGATATGACTTCGGAATCGGTCGTGGCGGCGATTTCGGTTTCGGCTTCTGCCGTTACCTCAATAGCGACTTCGATCTCTGTCTCGGGCTCGGGTTCCGGCGCGGCTTCAACCATGGCTTCGGGCTCGGGACGCTTAACGTGCTTGGGGCGCACGGCCTTGAGGTCCTTCTCACCGCGCTTTTTCTTTTTGTAGGACTGCTTGGCGCCCTTGGCGGTCTTGGGCTTGTCCTCGCCCTTGGCAAGCGCAGCATCCCAGGCCTCGTTGGCGATGACGGTGGCATACAGGCGGCCGCCTTTAAAGACGGTCAGCTTAATGCAGTCGTTAAGTTCCTCGAGCAGCTCGCGCGTGGACTCAAAGCCCAGGTCATAAGCAGTCATGTCGCCTGCGGCGAGCGTCTCCTCGACCTGCGTCATAAACGTTTGCTTGCCGCATCCAATCGCATCGCGTAGCAGGCGATACAGATAGATGTGGTTGCCCAGCGAAAGCGTGGGCCTAACTATTGTCTTGCTCATGGCAAATCTCCTCTTTACACATGTAAAGCATCTTACCATCGCATAGCGTTCGCCATGGCGGCGCCCAAGGCAAACGGGCGCGAACCGCTGTCGATTCGCGCCCGTTATACAGGTCGGTTATCTATGAGAGGCAAATGTGCTTAGTTGCCCGATGCCGTGCCTTGGCTCGAGTTGTCAGATGCCGTGCCGGACGCGGTTCCGCTCGAGCTGTTCGAGCTGTTGGTGTTGCTGCTGTCTGTTGTGCCCGTTCCCGACGTGGTGTCGCTCGTCTGGCCGCCCGTGCTCGGCTGCGAACCGTCAGTCGTTTGGCTTGAGTCGGTCGTGCCGGACGGCGTGCTGCTGTTGGCCGTAGAGGAATCGGTGCCCTGCGATTGGTTTTGGGCGTTCGAGGACGAATTGGCAGAGGTAGAACTGTCTTGCGTGTCGTCCGTCTGTGCCTGCTGATCCTGCGGCTGAGTGTTGCCATTTGCATCGCTCTCGGTCGTGCGCGACGACAGGATTGGCTCGGGACGCTCGCCCAGACCCTCACCGGCAGTGGTGATAAGGATGGCGCCGGCGCAGGCGATGACCGCGACGATGGCGATGGCGATCGAGAAGACGATGACCTTCTTTTGTGTCTGGCTGCGCTCTGCCGCCGCCTTGGCGCGCAGGCTGTTGGGGGCGACGCGCGCCGTGGTCGCGCGTCCCGCAACCTGGCGCATCTCCTGCGTGGTCGCGGCGCCACCTAGGTGCTCCTCGACATTGGGCTCAACGGGCTCATAGGCGCCGGCGGGGTAGTCGACGTCGGCGTGCGTGCCCTTGATTGCTTCGGCGCTGGCGGAGATAAAGTGGCGATAGACCTGCGAGGACACAACAGTGATGACTGAGCTCACAGCGGCACCAATCACCGAGCCGGCAATGCCGATCTTTGAAGCAAGCGCCACGCTCGTGGCGGCAGCTGCGGCGCCGGCGATGATCTGGGGAATGGAAATGTCGTCGAACAGGCCCTTTTTGGGCGCGATGGCCATGGTCTGTCCAATGGAATGGTTCTCGTGTACGCCGTTGTTGAGCGATGCCGGCGTCATGACGCGCGTGCGCGGCGCGTCGGTGTACTTGGTTGTCATACGGGGTCCTCCCGGTGTAAATCTGCTTCGTTTCGTGTAGCCATCAGGGTACCCACCAGATGTGAATCGTACGTGACATTTAACAGATACCATCAACTCATCAATTGCTCACCAAGTTGGTGGGATGCGGTTCCACCCGGCGGTTGAACTACAATAGGGCTTGCTAATTGTGTTGAATAGCGTTTACGCACGGGAGCATTCTTATGAATCTTCACCTTTCTCAGTCTGATGGCTTTTTGCGTGTGGCGGCGGCCTCGCCGCGGATTCGCGTGGCCGATGTCGAGGGCAATGCCGAGGTTGCGCTGGCGGCTGTTCGCGATGCTGCCGGGCGTGGCGTTCGCGCGTTGGTGTTGCCCGAGCTTAATCTGACTGGCTATACCGCGGCCGATCTGTTCCATAATCGCACACTGCTGCATGCCTGCGAGGCTGCTCTGGTGCATATCCTCGATGAAACCCGTGAGCTGCCGATCGTCTTTACCATCGGTCTTCCCGTTGCGGTTGCCGAGAATATCTACAACTGTGCCGCCGTGTGCTGCGCGGGCGAGCTTTTGGGCCTCACGGCCAAGAAGTATCTGCCCAACTATGGCGAGTTCTATGAGCGTCGCTGGTTTGCTCCGT
>CATWQC010000044.1 GCA_958352845.1 uncultured Collinsella sp.
ATCGTGCCAAGTATATGATCGTGTCGCTGCCCGCGAACCCGGTCGGCTCGGTGGGCACGCCCGAGGTCTACGAGGAGATTATCGCCTTTGCCCGCGAGCATGATCTGTTGATCGTTCATGACAACGCGTACTCCGACATCGTGTTTGACGGCGAGCCCGGCGGCAGCTTCTTGCAGTATCCCGGTGCGCTTGAGGTGGGCGTGGAGTTCTTCTCGCTCTCTAAGTCGTTTAACGTCACCGGTGCCCGCATCGGCTTTTTGGTCGGTCGCGAGGATGTGGTCTCGGCCTTTGCCAAGCTGCGCGGCCAGATCGACTTCGGTATGTTCTTCCCGATCCAGAAGGCTGCCATCGCCTGCCTGAACGGTCCGCGCGATGAGGTCGAGGCGCAGCGTCTGAAGTACCAGGAGCGCCGCGATGCCCTGTGCGACGGTCTTGAGGGCCTGGGCTGGGAGCGTCCCAATGCGCATGGCTCTATGTTTGTGTGGGCCAAGCTTCCCGGTGGTCGCACCGATTCTATGGCGTTTTGCGAGGAGCTTATGGAGAAGGCCGGCGTTGTGGTAACGCCGGGCGCGAGCTTTGGCCCTTCGGGCGAGGGGCACGTGCGTATGGCACTGGTCTTACCGCCCGACCAGATCGCTTTGGCTGTCGAGGCCATTCGCGAGGCGGGCCTGTATTAGAGACCTATTTCGACACGTCAATAGCTCGAAACCGATTTCGTGCAGTTATTTTACGAATTCTGCAAACAATTTCGGTAAACGGTCGATTTTTGGCTGCGAATAGGAGCATAATCAAAGTCCCGATTGGATGTATTGGGATTACGGCAAGCCGCTCGGGTCGTTCCCGGGCGGCTTGTTTGTGGAGAGAGATGGGAGTTTCTAATGGTTAACGAGAAGAAGGTCGCTATTGTCGGCTGCGGTTTCGTCGGTTCGTCTTCGGCGTTCGCTCTGATGCAGAGTGGTCTGTTCTCCGAGATGGTCCTCATCGACGTGGACAAGAACCGTGCCGAGGGTGAGGCCCTGGATATCGCGCACGGCATGACGTTTGCCGAGCCGATGAAGATCTACGCCGGCGATTATTCCGATGTCGCCGACGCCGCCATGATCGTCGTCACCGCTGGTGCTGCCCAGAAGCCCGGTGAGACCCGCCTGGACCTGGTCAACAAGAACGTCAACATCTTTAAGTCCATTATCCCCGAGATTAAGAAGTCTGGCTTCGACGGCATTCTGCTCATCGTCTCCAACCCGGTCGACGTTCTGACCTACGCCGCCATCAAGATGTCCGGCCTGCCCGAGGGCCATGTCATCGGCTCCGGTACCGTGCTCGACACCGGCCGTCTGCAGCAGATGCTTGGTGCCCACGTCGAGGTTGACCCGCGCGATGTCCAGGCCTATGTCATGGGCGAGCACGGCGACTCCGAGTTTGTCGCTTGGTCCAGCGCTCAGGTTGCCGGCGTTCCGCTGAACACTTTCTGTGAGCTTCACGGCCACTTGGAGCATGAGGCTGCCGAGAAGCGCATCGCCGAGGACGTCAAGAACTCCGCCTACACCATCATCGAGAAGAAGCACGCCACCTACTATGGCGTCGCCATGGCCGTCAAGCGCATCTGCACCGCCGTCATGCGCGATGAGCAGACCGTTCTGCCTGTCTCTTCGCTCATGGTGGGCGAGTATGGCCTGTCCGATCTTGCCATCTCCATGCCGACCGTCGTTGGCCGCGACGGCGTTGTCTGCCGCGTCCCCGTGCCGCTGAACGACGACGAGCAGCATGAGCTCACCGTCTCCGCCAAGGCCCTCAAGGACATCATCGACAGCGTCGATTTCTCCTGCTAAATCAAGCTCGCTAGAGCGAAAAGCTACAATGAAGGCGTCCGGGCCCACACGGTCCGGGCGCCTTTTTGGTGCAAAGTAACCTGACCCCAATGCACCATCCCAATGCACCATAGTTGATGGGAGGGCCATGTCGGATTCGCCTAATTTTTTGACCTATGCCCAGACGGCGTTTGATCCGTTTGAGGAGCGGCCGTTCTGCGCGGTGGATAGCCTCGTCTTTGCGTGGTTGTCCTATTTGCGTTTGCCGGGTGATATGGCGGAGCTGACGAACTGGCAGGGCCTAGACGTACGCGAGCTGCTGCGTGCCGAGTGCTACCGGGACATGATTGACGACTTGTGGGACCCGGAGGGGAGCAGGGCCTTGTTGGAGGCTGTGGCAGCAAGCCCTCGCTACCGTGGCGTTCGTGTTTGCGGCTATCGTAGCGTGAGTGATGCCGAGACAACGGAGCAGTTTGCGGCCATGACGTTCCGATTTCCGGCGGGGTTTAGCTATCTTGCCTTCCGGGGGACCGACAGCACGATTGTGGGCTGGAAAGAGGACTTTAACATGGCGTTCCGGTGTCCTGTGCCGGCCCAGGAATCCGCGGCGCGTTATGTAGACGAGGCGGCGGATGCGATTGACGGGCCGCTTTTGTGCGGAGGTCATTCCAAGGGTGGAAACCTTGCGGTGTACGGTGCGGCGATGTGCCCCGATGTCGCCCGTGAGCGAATCGAACGGGCGTATTCCCATGATGGTCCGGGCTTCGTCGAGGAGTTTCTGAGCGGCAACGCCTTCGCCGATCTATCCGGTCGAATCGACAAGACGCTACCTCGGTCGTCGATCTTTGGCATGATGTTCGAGACACAGGAGGACTATGCCATCGTTGAGAGCACCGAGTTCAGCCTGCTTCAGCATAATCCCTTTAGCTGGGTGGTTGATGGTCGCGACTTCGTGTACTGTGAGCGCCTGTCCGCCGGTGCTCGATACGTTGATGGCTCCATTCGCGAGATGCTGCTTGCGGTGTCGCCTAACGAGCGCGAGCGTTTTGTAGATGCGTTGTTCTCCGTGCTTGAGGCTACGGGTGCTGAGCGGTTTGCGGATATCGCTGGGAATCTGCGCGAGAGCCTGCCCGTGATGCTCCAGGCTGCGCAAGGCTTTGACAAGGATACGCGACGCTTTGTCTCGCAGACTATCGTTGCGATTCTTAAGTGTGCGCTTCTGCCCAAACGTCCCCAGATCGACATGCCCGCTGCCGGCAAGAGCTTGGCAGAACAGCTCGAGGCTTGGCAGTCCGAGCTCCTGCGCTAACCATTGGTGCAAAGCAACCTGTCCCCGATGCACCAATCTTCGATGCGCCTGGGGCGGGATCGACCGCTATACTGGTTCGTGCCGAAATCGATCTAGAACGGAATGCCGTATATGAAAATCAATCACGCGATTCTGCATATCCTGGACTTTGACTCTGCCGTCAACGTTATGAGCCAGCGCGAGCTCGATATCGAGAGCCGCACCGTGCGCAATTTCGTAACCACGCACCTGCGGCGCGCTCGTACCTCGGCTGATAACAAGCGTGCCACGTTTGCCGAGAACTCCGCATTCGGCGGCGAGCTCAAGGGCTATTTCTTTGGTGAGCGTGAGTTCGTGGATCTGTCTCAGCAGATTGCGGAGTTCATCTCTTCCGAACTTACCAAGGCCGAGAAAGCCGAGTCCACTGACGTGCTTGTGGCGGACTTTGATGACGATGAGGATGCCCGCTGGTTTGCCGTGATGCTGCTGGGCTCCAAGCAGGCTTTTATGCACGAGGTGGGTCGCGAAGAGGGCGAGGTGCGCAACGACATTGCGCGCCACTACGCCATTCTGCCGAATCCCTCGCAAAAGGTGCCGAGCTATGCAATCGTGCGTGCAAGCACCATGGAGATCGGCTATGTGGATAAGAAGCGCAAGATTGCCGGCGAGGATCGCATACTCATTCCCGATGGCCTGCTGCAGTGCGACACGGGGGTATCGGGCAAGGAGGTCATCGACACCGTGACGCGTGTGGTCGAGGAAGTCGCCGAGGAGCACGGTGCCAACACGGCTGTAGCACTCGCCAAGGTTAAGGCTGCTGTTGCCGAGAAAGTTGAGGATGACGAGGAACTGCCCCCTTGGGATATCGTCGATGAGGTCTTTGAGGACGAGCCGGTTATCAAGGAGAGCGTGCGCGCGGCACTGACTGAGGAGAAGGTGCCTGAGCGTGTGCCCGTGGAGCGCAAGCAGGTCGAACGCGCGGCGGTGCGCAACCACAAGATCCGTACCGACACGGGCATCGAGATCAGCTTCCCGGCCGAGATGGGTTCGAACTCTGAGTACATCGAGTTTGTCAACGAGCCCAACGGCCTCATCTCCATCGAGCTCAAGAACATCGGAAGTATTGAGAATCGATAAACTGCTCTTGGACGTTGCAAAAAACAAAGGCCGAAGCCTTTTGGGACTTCGGCCTTTTTTGTTTTCGGCTTGGTTGCTGACATTGCGCCGCAGGTTGGGCATACGTCAGCGAAAACGCGGTTTGTCAAAACCGCGTAACTATTAAAGTTGACGTAAGCCCTCTTCCAGGCCGGTCTTGCTGTCGGTCTTCTCGTCGCGCATCTTGATGACGCGGGCGGGGACACCGGCCACGACGGCACCGGCGGGGACGTCCTCGACGCACACGGCGCCGGCGGCAACGACAGCGCCCTTGCCTACGTGCACGCCCTCCAAGACCACGGCGTTGGCGCCGATCATAACGTCGTCCTCGATGATGACGGGCGTGGCGCTGGCGGGCTCCACAACGCCTGCCAGTACGGTGCCGGCGCCGATGTGGCAGTTCTTGCCCACGGTGGCGCGGCCGCCTAGCACGGCGCCCATATCGATCATGGAACCCTCGCCGATAACGGAGCCGATGTTGATGATGGCGCCCATCATGATGACGGCACGGTCGCCAATCTCGACGCGGTCGCGGATGATCGCGCCCGGCTCGATGCGGGCGTTGATGCCCTTAAGGTCGAGCATGGGCACGGCGGAGTTGCGGCAATCGTTCTCCACATCGTAGTAATCGATAGAGTCGGCGTTGGCGTCGAGGATTGCCCTGAGCTCATCCCAGTCACCAAAGACGGTCTTGCCGCGACGGCCACCGTAGACATGTGCGTCGCCCCAGGCAACCTTCATGCCGGGCTTCTCGCGCACGTACAGCTTAACAGGCGTCTTCTTGGGCGCGGTGGCGATGTAGTTGATAATTTCCTGTGCATCCATCTCGGCTGCGTTACTCATATGCTGTTTCTCCTTTGCGTGGATACGGTTGATACCTGGTTAGGCAAACATGACCTGATCGAAGGTGTAGAAGCCGGGGTCGCGGGTGACGAGCTTCTGGGCGGCAGCCAGGGCGCCGTTGACGAAGATCTGGCGGCTCGTGGCGCGGTGTGTGAGCGTGACCTCCTCGTCCTGGCCAAAGAAGCTCACCTCGTGCACACCGGCGACGGTGCCGCCGCGCAGCGAGTGCATACCGATTTCCTTGGGATCGCGAGCGCCGCACATGCCCTCGCGTCCGTAGACGGGGTGGTAGCCTGTCTCGGGTTCGGCCTCGACTACGGCGTCGAGTAGCAGCTTGGCGGTGCCGCTGGGGGCGTCGACCTTTTGGTTGTGGTGCGTCTCGACAATCTCGCAGTCAAAGCCGGGCAGCTCGCGCGTGGCCTGGGCCACTAGATGACGCAGGGCTGCGATGCCGATGGAGTAATTGCCCGAGTGCATAACGCGGGTGTTCTGGCCCAGCTCACGCAGACGGTCCATCTGCTCGGGCGTATAGCCCGTGGTGCCCGAGACCAACGCGGCGCCCGTGCGCTCGACATAGGCGACGACGGCATCGAAGGTCACGACGTTCGAGAAGTCGATGATAACGTCGGCCGCCGGGGCGCTCTCGAGCTCGGACAGATCAAAACCGATCTGGGCGACGATATCAAAAACGGGCTGCCCGCCGGCGTCGACAACGCCCTCGGCGGTGGTGCGGATGAGCGAGCCCATGCGGCCCGTTCCCATAATGACGGTCTTAATCAAGCAGACCAGCTCCCTTCAGAGCATCGGTAAGTGCGGCTCGCGTGTCGTCTGCCATGGGGCACAGCGGCATACGGTAGTTTGCCTCGATCATGCCCATCTGGGCGAGCGCTTCCTTGACGGGGATGGGGTTGACCTCGCTAAAGAGGGCATTGATGAGCGGCTGGCCGGCAATCTGGATATCGCGGGCGCGCTCCACGTCACCGTCCAGATAGGCGCGGCACATGTCGTGCACGAGCTGCGGCTGAACGTCTGCCCACACGCTGATGGTGCCCGAGGCGCCCAGGCTCATGAGCGGTACGGTAAGCGCGTCCTCGCCCGAGTACATGCGGAAGTCGTCTGACAGCAGGTGGGCGATCTTGGCCGCGTAGGCGACGTTGCCCGAGGCCTCCTTAATACCCATGATGTTGGGGTGTGCGGCCAGGCGTTCTACGTTGCGCTCGCTGATGCCGCAGCCACAGCGGCCGGGGATGTTGTACAGGATGCAGGGGATGTCCACGGCATCGGCGACGGTCTTAAAGTGCTGATAGATACCCTCTTCATTGGACTTGTTGTAGTAGGGGGTGATGAGCAGCAGACCGTCGGCGCCCAGGCCCTGATAGGTGAGCGACTTGGTGAGCATGGTCTGCGTGGAGTTGGAGCCCGAGCCGGCGATGACGGGGACGCGTCCTGCAACATGCTTGACCACGGCGGCGACGACGGAGTTGTCCTCGTCATCGGTCATCGTGGCACTCTCACCGGTGGTGCCCAGGGTGAGGATGGCGTCGGTGCCATTTTGCAAGTGGAAATCGATAAGGCGCTCGAGCGCGTCAAAGTCGACGCTGCCGTCCTTTTTAAACGGCGTGACGAGGGCGACGATCGAGCCCTCGAGGTTGCGGATATCCATGTTCTTCTCCTTCGCTTCCGCGATCTGGATGCGTTTGTTCCATTGGGCGGCGACGGCCAGGCGCTCGTCCTGAGCGCGACGGCGGGCGCTTTCGGCGCGCGATTTGGCCAGCAGCTCGCGGCCGCACGGCAGCACGTCGAGCGTGGCAAAGTAATCGCCCGGGCGCTCGGCGCGTCGGATGAGGTCGGCCGAGCCATCGGGGCGCAGCAGGACCTCGGCGGAGCGCAGGCGGCCGTTGTAGTTGTAGCCCATGGAGTAGCCATGCGCGCCGGTGTCGTGAATCACGAGCACATCACCCATGTCGATATGCGGCAGCTCGCGGTCGATGGCGAACTTGTCATTGTTCTCGCACAGATTGCCCGTGATGTCGTACATGTTTGCGACGGGGGCTGCGGTTTTATCAGGACCGTTCGGCTGACCCATCACTGTGATGTGGTGGTAAGCGCCATACATGGCGGGACGAATGAGGTCGACGGCACTGGCGTCCACGCCGATATAGTTCTTGTAGATCTGCTTCTCGTGGATGGCCTTGGTGACCAGGCAGCCGTAGGGGCCCATCATAAAGCGGCCCATCTCGGTGCAGATGGCCACATCGCCCATGCCGGCAGGAACCAGGATCTCGTCGTATGCCGCGTGCACCCCCTCGCCGATGGCGTGAATGTCGTTGGCCTGCTGCTCGGGCAGATAGGGGATGCCGACGCCGCCGGACAGATTGATGAAGGCGACATGTGCGCCGGTCTCGCGCTCCAAGCGCACGGCAAGCTCAAAGAGGATGCGCGCGAGTTTGGGGTAGTAGTCGTTGGTGACGGTGTTGCTGGCAAGGAATGCGTGGATGCCAAAGTCCTCGGCGCCCTTGGCCTTGAGCATGCGGAACGCCTCGAAGAGCTGCTCGGTGGTCATGCCGTACTTGGAGTCGCCGGGGTTATCCATGATGCCGTTGGAAAGCTGGAACAGACCGCCCGGATTAAAGCGGCAGCTGACCGTCTTGGGGATGGGCCCCGCAACACGCTCAAAGAACTTGATGTGGCTGATGTCGTCAAAGTTGACGATGGCACCCAGCTTGTCGGCGAGCTCAAAGTCGGCAGCCGGCGTATCGTTGGACGAGAACATGATGTCGTGTCCCGTGATACCCAGCGAGCGGGCGATCATGAGCTCGGTATAGCTCGAGCAATCGCAGCCGCAGC
>CATWQC010000045.1 GCA_958352845.1 uncultured Collinsella sp.
CGACGGCAACGACCAGGCCGTCGAGCCTCAGGCCATCAAGCGTATCGATGGCGTGATCGACGTATGCCTTGCGAGCGTCCTTCATCTTGATAATGTGGCCCACGCCGGCGCCGGTCGGCAGCGTATCGGCAGCCATGGCCTCCTCGGACATGACCCAGGCGCTGATCTCTTCCTCGACAGCATCGGGAAGCTTCATACCCTTGCGGCTAAAGAACTTGATGCCGTTGAACTCCGGAGGATTGTGCGAAGCTGAGATGACGATGCCGCCGTCGAGCTCGTTTTGGACGGTGAGCAGCGCCACGGCCGGCGTAGGGATAACGCCGCAGCAGTGCGGGCGGCCGCCCTCGGCCATAATGCCGGCGGTCAGAGCACTCTCGAGCATGGTGCCCGAAAGACGCGTGTCACGGCCGATGCAAATGTCCGGACCAAGGAACTTGGTCGCCGCACGGCCAAGGCGAAACGCGAGGTCGCACGAGAGGTCGGCGTTGGCGACGCCACGGACGCCATCGGTACCGAAGATGTTCTGGGGCATAGGATCGCTCCTTCCCAAGTGGGCAAAACGCAGTCGCCCACCCTAGTCGAAAAAGAAAAGCGGGACCCGCCGAGCAATCGGCAGGCCCCGCTTGTACATTGTATCTCGTAAGGAGATAAAACCTTAGCGCTTGGAGAACTGGGGAGCGCGGCGGGCCTTCTTGAGGCCGTACTTCTTGCGCTCGACCACGCGAGCATCGCGCGTAAGGAAACCGGCCTTCTTGAGGTCAGCACGGTAATCGCCAGCGTTCAGAAGAGCGCGAGCGATGCCCAGGCGCAGAGCGCCGGACTGACCGGAGATGCCGCCGCCATCGCACAGAGCGATAACGTCGAACTGACCGGCGGTGTCGGTCACCTTGAAGGGAGCAAGGGCGTTCTCAACGAGCTGATGACGGCCGAAATACTGCTCGGCGTCACGCTTGTTGATGGTCACCTTGCCGGTGCCGGGGACGAGACGGACGCGGGCGACGGCGTTCTTACGACGGCCGGTACCCTGGTAGACAACGGTGTTCTCAGCCATCTTTAAGCCTCCAGCTCAATCTTCGTGGGGTTCTGGGCAGCGTGCGGATGCTCGGCACCAGCGTAGACCTTAAGCTTGGTCATCTGGGCACGGCCGAGGGTGGTCTTGGGCAGCATGCCGCGAACGGCGCGCTCGATGACCTTCTCCGGGTGCTTCTCCATAGCCTGGCGGAAGCTCTCAGCCTTGAGGCCGCCGTTGTAGCCGCTGTGGCGATAATAGGTCTTCGTGTCGGCCTTGTTACCGGTAAGCTGGACCTTATCGGCGTTGATGACGACAACGAAGTCGCCGCAGTCGCTGTTGGGCGTGAACTGGGGCTTGTTCTTACCGCGCAGGATCATTGCGATCTGGGTGGCAAGACGGCCCAGGACAGCACCATCGGCGTCGACGAGAACCCAGTTGCGCTGGACCTCGCCCTGCTTGGCGTAGTGAGTCGATTTCGAAATCACTTAGACTCCTCCATGTACAGTACGTGTTGTTACAGAGATTCACGGGGCTCTGCAAGTAACCCGTCCATATTACCCCGCTCGCCGCCCGAGTCAACAGGTATTTTGGCTCCGACCAGAGTTTCTGCACATGTCGTCCATGGGTCATGACGTCGCGACGCTAGCGCTCGACAAACGCCTCGATATCTCCGAGCAAGCGCTTTGCCTCCTGGCGGCCCTGAATATACAAGTCGAGGAGCTTTGCCGGATCGTGCTCAACGTGGCCGACCTCGACCGGCTTTTGCGGAGCGACGACCAGCGCGCGGCCCTCGCGCTCATACTTCCACAGATGCATGCGCTGGATGTTATAGCGATCGTGGCGCGTCTCGATAGCCTCGAGCAGGTAAGGGTAGTCGGCATAGCGAGCGCGTGCGGCTGGCATAAACTCGTAGGGCTTTTTCTCGTACGAACGGTCCTGCGTGACAATGACAACCGCGCGATTGAAGCCCGCCTCCTCCAGCACGTGCTCGATGGGGACCGAATCGGCTACGCCGCCGTCGACGTATTTGTGCCCGTCTATCTCGACCGGCGGCGTCACCAGCGGCAGCGACGTCGATGCGCGCACGGCGTCGAGGTCAAGTACGGCGCTTTTGACCGGCAGGTAGGCAGCGGTTCCAAACAGCATGTCCGTCGCAACGGCGTACATCTCGATGGGGTTCGCGTCGAACGTCTCGTTGTCAAAGGGATCCAGGCGGTCCTGGACATCGTTGAAGATAAAGTCGTAACCCACAATGGAACCCGTGGACGCAAACGATGCAGCGCCCATGAATCGGCTGTCGTTGCAGAAAGCCAGGTTGATGCGGTTGGCGCGGCCGATCTGGTGCGACTTGTAGTTCACGCCGTTGAGGGCGCCGGCCGATACACCGTAGACAGCCGGAATCTCGACGCCGGCCTCCATGAGAACGTCGAGCACGCCCGCAGTAAACTGCCCGCGGAAGCTGCCGCCCTCCAAAACGAGCGCGACCTTGCCAGCGTTCTTTGCCTTATCTTCTGCAGTCATGTTGACCTCCTGCGATTGCGTTTTGGCCTTCTTCTACCCAGTTTTGGGATGGAGGGCGCGCAGGTTTTTCGAGGCGTCAGGTGAAGCGGAAAGTGTGTCCCAGTTTGAGGCGGGATTCCGGGATGAACTTTCCGCTAGCCATTCATTTGGAAATTGCATCCCATTCCGAATGAGGATTCCGGGATGTGGTTTCCGCTTGAGGCGCCATTGGGAAAGCATATCCCACTTTACGGCTCGATTCCGGGTCGCAGTTTCCGCTTGAGGCATCATCCGGAAACTACGTCCCAGTCTGAGCGCGGATTCCGGGATGGGCTTTCCGCCTGGGCCGCCATTGGGAAAGCGCATCCCACTCTGCGCTGCCGCGACGTTTTCTTTACGCCCGCGCCCTGCATAGAGTTCGATTCTCCGCGGTACGAGGATGACGTCGGCGCGGGGCATTGCCGGCTGTCATCTGATCGCCATCGCATCTATATAGGGTCGAGGCTTTGCGCGGAGAATCTGCGTATTTGCTTCGCAAATCCGCACCGGCTTCGGCCGCCTGCCGGCGTCCTCGCCCGCGGGCTAAAAACGCTTACGCGTTTTCTTTACGCCCGCGCCCTGCATAGAGTTCGATTCTCCGCGGTACGGACTAGAAATAAAAAGGCAGGTAGATATAAATATCTACCTGCCTGTTACTTATGGTGGAGGCGCGGAGAATCGAACTCCGGTCCACGAAAGCCCCCTGATTGGCATCTCCAAGCTCAATCGCTGGTTTAGTCTCGGACGCTTTGCGCGCAGCGACACGCTCGCGGCGTCCTAACCGGTTCGGTCTTAGCCTGCGCCATACCGATTACGTGCGCAGGAGCATTCCCCTAAAATGACGTCGCACCGGTGGCGGGGAAATCACCGGGTTGACGCGCCGCTATAAATTAAGCAGCGAGAGCCATAGGCTCAAAAGAAGAGTTGTTGTCAATTCAATTTGACGGTACCCCTGTTTAACGAGGCGAGGAGACCTCGGCTTGCTTCCTCTCTCAGAGCTATCGTGTCGAAACCAGTCGCCCCCGAATGTCGGGAAAGTCTGGATGGCATTGGACACGAGCGCCCAACACCCGTCGACTTTTCAAGGAACATGCGGGGTGAGCCCCGCTTGTGGAGTGTTATCTTACCACGTTCTGAAAGCGGACAGCTGTTCTATGCACGAGCTGTGAAGACCCCAATGTGCGCCGCACTTCACACTTTTGCTACCGATCGCGTCACGTATATTTTCGCCAAGCAAAATTGACCCGTCGAAAGGACCGTTATGGATACCAAGCAGCAACTCGTCAATGCCCTCGCAGGCCTGGGCTCAACCATTACCGAAGCTATGGATGTCATCGAAGGCTTTGTCCCCTGCGGACATCCCGCCCTCACGGTATCGAACGCACTCGTCGCGCTGGACGCTGACGATGATGCAGCTCTCGCCCAGCAGCTTGAGACCGTCGAGGGCTTTATCGACCACGTGAGCGAGAACCGCGGCGTGGCCGCCTACCACGGTATCGAGGTCGAGCTCGCGGGGCCCAAGGCCGATCTGTTCGCAGCAATCCGCGAGGTAGGCGCCCTTATGCAGACCGCAGGCGTCAAGAACACCCAGGTCAACGAGTGGGTCTACCGCAGTCTGGCAGCACTCGACAGCTCCGACGAAAAGGCAGCCGAGCAGCTCGCAGAAAGCCCCGCCATCAAGGCCGAGCTTTTGTAAATAGCAGACGCGGGTCCCTTGGCGCATCGTCGTCCAAGAGGCCCGCAAACAGTTCGCGTCAACCGATAGCCGCGCCACCGCGTTCGGCCAAAGCAAGAATCGGCATCATTTGGCGCGGGGTCTTTGCTGCAAGATCGGCATGTTCGAGCAGCTTGCGATCGTTGGTCACCAAGTAATCGACCTGCGCGCGCTTGCACGCGGCAAGCACCAAGTTGTCCTCGTAATCGCGATGGAGCGCTAAGTATTTGTCGGCCAGCCAAAGGTCCGACGCATCTGCACCCACGGCCGTGGCGTTTTCGGTCATGTTCCGCACAAACGCCAACGCCGCATCGCCAATCGCGCGGGCAGAAGCCTCGTCGAGCGCTCCCCCGCTGGCAAGAACGCTTCGCTTCAGCTCGTGTTGGACAACGTACAGCACGTCCTTAGCGATATGCACCGGGAAGAACAGCAACGCCCCCGTCTCCGTCGCCTGCCCAATAAACGCACGCGCGGCAAGCGACTCGGCATGGTCGACGCAAAACGAATCGACCCATACGTTGGCGTCTACCATGATCTTGAGAGGCGCCCCACTCACTGGATCATCCCCTTTTGGCGATAATGCTCATCCATGGCGTCGGAATAGATTACGTCCCAATCGCGATCGTCGGATACGGGCGACGTAGCGATGCCCAGGTCCGCGTAAAGCTGATCCGCCGCCGCCCATGATGTGGCGAACGGAGTATCGGGCGCGACGGTCTGTTGCCGGCCATCAACGGCAGACAGCACTTCCTCACACTGCCCGCCACCCTGCGCGACCTTGGCCACGACCTTTTTGATGAGCTCGGGCAGTGACCTGCCCGAAAGCTGCAGTGCTTCCTCGGCGTGCTCTTTAACCGAGCGATCTACGCGAACATTTACCTGCGCCATGTCGCCAACGGTAGCCATCTCAACCTCACCTTCAGCATTTACTAGCATTGCTAGCACGAGCATATATCCGAGCTAACATCTCGTCAAACAAAAGAAGGCCTGCACCCTGGCGGCTGCGGTGCCGCCCGAGTGCAGGCCATATACTCAATCGAAAACGCTAGCGCAGATATGCCTTCGCGTTGCCCAAGCTGTAGGCGATCGTCGAGCCGTTGTGCAGCAGTGACGACGTCTGCGGAGTGATCATGCCGGTAATGCCCAATGCCAACAGCGCCGAGTTGGTGAGCATCACCTTGGAATACGAACTCGTCAGACGGTCGATAAGCCCCTGACTCATGCGGCGTAGACGCACGATTGCAGCCAGATCAGTATCGGTCAGGATGATGTCGGCGACCTCCTTGGCGATGTCACTTCCACCGCCCATGGCCAGACCAACATCGGCCAGACCCAGCGCCGGTGAGTCGTTGACGCCGTCGCCCACCATGGCAACGTGGCGCCCCTCGCCCTTAATGCGCTCAACATACGCGTACTTGTCCTCGGGCAGTAGCTCGGCCTTAAACTCGTCGACACCTGCCTCGCGAGCAATGCGCTCGGCCGTGCGTTCCGAGTCGCCCGTGAGCATGACCACGTGCTTTACGCCCAACGCGTGCAAGTCGGCGATGGCCTCGCGGACCCCGGGCTTGAGCGGATCCTCGATGCCGAGCACGCCCACAACGGTGCCATCGACCGCCAGATACAGCGGCGACAGGCCCTGCATCTGGGACTCAATGCGCTCCTTAATGTCGGACTCGAGCTGCGCGCCCTCGTCCTCAAATACAAAGTGCGCGGAACCGATGATGGCGCGACGCCCTTCAATGGACGAAGCGATGCCGTGCGCCACGATGTACTCGACCGCAGCGTGACGCTCGCGGTGCTCGAGCCCGCGCTCGCGTGCCGCATTGACCACGGCGCGTGCCACCGGATGCGGGAAATGCTCCTCTAAGCAGGCGGAAAGGCGCAGAACCTCGTCCTCGCTCCAGCCATCGGTGGTGAGCACGCAGGCAAGACGCGGCTGCGCCTCGGTGAGCGTGCCGGTCTTATCAAACACGATGGTATCGGCCTTGGCAAACGACTCAAAGTACTTCGCGCCCTTCACCATCACCCCCATCTTGGCTGCATCGCTCATGGCGGTCATGACGGCAACGGAACCCGTGAGCTTGAGTGCGCACGAGTAGTCGACCATCAGTGCCGCTGAGGTCTTGATGAGGCTGCGGGTGGTAAGCGCAACCAGGCCCGCGAGCAGGAAGTTCCACGGGACGATCTTGTTGGCAAGGTCCTCCATATGCGACTGACCCTCGGACTTGAGTGAGTCGGCGGTCTGCACGAGCGAGACGATCGAGCGCAGCTTGGTCTGCGCCGTGTTGGCGCGCACGCGCACCAAGATGCTGCCGTCTTCCACGACAGTTCCGGCGAACACGTCGTCGCCTGCGCTGCGCTCGACGGCAAGCGGCTCGCCGGTCAGGGTCGCCTGGTTGACCATGGCGCTCCCCTGTTCGACCACACCGTCAATGCAGATGGACATGCCGGTGCGTACGGCGACCAGATCGCCGGGCTCGAGCTCGGTCGCAGCAACGCTCACCTCGGTGTCGCCGACGACCTTTTGCGCCTTGTCGGGCACATCGAGCAGCGAGTTGATGAGCTCGTTTTCGCTCATGGCGCGGGTGTAGTCCTCGAGCAGCTCGCCCACGTTGAGCAGGAACATCGTCTGGCCCGCGGTGTCGACGTCGCGCTTGACGAACGAAATGCCGATGGCCGAAGCGTCGAGCACAGGAACGGTCAGGCGCGGCTGCGCCAGCTCATGAAGGGCAGCGCGCAAAAATGCCATGTAACCGGCCACGACAAACACCGCACGCAGAGGCGTCGGCAAGAACCAGCGACGTGCGTAATGGGCACCGACGAGTGTCGCCAGGTCCATAACGAGTTTATGCTTGCGCGGCTCGAGTTGCATCACGTAGCCCGACTTGGCATCGGCGATAGCTTGAGCATCGAGTGCGCCCAAGGCGTCGAGCACGCTCGCGCGGCGCGGCTCGTCGTACTCCAGCGCCATCTGGCCAATACGGCCGTAAACGCGCACCTTGTGCACGCCGTCGATATCGCCGCTGAGCTTAAGAAGTGCATCGAGATCGCTCTCTGGCACAGGACCCGCCAATTGAAGACGGGTCCTGCCGGGGATCTCGCTAATAATCGAGAATCTCATTGTTTATGCCTGGGAGCGCTACTCGGCTGCCTTGTCCGCAGCGGCCTCGCTCTGGGTGAGATAGGCAGCCTCGGCAACCATATCGTCGACCTCGGCCTTGGCCTGCTCAACCATGTCCTGGTAGCCGTTCTTGATGCGCATGCCGCACGCAATGCCCTGCACGCAGGCATTCTTGACCGGAGCGCTGGTAAGCAGCTTGATGCCGGCCGTGCCAAGCAGAAAACCGCCACCGACAAGCAGGGTGTTAAAAGTCGACTTCTTCATGTTGCTTCTCCCTTTTGCCGCACAAGCGCGGCATGGTGCCTTAGCACCCGAGTTCATTAGTTTGCTCGAGCACGCTTTTGAGACTAGTTTAGTCGAACTATTATGGTCAACCAAAGTTAACCTTTGGAAATCTTGGTCCCCTTTCCTACAGCTGCCAGTCCGCCGACTCCTTTTGCAGTGCGACCATACGGGCAAAT
>CATWQC010000046.1 GCA_958352845.1 uncultured Collinsella sp.
TCGACACCGCCGAGTTCGCGATCCCCGGCCTTGACGACGAGTTCCGCGTCATCGTCTCCCCGTGGATTCTGACGGTGCTCGTGACCGACCGCCTGGCTCGCTACTACGAGACGGTCACCAAGCACAACCTCAAGTATCGTCGCTACTATCACCAGTTCGACTACTAAAAAACGGGTGTGGGACCGTGCCGGGCTATTGAGAGGAACACAGAATGAGACAGTACATCATCGCCAGCCATGCGCACTTCGCTACCGGCATCAAGGAGAGCGTCGAGCTGCTCTCGGGCGCTCGCGACAACGTCCACGATCTTTCGATGTTCGTCGATGGCCGCATGGACGTGGCCGAGGAGGCCCAAAAACTGCTGGCAGGCATGTCTGCTGACGATGATGTCGTTGTCTGCACCGACCTCTTTGGCGGCAGCGTCAACAACGAGTTCACCAAGATCGTCCAGACGCGTCCCCGCACGTACCTCGTTACCAACATGAACCTTCCTCTCCTCATCCAGCTGCTGTTCTCTGACGAGTCGGCGCCGGTTGAGGAGACGATTCGCGCCATCGTCGCTGCGGACGATACGCGCGTGAAGTTTGTCAACGATCTTTTGGTCGATGGCGACGAGGAAGAAGAGTTCTAATCCGCAGCACCTACTGACACGCCGTAAGACGGCACAAGACCTTTGGGGGGTCACATTATGATTCAGCTACTTCGCGTTGACCATCGCCTGCTTCATGGCCAGGTCGCAGTTTCCTGGGTTCAGGGCCTTGGCTCCAACTGCATCTTCTGCGTGGGCGATAAGGTCGCTAACGACCCGGTGTGGAAGACGACGCTCAAGATGGGCAAGCCTGCCGGCTGCAAGCTCGTCATCAAAGATATGGAGCATGCAATCGAAGCTATCAACTCGGGCGTGACCGACAAGTACAAGATGATCATCTGTGTCGCCACTATTGCTGAGGCAAAGCAGCTTGTTGAGGGCTGCCCGCAGATCAAGTCGGTCAACCTGGGCAACACCAAGCCAAAGGACGAGAAGCGTCCCGATGCTCGTCAGGTCTCTCGTCAGATCTTCCTGACCGCGGCCGAGGAAGCCGATGTGCGCGAGATGCTGGATCGTGGCGTCGAGGTCGAGATTCGACCCCTGGCCGATGACCCCAAGGTCGACTGCGCCAGCGTGCTCTAGGCGTTCAATTTCGAAGAGTCTGAGCTCTTCGTAGTGTCCTATTAGGAAAGGGGGATATATGCTTACCCAAGCAATCCTCATCGGACTTATCGCCGCATTTGGTAAGTTCGACTGCCAGCTCGGTACGCTCTATGCGTTCCGCCCCATCGCCCTGTGCCCGCTCGTGGGCCTGGTGCTGGGGGACCTGCAGTCCGGCCTCGCGATCGGTGCGAGTCTGGAGCTGCTGTTCATGGGCTCGATCTCCATCGGCGCCTACGTGCCGCCTGATGAGACGATCGGCGGCGTGCTCGCCTGCGCCTTCGCTATCCAGCTGGGCCAGAGCACCGAGGCAGCCATCGCGCTTGCCATGCCCATCGCCACGCTGTGCCTTGCCATCAAGAACATCCTCAACGCTGCCCTGCCGATTTTGGTTGACCGCGCCGATGTTTTCTCTGCCCAGGGCAACCTTAAGGGTGTCTATGCGATGCACTTCCTGATCGGTTTGACCGGTATCATCATGGCGTTCCTGCTGTGCTCGCTGTCGTTCTATCTGGGTGCTGACGCCATCCAGGGCCTGCTCGACTTCATCCCGCCCTTTGTCCTTGCTGGCTTTGGCGTTGCCGCCAACATCCTGCCTGCCATGGGCTTCGCCATGCTCGGCCGCCTGGTGCTCACCAAGCAGCTCGTGCCCTTCTACTTCCTGGGCTTCCTGCTGTGCTCCTACGCCAACGTGCCCGTCCTGGGCGTCGCCCTGATCGCCATCATCATCGGCATCGACAAGTTCGACCTGCTCGGCCTGGGCGGAGCCCAGCCCCAGCTCTCCGCGGAAGGGGATGAGGACGATGACTTCTAGTCCCGAGAACAAGATCACGCGCTCCGACCTCGTCAAGAGCGCCGTCAACGTCGGCGCCCTGGGCATGGAGTTCTCCTGGACCTACTACAAGCAGATGAACATCGCCTTCTGCCTGATGGTCGCCAACATGCTGAAGAAGATCTACGCCGGCCGCCCCGACGACTACGCCGCGGCCCTGCACCGCCACTGCGCGTTCTTCAACATCACCGTCCAGTTCGCCCCGTTCGTCGGCGGCATCGCGATGGCCATGGAGGAGAAGGTCGCCCGCGGCGAGATCGAGCCCGAGAGCGTCAACGACGTCAAGGCCGCCCTCATGGGCCCGCTGTCCGGCATCGGCGACTCCATCTTCCTGTCGACGCTGCGCGTGGTCGCCGCCGCGGTGGGCATCAGCCTGTGCCAGGCCGGCAACCCCTTCGGCCCCATCGCCTTCCTGCTCATCTACAACGTCCCCGGCTTCGCGCTGCGCATCTGGGGCGCCGTCAAGGGCTACGAGCTGGGCGTGGGCTTCCTGGACGAGGCCCAGAGGACCGGCCTCATGCAGAAGATCATGACCTGCGTGGGCATCGTGGGCGTCATGGTCGTGGGCGCCATGTGCAAGGACATGTTCTGGGCCAGCATCCCGGTGGCCATCGGCTCGGGCGACGACGCCCAGACCCTCCAGGACATCCTGGACGGCATCATGCCCGGCATGCTCGGCATGATCGCCTTCTGGCTGTACTACTGGCTGCTGTCCAAGAAGATCAACCCCATGGTGCTGATCGTGGCCACCATGGTCGTGGGCATCATCGGCGCGTTCTTCGGCGTGCTGGCGTAGGTTCCTGCGTTCTATTCTGCCCCCAAGGGAAACGGCGACCCATTGCGGTCGCCGTTTTTTATTACCGAAAGCTAGCTGGAGGTGCTTCGTGATTCGATCTGACAATCCACCCGATAATGGCGTGAGCGGGGCGATGTATCTATTTGGCACGGCGCTCTTGTGGAGTTTTATCGGCATCCTCGTTCGCGCCAATTCGCAGTCAGCTCTTTTGATCGGTGCCGTTACGGCAATATTTATGGCGCTCTTTATCCTGCTCGTTGGCAGGCCCGTCCTCCGCGTCAGCCGTCTTATTGTCCTTGTGGCCGTCTGCAACTTCGTGACGGGCACCACGTTTAACTTTGCCAACCAGCTCACGACGGTCGGCAACGCGATCGTCCTGCAGTACACCTCGATGATTTTCGTTATCGTGTATCAATCGCTCGCAACTCGCACGTTGCCCTCGCCTGCGAAGATTGCCTCCGTGGTGGTTGCTTTTACGGGTATGGGACTTTTCTTTTTAGGCGATTTGAGTGCCGAGGGCATGCTCGGCAACCTGCTTGCCGTCATTTCGGGCGCCACCTTTGGGCTGTGTTTCTTTTTGAACTCTCGCCCCGATGCGTCGCCCATGGTGTCCTCGCTCATCTCCTGCGGTATCTCAATGCTGCCGATCGTCTATTTTGCCGGCGCCCTAGACTCCGTGAGACCATTTGAGTGGGGGCTCATGCTGGTGCACGGCCTTTTTTGCAGTGGCCTTGCGAGCGTGCTGTATGCCAAGGGGATTGCGCGCACTAACGCGTTTGCGGCCAACTTGGTCTGCATGAGCGAGGTCGTGCTCGCTCCCTGCTGGTCGGCGCTCCTCTTTGGCGAGGTCTTTCGCTGGAACGAGTTTTTGGGCGCGGCGATTATCGTTTTGGTGATTGTGGCCAACTTGGCATCCGATGCCTTTGGCGATGGCTTTCTGGTGGCGCTTGTCCGCCATCGAAACAAAGAGCGCGCCTGATGGGATACGTCTGCCGTTTACGGTAAAAAACACCCCGCTGAGCGAGTGGTATTAAATAGTAAGAACCTGCATATCTATAATTGGTATCAAATCATTTGTGCCTGGCATGGGTGTTAGCAGCACACCAGGTACGCTTCGGGCCGTGTAATCGAACTCCCGGAATTGATATCAACAACGCGCGCGACGGGAGTGACGACGGTTCGAGATTCCTTATTGGGAGGAATTATGCTTGTCCAAGCAATCCTCGTCGGCTTAGTCGGAGCGTTTGGATGCCTCGACTACCAGCTCGGCACCCTCTACGCGTTCCGCCCCATCGTCCTGTGCCCGCTCGTGGGCCTGGTGCTGGGGGACCTGCAGACCGGCCTTGCCGTCGGCGCCAGCCTGGAGTTGCTGTTCATGGGCTCGATCTCCATCGGCGCCTACGTACCGCCTAACGAAACCGTCGGCGGCGTGCTCGCCTGCGCGTTTGCCATTCAGCTCGGTCAGGGTACCGAGACGGCCATCGCACTCGCCATGCCCATCGCCGTCCTTGCGCTGACGATCGGCAACATTACGGATGCTGGATTCTCGATCATTGTTGACATTGCTGACAAGTGCGCTGCCAAGGGCAACCTCAAGGGTATCTACGCGGCACATTGGAGCATGGGCCTCTTTGGCTGCCTTGAGTACTTCCTGCTGTGCGGCGGCGCATTCTACCTGGGCTCCGACGCCATCCAGGGCCTGCTCGACTTCATCCCGACCTTTGTGATCGACGGTTGCGGCGTTGCCGCCAACATCCTGCCTGCCATGGGCTTCGCCATGCTCGGCCGCCTGGTGCTCACCAAGCAGCTCGTGCCCTTCTACTTCCTGGGCTTCCTGCTGTGCTCCTACGCCAACGTGCCCGTCCTGGGCGTCGCCCTGATCGCCATCATCATCGGCATCGACAAGTTCGACCTGCTCGGCCTGGGCGGAGCCCAGCCCCAGCTCTCCGCGGAAGGGGATGAGGACGATGACTTCTAGTCCCGAGAACAAGATCACGCGCTCCGACCTCGTCAAGAGCGCCGTCAACGTCGGCGCCCTGGGCATGGAGTTCTCCTGGACCTACTACAAGCAGATGAACATCGCCTTCTGCCTGATGGTCGCCAACATGCTGAAGAAGATCTACGCCGGCCGCCCCGACGACTACGCCGCGGCCCTGCACCGCCACTGCGCGTTCTTCAACATCACCGTCCAGTTCGCCCCGTTCGTCGGCGGCATCGCGATGGCCATGGAGGAGAAGGTCGCCCGCGGCGAGATCGAGCCCGAGAGCGTCAACGACGTCAAGGCCGCCCTCATGGGCCCGCTGTCCGGCATCGGCGACTCCATCTTCCTGTCGACGCTGCGCGTGGTCGCCGCCGCGGTGGGCATCAGCCTGTGCCAGGCCGGCAACCCCTTCGGCCCCATCGCCTTCCTGCTCATCTACAACGTCCCCGGCTTCGCGCTGCGCATCTGGGGCGCCGTCAAGGGCTACGAGCTGGGCGTGGGCTTCCTGGACGAGGCCCAGAGGACCGGCCTCATGCAGAAGATCATGACCTGCGTGGGCATCGTGGGCGTCATGGTCGTGGGCGCCATGTGCAAGGACATGTTCTGGGCCAGCATCCCGGTGGCCATCGGCTCGGGCGACGACGCCCAGACCCTCCAGGACATCCTGGACGGCATCATGCCCGGCATGCTCGGCATGATCGCCTTCTGGCTGTACTACTGGCTGCTGTCCAAGAAGATCAACCCCATGGTGCTGATCGTGGCCACCATGGTCGTGGGCATCATCGGCGCGTTCTTCGGCGTGCTGGCGTAAGGGCCCGGCTGCATAGATTTTCGTTGCAACCTGGAAAGGGGATGGAGCAGGCCTATGCCCTCCATCCCCTTTTTGTATAGAAGGAGTTCGTATGTTCGCGAAGGATCGCGAAGCAATGCGTCTGACGCCGGCAGAGGTCAAGCTGATTCTTATTGAGTCCCTGCAGTGGTGCGCCAACAACGCGGTCTACTTTTTGGGGCTTATCGGTGCGGCCACGTATGATCTGGCCGGCACGGCCTTTTTGGTTGCCGCCATTACGCTCGTGCGCAATCTTATGACGTCGGTGGGCAATATGGTGTCGGGCTCGGTCATCGACCGCTTTGGACCGCGCCGGACGTCATTTGTGACGTGCGTGATTACGGCTGTGCTATCGCTTGGCGTGGGGTTGGCGCCGTTGTCTGTCCCCGGGCTTGTGTTTGCCGCGTGCGTCTTGGGACTTGCGGGCGGCTTTATCAACACCTGCACGCATGCGTTTCCGGGATACCTGGAGTCGACCACCGAGGGCCGTACCCGCGTGAACGGCCTCATGGTGTTCTACAGCAATATCGCCTATACCGCCGGCCCGCTGCTCGGCGGTGCCATCGTGAGCTGTTTTGCCACGCAATCGGTCTATCTGCTCATGGCGGGCATGATGGGTGTGGCGGCCGTGCTCTCCTTGGGCTGTCACGAGCGTGTTGCTCCCGCAAAAGGGGAGAGGCCGAAGGGCGGTATTCTGGGCGGCATGGCCGAGGGTGCGCGACTTACGTTTCGCGACCACGACCTGCGTCTCATCTTTATCTCGGGCTTTTTGGGTTTCTTTGCGTTTGGCGCGTTCGATTCGCTGGAGTCGTTGTTCTATCGCGATGTGCTCAACGTGGATATCGTCTGGCTGGGCTGGCTGTCCTCGGTCGTGGGCCTCACTTCCTCGGTGGGCGCGTTCATCCTGACCAAGCTTTCTGCTCGCCATGTCAACCTGCGATTGTTGCTTGGCGCGCTCATGGCCGTGGGCATTGGGTCCATGGTGTACGTGGGCACCGATATGCTGGGGGTCGCGATTATCGGCCAGGCGATTAACGGTCTGGCCTGGGGATTCCTGGAACCGCTGCAGATGATCTTGATTCAGGAGCGCGCCGACATCAAATACCTGGGGCGCATTACCGGCTTTGTGCGTTTTGGCCTGATGAGCGCCGGCGTGCTGCCGCTGCTGGCGGCTCCGTTTTTGGCGGAGGTTTTGGGCGTCCAGGCGGTACTGTTTGGGGCATCGACCATTATTGCGCTGGTAGGAACGCTGTTCTTTGTCACACAAGGGAGACGCCAGGGGCGTTAGCTATACATCAAATTCTAATTTAATATCACTCACCAGAGAATTTCGACCGTTCACCGAGGATTGGAGCAGATTGAAAAGTGGTATTAAAAACACGTTAGGTGTATGTCTATAATTGGTATCGAAAAGAAACGCGATGTATAGAGTCGCGTGCAGGACAGAAAGGAAAAGCCATGAAGGAAACCGAGAAGATCGAGATCATGCACTTTAGTCAGGAGGGCTACGTCGAGGACGGCAAGAACGTCTACGAGACCGGCAAGAAGATGACCGCGCTCGCCGACAAGGTCGCCGACGAGGG
>CATWQC010000047.1 GCA_958352845.1 uncultured Collinsella sp.
ACGCCGCTTGAGCTTGCTTGGGATGATGACTGGTATTTGGTTGGACCGATCGCAAAAGCGGTAGATGTTGCCTTTGCCAGTCGGTCGGTTACGACGACCAACCTAAAAGGCGCGCTTGCCAAGCTTGATCGTACGGCTCGTCGGCGTTGCGCTGTCACGATGGTCGCCAACTCCAGCCCGCGCTATGACCTGCACCTGATGAACGCCATCGGCGCCTCGGTTACCTGCAGTAATGGCTTTGTGTATGCTTTTAATATCCTCATTCAGATGGGTGCCCTGCCGCAGGTTACGTACTTTGAATCGCCCCGTCGCGACACCTTCGATAGCCTTGAGGCGGGCGTAGCAGATTTTTCCCGTATGCTCGAGCACGGCAACGAGGATAAAATCGACCGCCTGCGCGACTACATCGCTCAACACATGATTGAGAACCCCCATGCCGGTGAGCCGGGCTCCAAGGGCGTGCCGCAGGGGCGCTATATGCTCGACCATATCCGTAAGGTTCGTTGGGCGTTTATTGCATGGGAGCCGGTCTCTGCGCCCAGCTCATAGCCTGTTCGCAGCCCGCACCGCCCACTCACTCGGCATCCGCATTCTTTGCGAACTGGGCGAACGCGCTCCACACCGCGCCGTTCCTGCGCTATCGTGGGACAGCTCACGTAGATTAAGGCCCCGTCGCGGGGCGCCCCATACATAGAAAGCGAGAACCCATGGCACTGACAGGAGCACAGGTCAAGCAGCTTCGCAGCATGGCCCATCACCTCAACCCCGCCATCATCATCGGCAAGTCCGACGTTAACGAGGGCACCGTCGAGCAGACGGTCGCCTACCTGGAGAAGCACGAGCTCGTTAAGTGCTCCGTGCTCGATGGCTCCAGCCTTTCCGCCCGCGAAGCCGCCGAAGAGCTCGCTGAGCGCTGCCACGCCGAGGTCGTCCAGGTCATCGGCCGCAAGTTCTCGCTGTATCGCGAGTCCTCGCGCAAGGACATCGAGAAGATCAAGCTCGTCTAAGAGCCAATAAACCGGCGAGCCAACACATAGCAAGCTTACGGGTGCCCAAGTACTTCGGGCGCCCGTTTTTTATCGCTCGACCAGCACGCGATTGAGCCGCCCCTCCACCAAGCGCTCGTATAGACGCCGGGTCTCGGGCTCGGGCACGCCATTGACCTGCTCCCTCAGATGGTGCATATGCCCGCTGTATAGCTCGACGATATCGCGCCGCCGCCCCGCCGCACTGTAGACGTGCATGGCGCAGCGCACCATATCCTCACGTGCCGTTTCTTGCCGAAGCCCCGACTCCGCCAGCCAAATCGCCGACTGCAGATCGTTTTCTTCTAGAGCGGCATTTGCTCCCTTAATCATGCAATCGATGTACTTTGACTGCATAATGCGTCGCATACGCAAAAAGTAGGTGGGATTACAGCCATTGGGAACATACAGCGGTCCGGCATAAAGCTGCTCAATCTTAAGGCACAGCTCAACTAAATGGGGCCCGCGCGCACCCGTGCGATTTCCCAAAACCTCGCGGCTTATCTGGTCAAACAGCCGTACATCGGTCTTGACGTAGTCGCCGTTGAGCCCAATGCATTCATTTTGGATGAGCACACACGACTTGCCGTCCGGCGTCGGCCCCAAAGCCGACCGCAAGCGCGATATCGTCGAGTACAGGTTGTTGCGGGCGCTATTGAACTCGGCATGGGGCCACAGCTCCATGGCCAGCGTCTCACGATCGACGAGCGCATCCATGCCCAGCGCAAGCCGCTCGGCAAGTGTCGCCGCCTTCTTGCGGCGCCACATTTTGTCCGTGATGGGAAACCCGTCGCGCTCGGCGCGAAACGCACCAAACATGCGAATCTCGATATGGTCGATGGTATCAACGGCTTCAACCTCGCCGGCCTGGAATAGGCGCTCGCCCTCCCCTTCCAAATCGTCGCGCAGCGAGTACCGCGACAGCTCGCGCACGGGAAGCTTCTTGCGTATCCTGGCCGCCGGCTCGCCCAGACAATGCATGGCAAGGCGCGCAAAGAGCCGATACGATGGTTCTAGAATCCCCGCACGATTCATGGACATCCAGGCCGCAAGGTCGCTGTCTCGGCCTGCACAGGCCAAATGCAGCGCCACCATCCAGGCCTCCGCTCCACCAACCTGCGTCTGGCTTATATCGAGCAACTCCGCTTCCTCGCGTACCGAAACCATCGAGGTGTTACGCAGATATGCCGCGCGCTCCAGCAGCAATGCGTTATCGCGCATGTACGCAATCGACTCCTCGGCAAGTTTGAGCACTTGGACCGCACGGAACTTTGCATTAACCGGCCGTCCCTCTGCCAGCGACTGCCAGCCTTCTAGCAACAGACCAAACAGCTGAATCTGGTTGTCGCGCATGCGCACGGCAAAACGATCGAGCTCGTTGAACGCCGCGTCATCGGTTACCGGCAAGCCGGAAAGGAGCCGCCGTGCCGCCAGCACCATGCGCACCCAGATAGCCATCGCCTTAAGCCCACGTACGTCGAGCGCCTCCCGCACCACCGTCATCTCGTCGTCGCGCTCGTCGGTTCCCGCAAACGACCCGTCAAAGAGCTCCACCAGCATGCTATCGGCCCGTATAACAATCCCCGCGACATCGAGCTCGCAGTCGTAGGCCTTGCTCGTTTTGAGCTGCTGTAGAACGCCGCCGTCATCTCCCCGCTCGGTCAGACAGCGCTTGACCTCGATATGCGCAGACAACATATCGAGTGCGGTATGGGATGTCTCGATTTCTGGCACGGCCAGGTTCGTAGGAAGCCCAAGCCCGTTGTCCCCATAGCAAACAGCCGTCAGTGTCTGGGCCGCCCTCCATGAAACAGGGTCTATTTCGCAGGCCGCCCGTTCGCCCCCGCGCTCGATGACCGATGCCATATAGCGAGCGAGCTTTGTATTGGACACGCTGACCGCCGCCAGATATACGCCGAGCGCCTCGGCAGGCGTTGGCTCTGGAGCCGGATCGTCGGCATCGATCGTGCCCAGCGCTGCTCGGCAGATATCGGCCCCGTGCCCCGTCAGAGCCAGATCGACCCCATACTGCCCAGCAAGTTCAAGGACCGCTTCACGGTCCAAAAAGGCGTCCGCCAGGCCCATCGCCGCATCGCATCTACCCGCCTTAAGCAAAATCCGGGCCGCCCTCGGAACAAGCTCGGGGCGAACCTCGGCCACCAACTTGCGCAAGCGCAAGCGTCCGTTATCCTCCGTGCCCAGACACGTAAAACTCCGCTCGGCGGGATCCAAGCCAAAGATCGGGTAGTCGCGTACAAAGTAGGACTGGTCGACCATCGACAGTCTCACCCCGCAAGCCTCGAGTTCCGAGATATTGCCCTCGCCCATCAAAACCATGAGACATGCCACGCAAAACAGCGCATTATTGTCGAGCGAAGCCAGATCGGCAAGCGCCGCGCCATATACGTTGACAATCTCGTTTTCGAGCAGGCCGGCTACGTCGCCTTGGCCATACAGACCCGTCTGCAATGCCGAAACGAGCTCGGGCACGCCCTGCGTGAGCTGATAGAAGTCGAGCGATGTGCTGATCGAAAACGCCGATGCCCACGCCGAATACTCATAGGCATGCACCTTGAGCATCTGCGCATTGATCTTAACCGAATCGCCCAGCCCATGAATCAGCTGACGATTTGAAGGACGGCAGGAGATAAAGACCCCTATCCCCATAGCGCGCAGGCCGCGAATCCTGTCGATGAGGTCCTCGGTATCGTGCTGATCGAGGTTTGGCACATTATCAATCGCGATAAGGGAATGCGGTTTGTCTTTGAGTTCTTCGGTAACCACCTCGAGCTGCATAAACACCTCGCGCCCAGTGGCGCGATCGGCCTCGATAATCCGCACGGGGCCTCGCGTCGGATCGCATTTAACCTCATGGGTGTACTGCAGCAGCACCGAGGTCTTCCCAAACCCGTCGGGCGCATAAAGAACCACGATGCCGGCCTTTCGGCCCTTGGCGATAAGCTCATTCATCAAGCGTTCGCGTCGCACCATATAGCCTCCGCCCAGCGGCATCAGCTCGAGGTCGTCTATACCGCTCAAATCGTTTACCATGCCCGCTCCTCAACTCGACCGTATGGACACTGTAGCCGCAAGACCATACAAGCCGCGCTATGAATAGAGCGACCTTGTGTTTTAGGTTGTCTTTTGGTACGAAAGCGGCAAGTTTTTGTACAGCGAGGGCCGATTGTTATTAATCCCCTGACTAATCGGTCTTTAAGCAGGTAAATGAGCTTGTCAGCTTGTCCCATCTAAGCGGCAGTGTAACGCAGATGAACAAGGTTCAGCCATGTCATTCAACTCGCCTAGCACCCGCTACCGTCTACGACCTTTTAGTGGCTTTTTTGCATAGAATCTGATATGGAATGAATCAAACTGTTGGGCGTCCGGCATTCGTCAAGCTTGCGGCAAGATTTTGGTCAAGTGGACAGAAAGGGATAACAAAAAGGCCCCCGCAAAGCGGAGGCCTTAGGCAAGGCTATGTCGAGCTGCAGAATTCGCGTTACTCGCAGAGCGAAAGAGCGGCCTCGTCGGCAACGACAACGCAGTTGGTGTGCAGCTGCAGGATCGAAGCCGGGCACTCGGGCGTAACCGGACCATAGCACATGTCATGCACGGCCTGAGCCTTGGCCTCGCCGTTGGCGACGACCAGGATCATGCGGGCATACATGATGGTCTGGGTGCCCATGGTGTAGGCCTGACGGGGAACATCGTCGATGCTGTCGAACAGGCGGCTGTTGGCCTGAATGGTGCTCTCGGTGAGGTCGACACAGTGCGTGCCCTTGGAGAAGTGGTCATCGGGCTCGTTGAAGCCGATGTGGCCGTTGTTGCCAATGCCGAGCAGCTGCAGATCCGGGTAACCGGCGTCGGCGACAATCTTGTCGTACTCAGAGCAGGCAGCGGCGGCGTCGGGGTTGGAACCGTCGGGCACATGCGTGTTGTTCAGGTCGATGTTGATGTGATCGAAGAAGTTCTCACGCATGAAGTAGTGATAGCTCTGGGGATCGTCGTGCGAAAGGCCGCGATACTCGTCCAGGTTGTAGGTGCTGACCTCGGCAAAGTCGACGTCGCCCTTCTTGTACCAAGCAGCGAGCTGCTTGTAGGCACCGATCGGGGTGGAGCCGGTGGCAAGGCCCAGCACACAGTCGGGCTTGAGGATAACCTGGGCCGAGATGATATTAGCGGCCTTGCGGCTCATATCCTCGTAGTCTTTAGCTTTAATGATCTTCATTACGCGTCCTTTCTCGTACAAGAGAGGCAAGGCTCCCTTACAAGCACTTGCCCGCGGCCCGCGTCGGCCGCAACCAACGTGTGCGGCCACCAGGGCGAGGTCGCGTAATGTATGTGTCTCGTGTCTAGCCGCGTCGAGGCCCCTGCCCGTCCACGGTGACCCAAAGCCTTTTAGCTTCGGACAAATCCCATCTTGCCACTGAGGGCGTCCTCTTTCAAGGGCGCCCTCCGTAAACGTGTTTGAATTGTAGACTAATGGCCACGTGCACTTGCTAGCGCTCGCGAGCAACGATGAGCTGGTCCATCTCTTCGACATGCACGCCAACGGAGCCCTTGATGCTCGAGAACTCAACGGAGTTGCACACCAAGATGGGAACCGTCACATCGTAGCCCTCGGCAGCAATTGCCTCGCGATCGAACTCAATGAGCACATCGCCCTTATGGACGATGTCACCCACTTGCGCATGTACGGTAAAGTGCTTGCCCTCGAGCTGAACAGTGTCCAAACCAACGTGGATGAGCACGTCCAAGCCATCGACCGTGTTAAGCGCAACGGCGTGTCCCGTGGGAAAAATGGCCTCGACCTTGGCATCAGCCGGTGCAATCACACGCGTTCCGGTGGGCTGAATCGCCACGCCCTGGCCCAAAAGGCCGGTGGCAAACGTCTGATCGTTTACCTCGGAGAGCGGAATTACGTCACCCGAGATGGGAGCATCCAACGTAAGGACTCGACCACGCATACCAAAAGACCTTAGGACTTTAGTGAACATGCTCCCCCTCGGACATACCGATCAACCAAAATAACCTTAACAGTTTACCACTTGGCACCCGTTTTTGACCATTAGGGAAGTTCGCGCTTGACAACCTCGACGATGTCGTCGACAACGCGCTGAGTCAGCTCGTGCGTCTCGGCCTCGGCCATCACGCGGACCAGCGGCTCGGTACCACTCGGGCGCACCAGAATGCGGCCGCGGCCGTCAAGCTCCTTCTCGGCAGCAGCAACGGCGTCCCAAATGGGCTGGCAATCGTCCAGACCAGCCTTGTTGTCGGAATGCACGTTGACGAGTACCTGCGGGTACTTCTTCATGATGCCGGCAAGATCGGTGAGGGTACGACCAGTGCGCTTGAGCACGGCCAGCAGCTGCAGAGCCGTCACCAGGCCATCACCGGTGGTGTTGTGCTCCAGGAAGATGATGTGGCCGGACTGTTCGCCGCCGATGACGGCGCCGTCCGCGAGCATGCGCTCCAGAACGTAGCGGTCGCCCACGGCGGTCTGAACCATCTCGAAGCCCTGCTCCTTCATAGCGATGGAGAAGCCCAGGTTGCACATGACGGTCGAGACGATCTCGGAGTTGGCGAGCTTGCCGCGAGCGGCGAGGTCAGAACCGCAGATAGCCAGGATGTAGTCACCGTCGATCTCATTACCCTCGCTGTCCACGAACAGTACGCGGTCGGCGTCGCCGTCGTGGGCCAGACCGATGTCAGCATGGGTGCGCAGCACGAGCTCGCGGAGGGGCTCGAGGTGCGTAGAGCCGCACTCAACGTTAATGTCGGTGCCGCAGTAATCGGTGTTGATGGCATGGACCGTGGCACCCAGGCGCTGCAGCGCGGCGGGCGTAGTCTGGCAGGAAGCACCGTGACCGCAGTCGACGGCAACGACCAGGCCGTCGAGCCTCAGGCCATCAAGCGTATCGATGGCGTG
>CATWQC010000048.1 GCA_958352845.1 uncultured Collinsella sp.
CACGGTGCTTATTTCCCAGTGATCACTCGGACCACTTCTTAGTGAACATCAACACGACACATAGATGTGCCGGATATGCTTGCAGTGTGACAGCACGAACGGGCGCGTACACTGCAGGGCCCGGCAGACCTGCTTGGTGGTCACGTCGAATTCGCTTTTGACGGCGTCGCCCAGCGCGTCGATGCCCTCCGGCAGCGTGATCAGCCCCGGGTCGTTCTCATTTGTCCTCGGCTCGCACCTGCCCATGGCAATCGCCTCCTAATTATGTTAGTGATTTGGCTAACACTTTTATACCCGTTTGCAGTGGGGCCATCGGCAAGGGAATCGCGAAAGGGGCCCACCATTGAATAAAGCAGACGCCTTGCCCGGCGCCCTGTTTAATCGCGCTTATGTTAGCTATATCACTAACATAAGCGCGATATAGCCCATTTCGCTCCCACGGAAAGGCGCGCCGTGAGGCTATGCCGACCTGAGGATTCTCTCAGCCTTCTCGAGCGCAGCCGAGCGCAGGAACTCCGACTTCCGCATCCCGCACGCGGTGGCCGCCCTCTCGATGAGATCGGCGCCCGTTTTCGGGCACTTGAAAGACAGATTGGCGTTGGCCTCTCCCTCGGAGAGCCTTGGGCGGCCGACGCGGAGGTTTGCCAGGGCCCCCGTCCAAGAGCCGGATTCATATTCCGCGCACTCGCGCTCGATGTCCTCGTCCGTGATCACGGTGCCGTTTGCAAGCCTGAACTCCATCAGTAACCTCTCCTTCTCGCGCTCTCGATCTCCTTCAGCGTCTTCTTGCTCGGCGGCGTCATGGCGTGATAGATAAGCCATACGCCGTCAGCCAGGAGGACTCCGACCATCTCGATATACCGGCCATGTGGGTCGTAGCCTGTCCGCATCTCCTGTTCCCCGGGTACGCGAACGGCCGCGAAGCGGTAGTTCTCCCATGCCGCCTCGACATCTCCGGCATCCAACTCGGGGTGTCGCTCGTGAACCCTTCGGTGTATCTGAACCATTGGCCTCCAATCGTACGAGAATATTCTACTACTATTTGGTAGTAGAATATTCGACGCATCAACTTATAAGGCCTATTCGCCAACCGTTCGTTCCAAAACGTATGCCGCGCGGCACTCGAAAACCGAACCCTCGATGCCGTGGACGGCGAGTGCCAAAACCCAGTGCCAAAACCTCCCCTTGCATTCCCATGAGAAAATCAAAAGACAAGGCAGGAGGCTGAAAATGACCAGATACGGATACGCTCGCGTGAGCACGAAGGATCAGAAGCTAGACAGGCAAATCGAGGCGTTGGTCAACGCCGGCGTGCCCTATGGCCATATCTACAAAGACAAAGTCACGGGTGCCAAGGACGGCGACCGAACTCAACAGAAGCGTCTGTTCAAGAAGATGAAGGCCGGCGATGAAGTGGTAGTCGAGTCCTGGGAGCGCCTAACCAGATCGACCAGGCAATTGCTGAACTACGACCTTATGTTCCGAAATCTCGGCGTGAAGCTAACCTCCTTGAAACAGCCGGTCGACCTCGATACCGCCTTCGGCCGTTTCGTGCTGGGTACCCACGCCTGCACAGCCGAGCTTGAGCGCGATCTGATCAAGCAGCGCCAGGCCGAGGGTATCGCCGTCAAACGGAGCCGCGGTGGCAACGTCGGGGGCCGCCCGCGCATCGCAGACGTCAAGGCCGACGCTGCCGTGAAACTCTACCTTGCCCGCGAGACGCCAATTCCCGACATCTGCGCCGCAACGGGTATCTCGAAATCGACCCTGTACCGCATCCTCCGCGAGCGCGGGTTAGTCGGAGTCAGAAGATAAATCCGAGTGCGCTACTATTAGATGAGTGCGGTATTTCTCCAATCGAAAACCTGCGTGAACGCATGACTTGAGACGCCTTTTTAGAACCCACCGATCGCAGGACGACTACAAATCAACAGCGGCCGCGTATTTGTTCCCAGCCGTACGGCGTGGCGGAGCCATGCCCATTGTTGATTGGAGTGTCGCACGATGACAGACAATCCGAGCGAGAAGAAAATCAGTGAGACATCCGGCGTGAAGGCCGTCCTCGATGAGGCCGCCGAGCGGATCGAGGCGACATGGCGGGAGAAGCTGCTGCGCGAGACTGCCGACCTCAGGACCGAGAACGCACTGCTCATGGCCCAGGTGGATGAATTCAGCCGCAAGCTCGTCGAGACGCGAGACCGGAACGAAAGACTTGAGGCCGACTGCAATGAGAGGGTCGCCTTTATCGAGGAGAAGTTTGAACTCGATACCGCGAACCTCGAACTCGAGAATAACGAGCTCCACGCCGCGAGCGTCAGATATCTCGCCGTTGCCAGGGAGCTCGACAGGAAGGTCGTCCAGCTCCACGCCGAGGCTGAGACCATGGTCGATGAGATCGAGCGGCTGCGCGGCGAGCGTGACGCCGCGCTGAAAGCCCAAGCCGAGTTGAACGACGCACTCCTGGCCCAGCGCGACCTGATGGCCGAGGTCGCCGCCCTCAAGGACCGCCTTGCCGCCTCCGAGCAGCGTGCGGCCGTGGCCGAGGCCAAGATCGAGGTCATGACCCAGATGAAGATCGAGTAGGCCGCATAGCATCTAATTTTCTAGAAACCCCCTAGAGCATTTCTAGGGGGTTTCTAGAACTGAGAACCGGGCGCAGCACTTTCGATCGGCACGATGTCTCGATAGACCAGACGGTGCCTGTCGTCACGCCACTCGTCACCGTGGTAGTGGCCGAAGAACCAGGCTCGGTAGCCGAGCCGGTCGTCGAGCTCGGCAAGGAATCGCTGAAGTCGGTCGCCCCGATACTCGCGTCCGCGCTCCCGGCACAACCCCTCAGCAAGGGCAGCAGGGGCCTCGTGAGTCACAACGCAATCGACCCTCCAGCCTACGCGGTTGAGCGAGGCGCGGCAGTGGTCCATCTCCTCCTCACTCGGCATCTCCTCTGGCCACCAGCTCCTCCCCTCCTTGCGATACTGCCTGTCGTTGCTCGCGGCGCCGCCCATGGCAAGGACTGTGAGCCCGTCGATATCGAACACCTCTCCGCGCATCAGGTGCAGCACGTGCGGTCGCGCCTCGTGGACGAACCCGCCGTTCCACTCCCGCACCGGCAGCCCAGCCAGGGCGTGGTGGTTCTCATGGTTGCCGTCTACGAAACACGTGGTCCACGGCTTCGACTCGAACCAGTCGAGCCAGTATTTCTCGGCGTTGGATCCATCCCAGACAAAGCCGAAGTCGCCGGCCACGATCACCACGTCATCGCGCGTCAGGGTCCGGCCCAGCGGCCAATTCTTGAAGGCAAACCGGCTGGACCCGTACTCGGCCCTGCCGTGCACGTCGCCCGTCACATAGATAGCCATCAGTACGCACCCCACGGCAGGAGTTTGTCCCCGAGCCTCACGATCCGGTCATACAGCACCGTGTGCCGTTCGTCCGGATTGGCATCGCGATGGAAATGTCCGTAATACCAGCGCTTGTAGTCCAGGCGGCCCTCGAGCTCGTCGAGGAATCCGGTCAGCCTGTCCACATCAGGGCGTTCCCAGCCTGGGTCCGGGTAGAGCGTCGGCGAGAGCATGCGCGTCGAGCAGGTATGGGTGATGACGCAGTCGACCTTCCAGCCGACCTCGTCGAGCCTTGCCCGCGCGGTATCGAAATCGCGCTCGTCCGGGAGCTCCTGAGGCCACCAGCTGGAATAGGGCACGCGGTATTCCCTGTCCACGCTCGTGGCACCGCCCATGGTGAAGACCGTCGAGCCGTCGAGCTCGAAGACCTCCCCGCGCATGAGGCGGCGGATAGACGAAGTATCCGACAGGCGCTGCGTCAGCCCGCCATGCCACGGTTCCATGGGGCGTTCCTCCCAGTGGTCGAAGCGCTCGTGGTTGCCGTCGACGAACAGTACCGTGTAGGGGCGCGACTCCAGCCAGGCGATGTCGGCGCATTCCTCGGCAGAGAAATCCCACGGAAAGCCAAAGTCGCCGGCGACGATGAGGTAGTCATTGCTGGTAAGGCTATCGCCAAGCTCCCAGTCGCGGAGCTTTTGCATGTCGAGCCCACTGTGGATGTCGCCCGTCACATAGACCGTCATCGAATCACCTCTTCTCTCTTGTACGCCGCCAGCTCGCGCTCGACCTGCCTGTCGCCGGTCTCGTTGACCCACCAGGGCCATTTCACCCGGCCGCACGGCTCGTCGACTCCGGCGAACCATTCCCTCAGCTCGTCGAGGCTCACCGGGGAGTGCCCGTTGGCATCGCAACCGACGTCGTAGCGCAGAAGGCCCTGCTTGCGGTTGAACTCGTTGTACGCGCCGCCGCTGCTGTGGATGTGCCCGTGGAGGTGCCACGATCCATGGTTCATGCCCTGCCAGTCGGCCATGGGGTAATGGCTCAGGACGATCTTCTGCCCGTCGATCTTGAGCACGCAGATCGGCGGCTCCACGGTGAACGCGCCCGCGACCGCCGGCTGGGTCCAGTCCTTGTCGTGGTTTCCCGGGACGAGGTGGATGCGCTTGCAGGCGATCCGCTTGCGCAGGGCATAGGCGTCCTGGGCGGTCATTTTGAATGAGAAATCCCCCAGGATGTAGAGCTCGTCGTCCACGGCAATCCTGCCGTTGATGCCGTCGACGATGGCGTCGTTCATCTGCCAAATCGTCTCCCACGGGCGGCCGGTGAACTTCAGCACGTTCTCATGCCCGAAGTGGGTGTCGCTGGTAAACCAGATCATATTTATGTCTCCTTCTGTCGCTAAAAAACGTTCTCCTTCGAGGTCAGGAGACGTTTTATGAGCGACATGAGGTGCATATCCCTCATGTTTCAAGCTCCAATCTGCCGGATTTGCCCAACTAAAAGTTTACGCCCACGCGCGAACAGGATTTGATTTTTGAAATATGGACGAATTCCTCGTCAGGAGGGTAAAATGATGCCGACGGCAGCCCAAGTTGTGGTGAGCTGGGCAGAGCCGTTGCTTAGTAGAGTTAGGTCATCGTCTTAGCGACGGTGGCCTTTCTTTTTGGGCTTCGAACCCTGCTTGAG
>CATWQC010000049.1 GCA_958352845.1 uncultured Collinsella sp.
CCCTTCCAAGGGTGATCCGCATGCGACGGAGGAAAACGGATCATTCGCGCAGCCATCGTCGCTGCCTCCGGCGGCGTCCGCGTTCCCCGCGAACTCCATCTGCGAAGCGTAAATCTCCTGGTATATGTTGTCGCCCGTCAGCAGTTCCTCGTGCGTGCCCACGCCGTGGACACGACCGTCGTCCAACACCACAATGCGATCGGCATCCATGACGCTCGCGATGCGCTGGGCGATGATGAGCACGGTCGTATTGGGAATCCGAGCGATGTGCTCGCGAATCTTAGCGTCGGTCGCCATATCGACCGCGCTGGTGGAGTCATCAAAAATGAGCACGCGCGGATGCTTGAGCAGTGTGCGTGCGATGCACAGGCGCTGCTTCTGGCCACCCGAGACACCGGCGCCGCCTTGGCCCAACTCGCCGTCGAGTCCGCCGATGCGATCAAGGAACTCGTCCACGCACGCCGCGCGGCAAGCCGCGAGGAGCTCATCGTCCGACGCCTGCGGATTACCCCACTGCAGGTTCTCGCGCACGGTGCCCGTGAACAGCACATTCTTTTGCAGCACAATGCCCACAGCGTCGCGCAAGGCGGCGAGGTCGTAGTCGCGCACGTCGCGTCCGCCCACAAGCACGGCGCCTTCGGTGGCGTCGTACAGGCGCGCAATCAGCTGCACAAGTGAGCTCTTGCCCGAGCCCGTGCCGCCGAGGATGCCCACCGTCGAGCCGCTCTCGATGCGAAGGTCGATATGCTCGAGCACATCCTCGGCAGCATCCGCGCGGTATTTAAACGACACGTCGCGAAACTCGATACTGCCGTCCGTTGGCGCCGCAGTCGCGAGGTCTCCCGCAGGGTTGGCGATAAAGGGCTCCTCGTCGAGCACCTCGGCGATACGGCCCACACTCGTAAGAGCGCGCGTGAGCAGCAAAAACACGTTGGAAATCATCATGAGCGAATTCATGATCAGCAGCACGTAGCTCATAAAGCCCGTGAGCGAGCCCACGCCCAGCTTGCCGGCGAGAATCATGCGGCCGCCAATCCACAGGATAGAGAGCGCAGCCACGTACATCGACAGCTGAAACACCGGCAGGTTGAGCACCGCGCTGCCAAAGGTCTTTGTCGCAGTGCGCGCGAGCTCGGTATTGACGGTGTCGAACTTGGCCTCCTCGTGCTCGGTACGAACGTAGGCCTTGACGGCACGCACGGCGGTGAGGTCTTCCTGTACCACGCCGTTGAGGTGGTCCATCGAGGTCTGGAGTTGGCGGTAGAGCGGGCTCACACGCACGGTAATGATACCGAGCACGATGGCGAGCATCGGCAGAATGACGGCAAAGACCGCCGCGAGCTCGCGCGAGAGCGCAAAAGCGTAGACGAGGCCCATGACCAGATTTACCGGCCCGCGCACCATGGGGCGGAAGCCGTTACCTACGGCGTTTTGAATCACGGTGATGTCGGTGGTCATGCGGGTGACAAGCGAGCTGGCGTCGTAGTTGTCCAGATTGCCAAAAGCGAGCGTCTGGATCTTGCGATACTCGGCCTCGCGCAGGTTAGCGCCCAGCCCCGAGGCGACGCGAGCAGACGTGCGTGCATAGCCCAAGCCAAGTACCAGCGAAAATGCGGCGCATACCAACATATACGTACCCTGCAACAGCATGTAGTTGATGTCGCCCGCGGGCACGCCCACATCGATGATATTTGCCATGATGACCGGGATAAACAGCTCGAGCGCCGTCTCAGCAGTCACAAAGAACACGCCGAGTATGGCATCGCGGCGGTATGCCCCCAGATAGGAAAACAGAATCTTGAGATTGCGCACGCAGGTTCATCCCCCATCAAACGTTGTTCGCAAACCCACGTATTATGGCGCGCCGTGCGGCGGTGTCAAGTGTTCCGAAATCGATTTCTGCAAGGCTAGTGCAGGCGCCATGCTCACAGGGCGCACGTCCGTATTCAATTAGAAATGAACGCGAGCGTGACTTTTTCGCCCCACCGCCAACACAAACCTTGACTCTACAATCGTTGTAGGGTTTTCACTACACTGGTATGTAAACGACCCAAGCCAGAAAGTGCCCCGCCCATGGAACACGACCTCACACACGGCAATGTCCTCAAGACCATCGCGGTCTTTGCCCTGCCCTATATGCTCTCGTACTTTTTGCAGATGCTCTACGGCATGGCCGACCTGTACATGATGGGGCAGTTCAGCGGTGCCGCCGGCATCACCGCCGTGGGCAATGGCGCGCAGACGCTCTATATCATCACTGTGACGCTCGTGGGCCTGGCCATGGGAACGACGGTCATCGTCGGCCACGCCGTGGGTTCGCGTCGCTTCGATCGCGCCGAGACCGCCATCGGCAACACCATCACGCTCTTTATGGGCGTCTCGGTGGTGCTGGCCGCTGTCCTGCTCGCACTGTGCCCGCAAATCGTGGCACTCATTGGCACGCCGGCCGAGGCGGTCGAAGGCACCGCCGCCTACCTGCGCATTTGCTTTGTCGGCATTCCGTTTATTGCCGCGTACAACATTCTTTCGGCCATCTTTCGCGGGCTGGGCGATTCGCGCTCGCCCATGTACGTGATCGGCGTGGCATGCATCATCAATATCGCGCTCGACTTTCTGTTTATCGGGCACATGGGGCTCGGCCCCGTGGGCGCGGCGCTCGGCACGGTAACCGCCCAGACGGCAAGCGTTGCCCTCGCGCTCGTGTGGCTCAAGAGCCGTCGCACGAACATCCACGTTAAGCGTAGCGACCTGCGCCCCCAGCCCGAGGTGCTCGGCAGCATTCTTAAGATCGGCGTGCCCGTGGCCGTGCAGGACGGCTGCATCCAGGTAGCGTTTATGTTTATCACCGTCATCGCCAACCACCGCGGCCTGGTCGACGCCGCCGCCGTGGGCCTGGTCGAGAAGATGATCAGCTTTTTGTTCATCGTGCCAAGTTCTATGGGCGCCACCGTCAGCGCGCTCACGGCGCAAAACGCCGGTGCGGGCAAGGGCGACCGCGCGCGTCAGGTACTCAAGGATGCCATGACCATCTCGGTGGTGTACGGCTGCCTGATCACGGTGCTGATGTGGCTAGTGGCGCCGGCGTTTATCGGCTTTTTTGCCAAGGACCCCGCGGTGGTCGCGGCCGGTACCGGCTATATGCGCAGCTACATTTTCGACGCGATTTTTGCCGGCATCCACATTTGCTTTAGTGGCTTTTTCGCTGCATACGGCAAGAGCTACATCGGCTTTGCGCACAACGTGCTGGCCGTGGCGCTCATTCGCGTGCCGGGCGCGTGGCTGCTGTCGAACGCCTATTCCGACACGCTGTTTCCCATGGGTATCGCTTCGCCGTGCGGATCGATTTTGTCGGCCGTCATCTGTGTTGTCGCGTTTACCGTGCTCAACCGGCGCGGAGCTTTTGACAAGTTGGCAGCGTAGCGGGGCGACGCGAAATCGCCCTCATCGACGATATCATCAGCGACGACCCCACAACCTACGTGACGCAGATCACGGTGCCGGTCTCTCTAGGCTAGACCGAGCCTCGTCTCTAACTCGGTCAACGCCTCAAAAGCATCACGAGACGCACCTGCCGAGCGCTCACGTTCCGCAATGCGAATTCGCGCCATCAGGTGCTCTTTTGCCTGCCCTTGGGCGTGCTTCGTGCGCCCTTCCGCCTGCGAGCAATTGCGATTCTCTATATCCATTACGCCACCGGCACCTCGCCGGTAGCCAGAATCTGCTCGAGTGCGTCCTCGTCCAGCACGGGCACACCCAGCTGCTCAGCCTTGGTGAGCTTGGAGCCCGCTTTGGGGCCGGCGACCAGATAGCTCGTCTTCTTTGACACGCTGCCCGAAACCTTGGCGCCGAGCACCTTGAGCGCCGCACCTGCCTCGTCGCGCGTGCGGTTGACGAGCGTACCGGTCAGCACGAAGGTCAGACCCGCAAGCGGCTGTGCGTCGGCGAGCTCGCCCGCCACGCCAGCATCGGCTGCGGCCTGCGCGTGCGCGGCGCCCAGGTCGACCTCGAGTGACAGACCCGCCTGACGCAGGCGCTCCAGCACGGCAAGGTTCTCGGGCACGGCCAGGAACTGCTTGACGCTTGCCGCAATCTTGGGACCGATGCCCTCGCACTCGGCGATGTCCTCTTCGCTCGCCAAGATAAGCTTGTCAATCGACAGGAATCGCTCGGCGATAACCTCGCCCACGCTCTTGCCCACGTGGCGGATACCCAGGGCAAACAGCACGCGACCGAGCGGCTGGCTCTTGGACTTGTTGAGCTCGGCGATGATTTTCTCGGCCGTCTTGAGGCCCACCGGAATGGGGTCGCCCTTCTTGACGCCCTTTTTGCTGTTGGAGCTGGCATAGGTGCGCCCCGTGTCCAGGCCTGCGATGTCATCGACCGTGAGCTGGTAGAAGTCTGCGACATCGTGGATCAGGCCGGCAGCGATCATCTTGTCGACAATCTCGTCACCTAGGCCGTCGACGTCCATGCAGCCGCGGCTCACCCAGTGAAGCAGGCGCTCCTTGAGCTGCGCGGGGCAGTCGATGGAGACGCAACGGTAGGCAACCTCGCCATCCTCGTGGACCACGGGACTACCGCACACGGGGCAGACCTCGGGCATGTGCCAGTCGACCGAATCGGCCGGGCGCTTATCGAGTACCGGGCCCACGACCTCGGGGATTACGTCGCCTGCCTTGTGCACGATGATGGTGTCGCCCTCGCGCACGTTTTTGCGACGGATCTCGTCGATATTGTGCAGCGTGGCGCGCGCGATGGTGGAGCCGGCAACCGTCACCGGGTCGAACTCGGCGACCGGCGTGAGCACACCGGTGCGGCCAACCTGGATGCGAATTTCGCGCAGGACGGTCTGTTTTTCCTCGGGCGGGAACTTAAAGGCAATGGCCCAGCGCGGCGCGCGGGCGGTAAAGCCCAGGTCGAGCTGCTGCTGGAAGC
>CATWQC010000050.1 GCA_958352845.1 uncultured Collinsella sp.
ATTTGCCCGTATGGTCGCACTGCAAAAGGAGTCGGCGGACTGGCAGCTGTAGGAATGTGACAAAGGGGCAGTCCCTTTGTCATATTGAGTTCACCCCCATAGTTTCCAAAAAGTTAACCTTTGTTGAACTTGATAGTTAGATAAACTAAACTATTTTCCAAAAGTGTGCTCGAGCAAACTTGTTTACTCGGGTGCTGAGGCACCGTGCCGCGTCCAATGCGGCAAAAGGGAGAAGCAACATGAAGAAGTCGACGTTTAACACCCTGCTTGTCGGTGGCGGTTTTCTGCTTGGCACGGCCGGCATCAAGCTGCTTACCAGCGCTCCGGTCAAGAATGCCTGCGTGCAGGGCATTGCGTGCGGCATGCGCATCAAGAACGGCTACCAGGACATGGTTGAGCAGGCCAAGGCCGAGGTCGACGATATGGTTGCCGAGGCTGCCTATCTCACCCAGAGCGAGGCCGCTGCGGACAAGGCAGCCGAGTAGCGCTCCCAGGCATAAACAATGAGATTCTCGATTATTAGCGAGATCCCCGGCAGGACCCGTCTTCAATTGGCGGGTCCTGTGCCAGAGAGCGATCTCGATGCACTTCTTAAGCTCAGCGGCGATATCGACGGCGTGCACAAGGTGCGCGTTTACGGCCGTATTGGCCAGATGGCGCTGGAGTACGACGAGCCGCGCCGCGCGAGCGTGCTCGACGCCTTGGGCGCACTCGATGCTCAAGCTATCGCCGATGCCAAGTCGGGCTACGTGATGCAACTCGAGCCGCGCAAGCATAAACTCGTTATGGACCTGGCGACACTCGTCGGTGCCCATTACGCACGTCGCTGGTTCTTGCCGACGCCTCTGCGTGCGGTGTTTGTCGTGGCCGGTTACATGGCATTTTTGCGCGCTGCCCTTCATGAGCTGGCGCAGCCGCGCCTGACCGTTCCTGTGCTCGACGCTTCGGCCATCGGCATTTCGTTCGTCAAGCGCGACGTCGACACCGCGGGCCAGACGATGTTCCTGCTCAACGTGGGCGAGCTGCTCGAGGACTACACCCGCGCCATGAGCGAAAACGAGCTCATCAACTCGCTGCTCGATGTGCCCGACAAGGCGCAGAAGGTCGTCGGCGACACCGAGGTAAGCGTTGCCGCCACCGAGCTTGAGCCCGGCGACCTGGTCGCCGTGCGCACCGGCATGTCCATCTGCATTGACGGTGTTGTCGAGCAGGGGAGCGCCATGGTCAACCAAGCGACCCTGACCGGCGAGCCGCTGGCCGTCGAGCGCAGCACGGGCGACGACGTGTTCGCCGGCACCGTCGTGGAAGACGGCAGCATCTTGGTGCGTGTGCGCGCCAATACGGCGCAGACCAAGTTGCGCTCGATCGTCTCTCTCGTGCAGACGGCCGACTCACTCAAGTCCGAGGGCCAGTCGCATATGGAGGACCTTGCCAACAAGATCGTCCCGTGGAACTTCCTGCTCGCGGGCCTGGTTGCGCTTACCACCCGCAGCCTCATCAAGACCTCAGCGGCACTGATGGTCGACTACTCGTGCGCACTCAAGCTCACGGGTTCCGTTGCCGTCATGACCGCCATGAGCGATGCAGCCAAGATGGGGGTGATGGTGAAGGGCGCGAAGTACTTTGAGTCGTTTGCCAAGGCCGATACCATCGTGTTTGATAAGACCGGCACGCTCACCGAGGCGCAGCCGCGTCTTGCCTGCGTGCTCACCACCGATGGCTGGAGCGAGGACGAGGTTCTGCGCCTTTCCGCCTGCTTAGAGGAGCATTTCCCGCATCCGGTGGCACGCGCCGTGGTCAATGCGGCACGCGAGCGCGGGCTCGAGCACCGCGAGCGTCACGCCGCCGTCGAGTACATCGTGGCGCACGGCATCGCTTCGTCCATCGAAGGACGTCGCGCCATCATCGGTTCCGCGCACTTTGTATTCGACGATGAGGGCGCGCAGCTCGAGTCCGACATTAAGGAGCAGATCGAGTTCCAGATGCAGGGCCTGTCGCCGCTGTATCTGGCGGTCGATGGCAAGGTCGTCGGCGTACTCGGTATCGAGGATCCGCTCAAGGCCGGGGTCCGCGAGGCCATTGCCGACTTGCACGCGTTAGGCGTTAAGCACGTGGTCATGCTCACGGGCGACTCGGAGCGCACGGCCGAGCGCATTGCTCGCGAGGCAGGTGTCGACGAGTTTAAGGCCGAGCTGCTGCCCGAGGACAAGTACGCGTATGTTGAGCGCATTAAGGGCGAGGGACGCCATGTTGCCATGGTGGGCGACGGCGTCAACGATTCGCCGGCGCTCGGTTTGGCCGACGTGGGCCTGGCGATGGGTGGCGGAAGCGACATCGCCAAGGAGGTCGCCGATATCATCCTGACCGATACGGACCTTGCCGCAATCGTGCGCCTGCGCCGCATGAGCCAGGGGCTTATCGACCGTCTGACGAGCTCCTACTCTAAGGTGATGCTCACCAACTCGGCGCTGTTGGCATTGGGTATTACCGGCATGATCACTCCGCAGACGTCGTCGCTGCTGCACAACGGCTCAACGATCGCCTACAGCCTGGGCAACGCGAAGGCGTACCTGCGTTAGCGTTTTCGATTGAGTATATGGCCTGCATTCGGGCGGCACCGCAGCCGCCAGGGTGCAGGCCTTCTTTTGTTTGACGAGATGTTGGCTCGGATATATGCTCGTGCTAGCACTGCTAGCAAACGCTGAAGGTGAGGTTGAGATGGCTACCGTTGGCAGCATGGCGCAGGTGAATGTTCGCGTAGATCGCTCGGTTAAAGAGCGCGCCGAGGAGGCGCTGCAGCTTTCGGGCGCCTCGCTGCCCGAGCTCATCAAAAAGGTTGTGGCCAAGGTCGCACAGGGTGGCGGGCAGTGCGAGGAAGTGCTTGCGGCCGTCGACGACCGGCAGCAGACCGTCGCGCCCGATACGCCGTTCGCCGCGTCGTGGGCAGCGGCAGACCGGCTTTATGCAGATTTGGGCATCGCTACGTCGCCCGTATCTGGTGATCGCGATTGGGACGCAATCTATTCCGAAGCCATGGATGAGCATTATCGTCAAAAGGGGATGATCCAGTGAACGGAGCCCCTCTTAAGATCATGGTGGATGCGAATGTGTGGGTCGATTCGTTTTGCGCCGACCATGCCGGGTCGCTTGCCGCGCGTGCGTTTATTGGGCGGGCGACGGAGACGGGGGCGTTGCTGTTCTTTCCGGTGCATATCGCTAAGGACGTGCTGTACGTTGTCCAACACGAGCTGAAGCGTAGCGTTCTTGCCAGCGGGGGAGCGCTCGACGAGGCATCTGCCCGCGCGATTGGCGATGCGGCGTTGGCGTTTGTGCGGAACATGGCCGAAAACGCCACGGCCGTGGGTGCAGATGCGGCGGACCTTTGGCTGGCCGACAAATACTTAGCGCTCCATCGCGATTACGAGGACAACTTGGTGCTTGCCGCGTGCAAGCGCGCGCAGGTCGATTACTTGGTGACCAACGATCGCAAGCTGCTCGAACATGCCGATCTTGCAGCAAAGACCCCGCGCCAAATGATGCCGATTCTTGCTTTGGCCGAACGCGGTGGCGCGGCTATCGGTTGACGCGAACTGTTTGCGGGCCTCTTGGACGACGATGCGCCAAGGGACCCGCGTCTGCTATTTACAAAAGCTCGGCCTTAATGGCGGGACTTTCGGCGAGCTGCTCGGCTGCCTTTTCGTCGGAGCTGTCGAGCGCTGCCAGGCTGCGGTAGACCCACTCGTTGACCTGGGTGTTCTTGATGCCTGCGGTCTGCATAAGGGCGCCTACCTCGCGGATTGCTACGAGCAGATCGGCTTTGGGACCCGCGAGCTCGACCTCGATGTCGTGGTAGGCGGTCACGCCGCGGTTTTCGCTCACGTGGCCGATAAAGCCCTCGACGGTCTCAAGCTGCTGGGCGAGAGCTGCATCATCGTCAGCGTCCAGCGCGACGAGTGCGTTCGATACCGTGAGGGCGGGATGTCCGCAGGGGACAAAGCCTTCGATGACATCCATAGCTTCGGTAATGGTTGAGCCCAGGCCTGCGAGGGCATTGACGAGTTGCTGCTTGGTATCCATAACGGTCCTTTCGACGGGTCAATTTTGCTTGGCGAAAATATACGTGACGCGATCGGTAGCAAAAGTGTGAAGTGCGGCGCACATTGGGGTCTTCACAGCTCGTGCATAGAACAGCTGTCCGCTTTCAGAACGTGGTAAGATAACACTCCACAAGCGGGGCTCACCCCGCATGTTCCTTGAAAAGTCGACGGGTGTTGGGCGCTCGTGTCCAATGCCATCCAGACTTTCCCGACATTCGGGGGCGACTGGTTTCGACACGATAGCTCTGAGAGAGGAAGCAAGCCGAGGTCTCCTCGCCTCGTTAAACAGGGGTACCGTCAAATTGAATTGACAACAACTCTTCTTTTGAGCCTATGGCTCTCGCTGCTTAATTTATAGCGGCGCGTCAACCCGGTGATTTCCCCGCCACCGGTGCGACGTCATTTTAGGGGAATGCTCCTGCGCACGTAATCGGTATGGCGCAGGCTAAGACCGAACCGGTTAGGACGCCGCGAGCGTGTCGCTGCGCGCAAAGCGTCCGAGACTAAACCAGCGATTGAGCTTGGAGATGCCAATCAGGGGGCTTTCGTGGACCGGAGTTCGATTCTCCGCGCCTCCACCAGAAGTAACAGGCAGGTAGATATTCGTATCTACCTGCCTTTTTATTTCTAGTCCGCACCGCGGAGAATCGAACTCTATGCAGGGCGCGAGCGTTAAACAAACGCGGAGCGTTTGTAGCGAGTGGGCGAGGACGCCGGCAGGCGGCCGAAGCCGGTGCGGGTTCGCGAAGCGAACGCGCGGATTCTCCGCGCAA
>CATWQC010000051.1 GCA_958352845.1 uncultured Collinsella sp.
TACGCGCGGCCGCCGTGCTCAAGCGCGTGCACGATGGCGCGCGGTCGCCCATGGAGACGGCCACCGCAATCATGGTCGTAGCTAAACATTCCCTGGGCGGGCTGGGATACGCCAAGATCGAGCTCAACCATCGGGTCGATGTTCCCAACGAGTTCAAGTATCTCGCAAAGGCCGGGTATTTCGAGATCGACGTATATGCGCCTGCGAACGGTACGGGGATTGAATACAACGGCTCGGACCATCTTGATAAACAGCGCAGCGCGTCGGATGCGGAGCGTATGACCGTGCTGAGCGCGCTGGGCTTTAGGATGATCGTCCTCACCGGGACTCAGTTTGCCCATCAGCTGCAATTGCATCGGGCGATGAACGCCATCGCGCTCGCAATGGGTCTCAAGTGCGACCGAAGCGAGACATTCCAGAAACGTCAAAACGACCTGCGAGAATTCGTGATTCGGCACTGGGACGGCGGCCTTTAGGGGCGCTTTGGTCCTTCTACGGGGTGCCGTGGGCAGGCAAGCCATCACAACATTTGACGTTTTTCGCCAAAATCGGGAAAAGCATCGAATGTTGTGATGGTTTGCGTGTTGAGGATGGGCTTGGGAAGCCCGTTTTGCTCGAAGTGGCCTGTCCTGTCGTACGGGTGTCGGCATGATTCTCTCGTGCGGTACTATATTCCCCGAAGAATAAAGGCCAGCGCGAGGGGAGGGCTGCGTGGACGGGCTCGTGCAACATGACGGCTTTGGCCGCGATATCAACTACCTGCGCATTGCCGTTACCGACAAGTGCAATTTCCGCTGCATCTATTGCATGCCGGCCGATGGCGTGGCACCCCGCGCGCACGATGAGCTGCTCAGCGCCGAGGAAATCGCCCGCTTCGTGCGCCTAGTGGCGGGGGAGGGTATTCGCCGCGTGCGCCTGACGGGTGGCGAGCCGCTGGTCAGTCGCCGTATCATTCCGCTTATTCGCGACATCCGCGCGATTCCGCAGATCGAGGACATCTCGCTCACCACTAATGGCGCCCTGCTGCCCAAGCTGGCGCCGCAGCTCAAAGATGCCGGGCTTAACCGCGTCAACATCTCGCTCGACACGCTCGACCCTACGCTCTTTGGAAAGATCACGCGTCTAGGTCGACTCGAGCAGACCATGGCCGGCATCGACGCGGCGCTGGCTTGGGGCTTTGAGCCCGTTAAGGTCAACTGTGTCGTGGTGCGCCGGCTCAACCAGGATGTGGCGGCCCTCGCGCGCTTGACCGTCGACCGCCCCATCCATCTGCGCTTTATCGAATACATGCCCATTGGCGACGAGCACACGAGCTCGCATTGCGCTGTGGACCCGCATGCGCCCGCGCTCAATCCCGAACTGTGGGACGCGAGCGATACCGTGCCGAGCGACGAGCTGCGGGCGCGCATCAATGCCGGGGCCGCCGCGGCGGGACTGGGCGAGCTCGAGCCGCTCGACATCAACGACGCTCCTGCCGGTGCGGGCCCTGCGCGCTATTGGCACTTTCCGGGCGCGGCGGGAACGGTCGGCTTTATTAGCGCCATGTCCAACCATTTTTGTGCGAATTGCAATCGTCTGCGCCTGACGGCCGATGGCAACGTGCGTCCGTGCCTGTTTAGCGATGCCGAGTATTCGGTGCGTGAGGCGTTGCGCGGTGGTGATGATATGCAGGTACTTTCGATTTGGCGCGATGCCGTGGCCCACAAACCGCAGGAACACGCGATAATTGAGGGCACGCAACGATTTATGTCCCAAATCGGAGGATGATCATATGGCCAAGAGCAGGTACGCCGATGCCACCAAGGCCGCTCGCAGGGCCGCGATGTCTGCCCACAAAGTCACGGCTGCGGCGAATGCTGGCAACGCCGACGCGTCCGCGCAGCCGTCTGCCAGCGCTGCCACCGAGCCCGCCCGCGACGCCCGTCGCGACGAGCTGACGCACGTGGACGCCAAGGGCGAGGTACGCATGGTCGACGTGTCCGACAAGGCCGAGACCCATCGCATTGCCATCGCCGAGGGCACCATCCTCATGCACCCCGAGACGCAGGCCATGGTGCTGCAGGACCGCGCCAAAAAGGGCGACGTGCTCGCCTGCGCGCGCGTGGCGGGCATCATGGCCATCAAACGCACGAGCGACATCATCCCCATGTGCCATCCGTTGCTCATTACCAAGAGCACGTGCGACATTGCGCCCATCGCTCCGGCGGGGACGCCTGTCGATGACGTGCCCGAGGGCTGGGCGCCGGCGCGCGCGGACGGGCAGGTTGGCTTTCACGTGCTGGTTACGGCCGGCGTGACGGGCAAGACGGGTATCGAGATGGAGGCTCTGACCGGCGCGAGTGCCGCGTGTCTGACCATCTATGACATGTGCAAGGCCGTCGATCGCGGCATGGAGATCGTCGACGTTCGCCTGCTGCACAAGGAGGGCGGCCGCTCGGGCGTGTGGGATCGTGCAGAGCGTCAGGTTGCTGCTGTTGAGTCCGTGGGAGCCGCGGGCGACGCACCCGTGAGCGCACCCGTCGCCGTCGCGCCCGCAGTTCCGGCCCCGGCCGTCCCCGCGATCGCGTTTATCGGCTACCAAAATTCGGGCAAGACCACGCTCGTCGAGAAGGTTATCGCCGAGCTCACCCGCCGCGGTCTGCGCGTGGGTTCACTCAAGCATCACGGGCACCACGGCTTTGATATCGATGTGCCCGCTAAGGATACGTGGCGCCATCACCAAGCCGGATCCAAGCACGTGGGTCTCATCTGCGCCACGCGCTGGGCGGAGTACGCCGACACGCGCGAGGAGGACGAGATGCCCGCGCGCGAGCTGCTGTCGCGCTACAACGACGTCGACGTGGTGATCATCGAGGGCTACAAGACCGAGGGCTTCGACAACATCGTGGTCGCGCGCTCCGGTGTCGACCGTCTGCGCGGCAAGAGCTCGCTCGACCTGGTCGACGGTCACACGCTGGCCCTTGCCTGCAACGAGGCCCTGGCACGCCAGGCATTCGATGCCGGCTTTGCGACCCGAGCCATCAACATCAACGACGCCCGAGCCATCTGTGACCTGATCCAAGATCACCTTTAAGGGCCGGCTCGCTGCGCTGCCATAACCTGCCAAATAAGGACAGGTTTATTTTGGCAGGTTTTATCTGGGCAAACGCCATTTCCACCACAAAAGTGCCGGCACCTTTGTGGTGGTTTTTGCTTTAGTAGATGTGTGGGACATGCCTTACAATCTACCAAGTAGTTCATGACGGGCGAAAAACGGAGAGAAGGGGCTTGATGCGTCCTTAATGTTTCATGCGGATTGATTGATTTGACAGACGGTGGCGAATGCCCACCGCCCGTATTCGTATGAAACAAGGAGTCTCCATGCTCGCCTCTCTTTTCTCAAAGCCTCAATCATCGCTGTCCGCGCAGGCTAAGCACCTGGTGGCAATGCGCTTTCTCATCTACACCGGTTTTCAGACCAGCTATTTTATCGGCGTCATCGGGACGCTCACCTATGCGGACGGCGCTTCGGTCGTCGCGACATCGCTGGCCGTCCTGTTTATGAATGTATTCGTGATCATGGGATCCTTTGCGGGTGGCGCGGCGCTCGACGCCTGGGGTCCGCGCCGCCATTTCTTGCTGAGCATCATCGGCGCTCTCGCAACTGGCGCGGCGATCATCGCCTTTGACAGCACGACCGGCGTCGTCCTGCTCGGCGCGGTGTTTCTGGGCTTTACGATGGGATTCGCCCAGCCTATTGCCACATCCTATCCGGCCTACCTCACCGATGATCCCGTCGAGCTCAAAGACATCAACTCCGCCATCGCCATGTTTTCAAACGTGAGTATCATCGTTGGCCCCACGCTGGGCGGCTTTGTCGCGGCGGCTGCGTCGTCGCGCGCGGTGTTCGTGCTCATGATGATCTTTACCGTACTGGCGCTCGTCGCCGGTTGGGGCTTTAGGCCGCAGACCAGCCATGTCGCCGGAGATGCGGATGCCGATTCGGCAGAGGAAGGGGAGCGTGCGGGACAAAGCTCCAACCCCAGTACATCCACCCGCGCCACCTTCGCAGCCAGCATCAAGACAGTCTTCACCAACAGCGTCCTCGCGCTACTTTTCTGCATCATTTTTCTTTCGAACTTTGGCTACGGGGCCTTCGATCCGCTCGAGTCGTTTTTCTATCGCGATGTCCTACGCGTCGGCGTTGAGTGGATGGGCTGGCTCTCGTCGGCCTCGGGCGTGGGCGCGGTGCTGGGCGCCGTGGTCGCGCTCCGCTTGCCGCCGCACCTGGTCAACCTTAAAACGCTGCTCGTGGCGCTTATGTCTGTGGGTCTGGGAAGCCTGCTCTATGTGGGGACACCGTACGTGGGTGTGGCCTTTGTCGGCCAGGTCGCCCTGGGCATAGCTTGGGGTGTCGTCAACCCGCTCCACAACACCATCGTGCAAACGACGGCTCCGCTCGAGCAGCTCGGTCGCGTCAACTCGGTCATGGGCTTTGGCAACATGTTCGCCGGCGTGGCCCCTCTGGCGGTTGCACCGTGGCTGGCGGCAACATTTGGCGTACAACGGACGCTCGTGGGGGCAGGCATGGTCGTGACGGCGGTTCCCGCGGCACTGCTGCTGTTTGGACGCCGGCATTTGGATCGTGCCGCAAAGCAGTAAAAACCATCACAACATTCGATGAAAATCGCGATT
>CATWQC010000052.1 GCA_958352845.1 uncultured Collinsella sp.
TGGCCTTTGAGCTTAAGACCCGCTATGGCGCGGTGAACTTCCCCAAGAGCCGCAAACTGTCGGTACCCTACAAGGCAGGCGCCGGTGCGGGCAGCGGCCTGGGTCGCGGTCTCGACGCCAACGACGGCACCGGCCCCGTGGCTGCGGCACTCATGCTGCTGCAACAGCTGGGTGCCAGCGACGACGACTAACAAGTAGGGGGCGTGGCGGGATGAAGTTGTCTTTGTCCCGCCACGTTGCAGGTTGATTCCAGCCCCATCGAAAGGAAAGCATGTTCGGGTACATCTATAAGAAAGATGCCGCCATTATCGCGGTTGTCCTGTGTCTTTGTCTGGGCGTGGGCAGTTTCTTCGATTATCAGATCTCGAGCGCGCTGTTCAATATCGGCAGCATGTACGGTCGCTTTATCGAGGCCGCCGGCGAGCTGCCGTTCGAGCTGACGGCGAGCATCGCGGGCGTTATGCTCGTGCGCGCGGTGCGTCCCGACTCCAGGGGGAGCAAATGGCTCGCTGTGCTCGGCATCCTCGTCAACGTTGGCCTGACCGGCTACGAGATCGTTTCGTCCCTGAGGGTTGGCGGCAAACTCATCGCGGCTCAGTTGGTGCTGACGTTTGTGCTGGTCATCGTCGCCAACCTTATCGTCTATCGCCTCACGCGCACGACCGAGCCCGACGAGCTCACACGCTGGGCGTTGATGGTGCTTGCCGTGTGGGTCGCTCAGGCCATCATCCTCAACGTGATCGTCAAGCCGCTGTGGTCGCGCCCGCGCATGCGCGTGATCGAGGTCACGCCGGGGCTCAATTTTCAGCCGTGGTGGGTGATCGGCAATCCCGACAAGTGGGCCTATATTGCCGCCGGTGTAGTCAAGGACGGCTTTAAGTCGTTTGCGAGCGGACACACGGCGCACGCGGCGATCGGCCTTATGCTCGCCGGGCTTCCCGCGGCGGCCTTTAAGGAAAAGCCGTCGCGCCGCCGGGTGGTCTTTTGGACGGCGGCTGTGGTCGCGGCGCTCGTCGCCTTTGGCCGTATCGTGATCGGAGCGCATTTTTTGAGTGACGTGAGCTGCGGCTTTGCCCTGGTGCTGGCGCTTGAGTGCCTTGCCGCGCGTATTGCCTATCCCAACGGCGTACAATAGCTCCGTTTGAATCATCTGACCGATACCCGGTAAGAGAGGATTGCCATGCTCGCGTTTAACAACGATTATTCCCACGGCGCACACCCGGCGGTGCTGCAGGCGCTCGTCGACACTAATATGGAGCCGCAGCCCGGCTACGGTACCGATGCACATACCGAGCGTGCCAAGCACCTTATTCGCGAGGCCTGCCAGGCCCCCGATGCCGACGTGTTTTTTCTGGTGGGCGGCACGCAGGCCAACGCGACGGTGATCGACATGCTGCTCGCGCCGTACGAGGGCGTCGTTGCTGCTGAGACTGGCCACGTCGCTTGCCACGAGGCGGGCGCCATCGAGTTTGGCGGCCACAAGGTGCTCACCATCCCCGGCTACGAGGGCAAGATGCACGCCGAGGACCTCGAGAACTATATCCAGGTGTTCTACGAAAACGAGAGCTACGAGCACACGGTGTTCCCGGGCGCCGTGTACGTGAGTCTATCGACCGAGTACGGCACGCTGTACTCCAAGGCCGAGCTCGCGGCGATTCACGCGGTGTGCCAGAAGCGCGAGATTCCGCTGTTTGTGGATGGTGCTCGCCTGGCCTATGCGCTGGCGGCCGATGAGTGCGACATTACCCTGCCCGAGCTGGCGCAGCTGTGTGACGTGTTCTACATCGGCGGCACCAAGTGCGGCGCGCTCTGCGGCGAGGCTGTGGTGTTTTGCGGCATGCACGCCCCGGCGCATCCCATTCCGCGTATTAAGCAGCACGGCGCGCTGTTGGCCAAGGGCCGTCTGACGGGCGTGCAGTTTGAGGCGCTCTTTACCGATGGCCTGTATTTTGAGATTGGCCGTCAGGCGATCGAAACCGCTCAGGCGCTTCGTCGCGTGCTGCACGAGCACGGCTACCGGTTCTTTTTGGAGACGCCCACAAACCAGCAGTTCGTGATTCTGCCCAACGAGGACATGGCGCGCATTCGCGAGCATGCGGCGATCGAGTACTGGGAAAAGTACGACGAGACCCACACGGTGGTGCGCTTTTGCACCAGCTGGGCCACGACGCAGGAGGATATCGACGCGCTGGCGGCTGTCCTGTAGCCTGATGTAATGACGAGGGGCCGCCTTGCGCTGGGTTTGGCGCAAGGCGGCCTTTGTTTTTGAGGGAGAAGGGTTGTATGACCGAAATGTCCGAGCCGACGATCCGCCTGGCGACGCCCGAAGACGCACCGGCGTTGCTTGCCATCTATGAGCCGTATGTGCGCCAGACGGCGATTACCTGCGAATACGAGGTGCCGAGCGTTGAGGAGTTCGCCGGGCGCATCGAGCGTACGCTCAAGCGCTATCCGTATTTGGTGATGGAGCTGGACGGGCGTCCGGTAGGCTATGCCTATGTGAGCCCGCTCAACAGCCGCGAGGCATACGACTGGTCGGTCGAGACGTCGATCTACCTGGCGTGCGACGTGCGCCACGGCGGGCTGGGCCGCAAGTTGCACGATACGCTCAAGCAATGTCTGATCGCGATGGGCATCACCAATATGTGCGCGCTCATTGCCGTGCCGCACGACAAGGACGACGAGTATCTGACGCACAACAGTCAGGACTTCCATGCCCATATGGGATATCGCCTGGTGGGTGCCTTCGACCGCTGTGCCCAAAAGTTCGGTCGCTGGTACGACATGTGTTGGATGGAGCTGGTCCTAGCCGAGCGCACGCCCAACCAACCCAAACCAACCTGGTTCCCCGACCTTCTTGCCTAAAAACCACCACAAAGGGGACAGGCACCTTCGTGGTGGTCCATGCTACAATCGCGGGCATGCCCCACAACTATATCTGACTTCGAAAGGAGCCTCTGTGGCGAACGCCATCGATCAGCTCACGGACCGCGTGCTCGTGCTCGGTCGCCTCACCATCGTCCGCCGCGCTATTACCGCTGTGGCGGTCACCATATCAGCCGTCCTCCAGACATTTCTGATCCAGGCGTTCATTCAGCCCGCCGACTTGCTTCCGAGCGGCCTCACCGGCGTTGCGGTCCTGCTCGATCGCGTTACCTCGCTGGGCGGCGTTCACATCGACATCTCGCTCGGTATGCTCGCGCTCAACATTCCCGTGGCGCTCTTATGCTGGAGCGGCATTAGCAAGCGCTTCGTCATCTTCTCGATGATGCAGGTTGTGCTCTCGTCGCTGTTCCTCAACGTCTTTCACTTCGCGCCGTTTTTGGGCGACAAGATCATGCTCATCATTTTTGGCGGCGTGGTCTCGGGCCTGGGCGCTGCCATCGCGCTTAAATCCGGCGCATCCACCGGCGGCACCGACTTTATCGCGCTATGGGTCTCCAACCACACGGGCAAGACTATCTGGGGCGTCATCTTTGGTTTCAACTGCTTTATCCTGGCAATCTTTGGTTTTATGTTTGGCTGGGACAAGGCGGCGTATTCCATCGTGTTTCAGTTTATTTCGACCAAGACCATCGACAGTTTCTATCGTCGCTACGATCGTGTGACGCTGCAGATCACGACGCGCAGGGCAGACGAGGTCATGACTGCCTACGTAAACCATTTTCAGCACGGCATTAGCTGCGCCGAGGTCGTCGGCGGATACAGCCGCGAAAAGATGTACCTGCTGCACACCGTCGTCTCGACCTACGAGAGTCAGGACATCATCAAGCTGGTGTGCGACGTTGACCCCGGCGCCGTGATCAACGTGTTCCACACACTCAACTTTGTGGGCGGCTGGTGGGGCGGTCATGTCGACGAGCCCATGCCCACGGCCGTGCCCGATCCCGACAAGCCCGCACGCATGGCCAGCAGGCAGGCGCGCATCAGCGAGCAGGACAGCCTGCAGCAGGACGACGGCAAGTAGGGTATTGGCATTTTGCCGGTCCTGCGCAACCCATCCGAACGAGCCCCCCCCGAAAGCCCCGTTGCTTTCGAGAGGCTCTCGTTTGCCCAGATAAAACCTACCAAAATGAAGCTGTCGCTTTTTGGTAGGGAGGGTGTATCGTTTTATCATTATGAGGTAATATAAAACTAGACGTTATATACGTATTAGTTATTTCGATATTTCGATAAGAGTGATTAGATATGCCTGCGCCCAAAAATGCACCGCTTTACCAGCAGATTTACGACGAAATCAAGGATGCGATCGAGAAAGGTGTTTATGCACCCAAGGAGCGTATTCCGTCCGAGCTTGAGCTAGCCGAGCAGTACGACGTGAGCCGCATTACGGTGCGCCGCGCCGTCGAGGAGCTGTGCTCCGATGGCTACCTGGTTAAGCAGCAGGGCCGCGGCACCTTTGTTTCCACGCCGCACATCAATCGCCAGTTCCACGCCTCGACGCTGCAGACGTTTACCGCGCTGTGTGCCGGCAACGGCATGAAGGCCGGTGCGCACGTGATCGATCGCCAGATTGTTCCGGCGCGCCAAAACGAGATGGAGTTCTTTGGCCTGCAGAAGGATGCGCTGCTGCTGCATATCAAGCGCGTGCGTACAGCCGACGGCGAGCCCATCTTTGAGGAGAACATCTTTGTGC
>CATWQC010000053.1 GCA_958352845.1 uncultured Collinsella sp.
TTAACTGGGACGAGATCCTCAAGGGCATCGATGTCTTCTATTTCTCCGGCGTGACGCCCGCTGTCTCCGGCGAGATGGCCGCTGCGTGCAAGGACGCCCTCACCGCCTGCCGCGCCAAGGGCATCACCACCGTGTGCGACGTTAACTATCGCGGCAAGATGTGGTCGCCCGAGAAGTCGCAGGCAACCATGAAGGAGCTCCTACCGCTCGTCGACATCTGCATCGCCAACGACGAGGACGCACCCGCCGGCCTCGGCATGACCTGCGTCTCCGGCTCCCTTGCCCATGGCATCGAGGAGCGTGACACCTACGTCGAGATGGCCCGTCAGATTTGCGCCGAGTACGGCTGTAAGAAGGTCGCTTCGGTCGTCCGCAACATCTCCTGCGTCGAACGCTCCATCTGGATGGGCATGCTCTATGACGCCGAGAGCGACGCGCACTGGTTCTCCCCTGCCCACGACGTGCACGTGCTCGAGGGCGTTGCCGCCGGCGACGCTTTCAACGCCGGCCTCGTCCATGCCCTCATCAACGACTTTGACCCGCAGGACGCCGTCAACTACGCGATTGCGGCCTCGATCCTCAAGCTCACCATCAAGGGCGATTCCAACTTGGTTACCGCAGACGAGATCGCAGCCGTGGTATCAGCCGCCGACGGTGGCACCCGCGTCGCGCGCTAGTCCGTCTCCATTCCGCGGGCCGCAGCTTTCCAATCCCATACCCCTGCGGCCCGCTCCCCGATTCCTCCGGCCGGGCAAAACCACCAGTCCCATTCCGGTTTTGCCTGGCATTCCCTACACGACTGGTCGAGCAGCCGGTTTTGGAATTGCTTGAACCCCAAGCAGTGCCTCCGATAACCAATCCAAAATCGGCTCCTGACCAGCACATTTGGCAATCACGCGCCCATGCGCGCCACACATCGAAAGGAACATCATGTTCGATCAGTTCTACACCACGCTTGAGTCCCTGGGCATCGTGCCGGTCGTCGTGCTTGACAAGGTCGAGGACGCCGCACCGCTCGCCCACGCCCTTATGGCAGCCGGCATGAAGTCCGCCGAGGTTACCTTCCGCACCGCCTGCGCCGCCGAGTGCATCGCCGCCATGGCCGAGGCCGAGCCCGAGATGTGCGTTGGCGCCGGCACTGTCCTGACCGTCGAGCAGGTTGAGCAGGCCCGCGCCGCCGGTGCCAAGTTCATCGTCTCCCCGGGTTACAACGAGGACGTCGTGAAACACTGCATCGACATCGACCTGCCCGTGCTGCCCGGCACCGTGACCCCCTCCGAGGTCACCGCCGCCGAGAACCTGGGCCTCAAGGTCACCAAATTCTTCCCCGCGGCTCAGTATGGCGGCCTCAACACCATCAAGGCCCTCGCTGCTCCGTTTGTCGGCCATCGCTTTATGCCCACCGGCGGCGTGAACACTGCCAACGTCGAGGAGTACCTGAGCTCCTCCGCCATCATCGCCTGCGGTGGCACCTGGATGGTCAAGCCCGCCCTGTTCGCCGACGGCGACTTCTCCAAGGTCGAGCAGATCGCTCGCGAGGCCATGGACGTCGTCAAGAAGGTCCGCGGCTGAGTTTAGCTCTCTATCGTGAAAGGGGGCGTGCCCTAGACCTCGCCCCCTTTCTTTTAAAGCAGCTCGGAAGCGCGCCGTTTCCGTCACGAGCAAGAACCAAAACCGTCTTGTATGCTGATAGAACGTGACGGAAGCGACACGCCCCCGAGCCGCTTTGTCTACTCAGTTGGCAACCGAACCCAGCTGAGCCACTTCGACAAAAGCCGAGCCGCCAAAACAGCTGCGGCGCCGTCTAGAGGAATGGACCCTTGCTTCCAGTCTTTTCCTCCAAGCGGCGCTGCAGCTTTTTCGTGCCCCGGTAGAGCCTCGCACTTGCGGTGAAATAGGGACTGTTTACGCCATCAGAGCCGCAAAACAATCCCTATTTCACCGCAACTAATTAAGGGGGAGGGACGAGTTAGATGGCCGTGTCTTTGGACAGCTCAAAATAGTCGGGATGCAAGGCGATAACCGGGCCCTGCTCCTCGGGCATCAGGTGCAAGTGCGTCTCTGCCAGATAGCTCGCCGTGTCGGTATCGCCCCTCTTAATGGCCTCGAGAATCCGGCGGTGCTGCCAACGAATCGGCTCCCAATCCAGATCCTGCGACACCATACGCAACCAGTTGTATCGCTCAAAATGCGTATTGACGCTCTTCATCCAATCCCACAACATGTGACGGCCGGCAATCGCAAAACACGTCTCATGGAACAGGTTGTCCAGGTCAAAGAAGCGGCGCGTTTCGCCATGGTCGAGCGACTCTGACTCGGTAAGAATCTGCTCGAGCCGCTGCTTTTGCTCGGGCGTAGCAGCCGAACAACATTTAATGAGTACGCTTCTCTCGAGTTTCTCGCGCAAAAAGCAAGCGTTCTCGGCATGCTCCATGCTGATCTTAGAGACGTAGGTGCCGCTTTTGGGACGCGTTTCCACCAACTCCTGCTCGCGCAGGCGCACAAAGGACTCGCGAATGGGCGTGCGCCCGATTCCCGTCTCCTTTTCCAGACCAATCGCCGACAGGCGCGTGCCGGGCCTGAGCTCGGCATAGATAATCTTGGAGCGCAATGCGTTGTATGCCTGGTCTTGCAGGCTCTGATAATGCTGGTGCTGTTCCATAAAGCCCTCGGATAAGTCCTCGGTTAGTCGAATACCACCATGCAATACTATCGCATCGACACGCCCCAGCTCCCAATCAGTCTTTTTGGGACGGGGCTCTTTTAGCTACCCTGGCCCGCAGATCGGCCCCCTTGCCACAAAAGTGGCCCATCTACTACGTTAACACGGACAGCCTCGGCCATACCGAAAACCGTGAAAACAAAACCGCAGGTAGGCAGCTTGTCGATTTTCGAAAAAGCCGGCTATGGTTGACCTCTGCGGCTTAAACGTAGTAGATAGGCCCTATTCGTGGCACAGCACCACTCCATCCCAAATTGGCACCCCGAGCCCTCGTGAGTTGCCAACAAGCTGTTCGACCAGCGCTTTATCCGCGCGGCATTCGGAAAATAGCACCACCGTAAGAACCCGCGAACAGCGCTATACGTTGCTATATCTCACTATACTTTGCTATATCTTGCTATACTTTGCTATATCTTGCTATATCTTGAGCAAAGGTGGCTCACATGCAAACAAACCCTTTTAAGCCCACAGCAGGTAAAACACCTCCCACGATTATCGGCCGCGAAGATGTACTTGAAGAATTCAGTGAAGGCCTCACCAACGGGCCTGGTGCCCCTGGGCGCCTAATGCGCATAGCCGGCGTCCGTGGAACGGGCAAGACGGTCCTCCTTGACGAGTGCTCACGTTTGGCGCAAAGCCGTGGCTGGACGGTCATAAAAGAGGTCGCAACCGAGGGACTTTGCCAGCGCATTCTCGAACAGCTGCAGCCCAAATTCCAGGCCAAACACGCCAGATTTGAGCCCACCGTAGCTGGCATATCCATCGGCAGCATAGACATTGAGCGAATCGGTCCATCGCTACGCGACGCCATGAGACAGACAATATCCAAGAATGAAAATGGCCTGCTCATCACTCTCGACGAGGTTCAAGACGCAGAGCTCGATGAGGTCCGAACGCTCTCCATTGCGATTCAGCAGGTTATCGGCGAAGACCTTGATATCGCCTTTGTTTTTGCGGGGCTGCCTTCGATGATTGAAAGCATCATCAACGGAAAGACACTTACGTTTTTGCGCCGTGCCCTCCCCTTTGACCTGAAGGCTGTGGCAGTAACCGAAGTGTCGTACTCCCTCGAGGAAACCATTGAAGCGTCTGGCATGGAGTTGCAGCCAGGTATTGCCGGCCAACTTGCCGAGGCAACGCAAGGTTATCCTTTCATGATCCAACTCGTTGGATACTACGCATGGCAGTTGGCAAGACGCGCACATACACCGATTATTGGAGAAGAAGAAGCCGAGCGCGGCATTGCAACGGCACGCGAACGCTTCTGTGCCATGGTGATTGAGCCCGCGCTACAGCGCATTCCGCCCACGTGCATCGCTTATCTGCTGAGCATGGCATCTTTGGGGCAGACAAGCTCGACCAGCATGGTTGCCGATGCCCTAAACAAAACGCCTCAACAGGTGAGTTCCGTCCGCAGCCGCCTGTTAAGAGAATCGATTATCGAGGCTCCCTCGTACGGCAAGGTCTCATTTGCCATCCCCTACATGCGCGACTACCTCTACGAGCACAAAGCCGAACTGGAAGTTGAACTGTAGAAACGGCAACTGCCCTGCAAGACGAAAACCGTTTTCGTACGGATTTAAAGCAGACGTAAACGATTTTCGTCTTGATTTGCGTACGGAATTAAGACGTAAATTGCGCTTTCGTACGCTTATTACCAGACGCAAATTGTTTTCGTCCGGCCATGCGTCCCCAATCTAGACGAAAAGAGCCCCGAGCTCGTATTGAACTGCATCCCAATTCTTGGACGGGCGCCGATGCCCTGAATTGGAGTGGGAAGGATAAACTGGACTTTCTTTTAAGGATCCTCAAGCGTATTGC
>CATWQC010000054.1 GCA_958352845.1 uncultured Collinsella sp.
GAGGACCGCCCCGGCATCGTGCATCGCCTGGATCGCGATACCTCGGGCCTTATGCTCGCGGCAAAAGACGACGACACCCAGCGCGCGCTTCAGAATCTCATCCGCACGCGCACGCTCGACCGTCGCTATATCACGCTCGTTCACGGTCACATCGCCATGGACGAGGGCACTATCAACACCGGTATTGCCCGTTCCACGCGCGACCGCGTGAAGATGGCGGTTTCGGATGACCCCTTTGCCCGTCAGGCCATTACGACCTTTAAGGTCCTCGAGCGCTTTGATTCCACGCGTTTTGACGACGGCTATACGCTCGTTGAGTGCCACCTGTTTACGGGCCGCACACATCAGATTCGCGTGCATATGCGCCATATCAACCACGCCTGCGTGGGCGATCCGCTCTACGGCAAGTGCGATGCGCGTGCCGATCAGGGCCTGACCAGGCAGTTCCTGCATTCTTGGCGCGTTGCGTTCGATCATCCCGTAACGGGGAAGCGCATTGAGTGCCGTGATGAGCTGCCGTGGGATCTTGCCGCGGTTCTGGACGATCTGGCCCCGCGTTCGCTTGGTCGCACTGCCGCCGGCGACGACATCGTTCCGCAGCTCGGTCTTCTCGAAGCCTAGCCAGTATTAGGTGGTTTCTTGAACTCGGTAAGCCTGCGGTAAGATATACGATTGTTTACGTTACACGTTGCTGGGAGCCTGCATGCTCGCCTTTTTACAAACCAACACACCCATCGTGATCTTCAACCAGATTGTCGTCACGCTGCTCACGGTCTGCTTTCTGTACCAGGTGGTCTTCTTTGTCATTGGCGCTCTTCGTGGCGAGGTCGCGCCTCCCAAGGCCAAAAAACTCCATCGCTATGCCTTTTTTATCGCGGCGCATAATGAGGAGGCCGTGATCGCCAACCTCGTTCGCTCCATCAAGGACCAGGATTATCCGTCCGAGCTCATCGAGGTTTTCGTGGTCGCCGATGCCTGCACCGACAACACGGCGCAGCTCGCGCGCGAGGCCGGTGCCATTGTTTACGAGCGCAATGACCTGGCCCGCAAGGGCAAGAGCTGGGTCATGGACTTTGGCTTCGACCGCATTCTCAACGAGTATCCCGACACGTTTGAGGGCTACTTTATCTTCGATGCCGATAACGTTATCTCCCGCGATTACGTTTCCAAGATGAATGATGCCTTTGACCAGGGCTTCCATGTGGTCACGAGCTATCGCAATTCCAAGAACTTCGGCAGCTCGTGGATCTCGGCTGCTAATGCCACGTGGTATCTACGCGAGGCGCGCTTCCTCAACAACGCGCGTAATATCTGCAAGACGTCCTGCGCTGTTTCGGGTTCGGGTTACCTTATCTCGTCAAGCGTTATCGAGGGCATGCACGGTTGGCAGTTCCACACGCTGACCGAGGACATTCAGTTCACTACGTTCTGCGCTATTCACGGTATTCGCATTGGCTATGCGCCGGCGGAGTTCTTTGACGAGCAACCCGTGACGTTCAAGGCATCCTGGAAGCAGCGTATGCGCTGGACCAAGGGCTTTTACCAGGTGTTCTTTACCTACGGTAAGCATCTGGTCAAGTCGACGTTCCGCTATCATCGCTTTGCCGCCTACGACATGTTCATGACGATCGCCCCGGGTATGCTGCTATCGCTGATCTCGATGCTCGCTAATGCGACGTTCTTGATTGTGGGTGGCCTTTCGCATGGTTTCTTGGCTACCGAAGTCGAGATGCAGGCGTGCGCCGCTTCGCTCATTATGACCTTCGCCATGATGTACCAGACCTTCTTTATCCTGGCGCTACTCACGACTATCTTTGAGTACAAGCATATTCACTGCGCGCAAAAGTGGCGCCTGGTGACCAACCTGTTTACCTTCCCGATCTTTATGTTCAGCTATATCCCCATCACGGTGGCCGCGCTGTTCCTGAAGGTCGACTGGGTGCCGACGCAGCACGCCGTCAACGTTACCCTTGACGAGGTCATGCAAGGAGCCAAATAACCACCACCAAAACCACCGCAAAGGGGACAGGCACCTTTGTGGTGGTTTTTGCTTTTGAGCAGCTTTTCATGGAGGTGCACGATGTTCTACATCCCATTTTGGATCTGCGTCTTTACCGGTGCGGTGGTTGATGCCCGCGAGCGGCGGTTTCCCAATGGGCTTGCCGGCGCATGCGCCGTGGCGGCGTTGGCGGGTGTTTGGCTCGACCTCGGTTTGAACACCGCGCTTGATCACGCCGGTTTTGCTGTCATCGTGTATCTTTCCCTTGTGCTGACTGAGTCGCTCTGGCGTCGACTTCGCCAAACCCCGGGCATCGGCATGGGAGATGTTAAGGCACTCTTCGCGCTTTGCACGCTCGACCCTATGGGTGGCATCGTGTCATTTGCCGCCGCGCTCCTGGTCCTTGCCCTCTCCTGCCTCATCACGAAATCGCGCTCCCTGCCATTGCTCCCGTTTTTGGTGCCGATTTTTGCCATAATCGAGGTCGTGGGCTGCACTTTGTAACCGATTGCGCATCCTTCTTAAGGAGCATGCCATGGCAACTAATCAAGAAACGGCCGTCATTAAGGCGCGCATGGACCGTATTCCCTCGGCGTTGTCGCCCGAACTTGTCGAGCGCATTGCCGCCGATCGCGCTTCGGGCTATGCCAACCCGTATCGTTGCAACGACGATCAGGTCATTCGTCGTATTGATCGCGCCGCCGACAAAGGCACGCTTATGCGTCCGGCGTTTATGCGCGATACCGAAAAGATACTTCATCTTCCGGCGTACACCCGTTATGCGGGCAAAACGCAGGTCTTCAGCTTCCGTAGCAATGACGATCTGTCGCGCCGCGGTTTGCACGTGCAGCTTGTCTCGCGCATTGCGCGCGATATCGGTCGCGCCCTGGGGCTCAATTGCGATCTGATCGAGGCGATTGGCCTGGGCCACGACTTGGGACACACGCCTTTCGGTCATGCCGGCGAGCGCTTCCTCAACGATATCTATCATGAGCGTACGGGGCGTTATTTTTTCCATAACGTGCAGTCGGTCCGCGTGCTCGACGCGCTGTACGGCCGCAACGTGTCGCTCCAGACGCTCGACGGCGTGCTATGCCATAACGGCGAGTACGAGCAGCGTGTGTTTGAGCTCTCGGACATGGGCTCCTTTGACCAGTTCGATCAGACGGTTGAGGACTGTATCGCCACGGGCTATGGCGCTATTGAGCACCTGCGTCCCATGACGCTCGAGGGCTGCGTGGTTCGCATTTCGGATATCCTTGCCTACGTTGGGCGCGATCGCCAAGACGCCATTGCGGCGGGCCTGCTGTCACCCGACGCCTTTGATGATGGCCGGGGCGGTGCCTACAACAGTTGGATTCTCACGCACGCTTCCATCGATATCGTCGAGCACAGCTATGGCAAGCCGCGCATCGAGATGAGCGAGGACCTGTTTGAGGAAATTCGCCGAGCCAAGCGCGAGAACTACGAGAAGATCTATAGCAAGGGCGGTATCGAAGGCGACTCCGAAGCGGAGCTGCGAGAGGCCTTCGAAAAGCTCTACGACCGTTGCCTGCAGGATGTAAACGAAGGCGACGAGTCCTCTTACATCTTTAAGCACCATGTTTCGCGCATAGAGCAGCAGCTTTCCTACTACGATCGCACCTATGACTGGCAGGACGACAAGGATCAAGCCGTGGTGGATTACATCGCGAGCATGACGGACGGTTATTTCTGTGAGCTGACGAGCAAGCTGTTCCCGGGTCTAAAGTTTCCGCATCGTACCTATATTAACGAACGGTAGTTCGTATCCTTTCGGTATACTGTTGGTCAACAACGATTTTGATTGATGCACGGGATGGCTATGAACGACCTTTTTTCTGCTTCGACGCGCGAGCGTTCCTTTCAGAATGCGCCGCTTGCGGTGCGCATGCGCCCCAATTCGCTCGACGAGTATGTGGGCCAGCAAAAGGCCGTCGGTAAGGGCTCATGGTTGCGTGCCGCGATCGAGCACGACGTGCTTTCGAGCGTGATTCTGTACGGGCCAGCCGGTACGGGTAAGACGACGCTGGCCTACATTATCGCCAACCATACAAAGAGCGAGTTTGTCGAGGTCAGCGCCGTGACGGGCACCGTAAAGGACTTGCGTCGCGTGATTGACGAGGCCAAGACGCGCCTGAATACGTACGACCGCCGTACCATTCTATTCATCGATGAGATTCACCGCTTTTCTAAGTCGCAGCAGGATGCCCTGCTACATGCAGTTGAGAACCGTACCGTCATTATGATTGGCGCTACGACGGAGAATCCGT
>CATWQC010000055.1 GCA_958352845.1 uncultured Collinsella sp.
TAAAGCCAGCCTTCTCGACGGCCTTGGTGATGTACTCGAACGGCTCGGCATTGGTCTTAAGGTTGGGGGCAAAGCCGCCCTCGTCGCCCACGCCGCCGCCCAGGCCGGCCTCGTGCAGCACGCCCTTGAGGGTGTGGTAGACCTCGGCGCACCAACGCAGGCCCTCGGCAAAGCTCGGGGCGCCCACTGGCATGATCATGAACTCCTGGAAGTCGACGTTATTGTCGGCATGCACACCGCCGTTGAGGATGTTCATCATGGGCGTGGGCAGCAGGTGGGCATTGACGCCGCCCAGATACTGGTACAGCGACAGGCCCGCCGACTCGGCAGCGGCGCGGGCAACGGCCAGCGACACGCCCAGGATGGCGTTGGCACCGAGCTTGGTCTTGTTGGGCGTACCGTCCGCGGCAATCAGCGCGGCATCGACGGCGCGCTGGTCGAAGGCGTCGAGGCCCACGACGGCGTTAGCGCACTCGTTGTTAACGTGCTCGACGGCCTGCGAAACGCCCTTGCCCAGGTAGCGGCCCTTGTCGCCATCGCGCAGCTCGCAGGCCTCAAAGGCGCCGGTCGAAGCACCCGAAGGCACCATTGCGCGGCCAAAGCTGCCGTCCTCGAGCACGACCTCGACCTCGACGGTGGGATTGCCGCGGCTGTCGAGCACCTCACGACCGTAGACGTCCAAAATATCGCTCATGTTGTCTCCCTCTCACTTGGAAACGTAGTGGATGCAAGCGACCGGCTGACCGCGCACCGTCGGTGCGCCTCCGCAAGTTAGCCATGTCGCACTTTTTGCATTATGCCCTAAGTTAGCCGAGGGATACACTTGATTTTCGAAAAATTTAGCGGGAACGATGAGGCGTGTCAGCCTGTCGTTCCCGCAGTCTTACTCCTCCGCCTTTGCGGCATCCCACAGGTCGTTGAGGCCGTGGGTCGAAAGCTCGGCAAGATCCACGTGAGCATCGGCCGCCATCTGCTCCATCGCGGCCCAGCGACGGCGGAACTTTGCCGTGCTGGCACGAAGGGCGCTCTCGGCGTCAATGCCCTCCTTGCGCGCGACGTTGACCAAGGCAAAGAGCAGGTCGCCAAACTCCATCTCACGCTCGGGCGAGCCAGGGGCCTCGGCCTCAAACTCGGCACGTTCCTCGGCGACCTCGTCCCACACGTCCTGGACCGTCTCCCACTCAAAGCCCACGGCAGCTGCCTTGCGCGACACCTTCTGCGCCTGCATCAGCGCCGGCAGATGCGTGGGCACGCCGTCGAGCAGGCCCTCGGGCGCAGCCTCGCCTGCCGCCACGGCCTTGTCCTTGGCAGCCCTCTCGGCAAGCTTGACCTCGTCCCAAATCTTGAGTACCTCGTCGGAGCTGTCGGCATCCGCATCGCCAAACACGTGCGGATGACGGCGAATGAGCTTGGCGTCGATATCGCGTGCCACGTCGGCCAGCGTAAACTCGCCGGCGTCCGCCGCGATCTGCGCGTGCAGCACCACCTGCATGAGCACGTCGCCCAGCTCCTCGCGCAGGTGAACCGCGTCGTCCGCCTCGATGCAGTCGAGCGCCTCGTAGGCCTCCTCGATCATGTTCTTGCCAATGCTGCGGTGCGTCTGCTCGCGGTCCCACGGGCAGCCGTCGGGCTGACGCAAGCGCCAGACGGTCTGCACCAGATGTTGTAGCTCGGCCGACGCGTCGACCAGCGTGGACAGATCGCGCGAGCCCTCGGCATTTTGCTGAGCCATGTGCTCTGCCATGGTTAGTCCTCCTCCAGGATCACGTGGCGGAACGCTCCGCCCTCGTAGATGCCGTAGCTGTGCGTGCCGTCCTTGGGGATGCTCACGCTGCCGGGGTTGAAGAGCCACAGGCCCGGGTGTGCGGCGCTTTCCTCGTTGACCTTGATGTGCGTATGGCCGTAGACGAGCGCGGAGCCCTCGGGCAGCGCGGGCGCGTGGTCGACGCTGTTGTGCATGCCGGCGCCAAAGACATGGCCGTGCGTCAGGAACAGCTCGCGGCCGGTCTCGTCGAACAGCGTGGCGTAGTCGGCCATGACGGGGAAGTCGAGCACCATCTGGTCGACCTCGGCGTCGCAGTTGCCGCGCACCGCGATGATGCGGTCGGCCAGAGCGTTGAGCAGCGGGATCACGCGCTTGGGGGCGTAATCGCGCGGCAGGTCGTTGCGCGGACCGTGGTAGAGCAGGTCGCCCAGCAGGACGATGCGGTCGGGCTGCTCGGATTCGATGGCGGCGACCAGGCGCTCGGTCCAATATGCCGAGCCATGGATGTCGGAGGCGATGAGGTATTTCATGGGGAGATCCTTTCGAATGGGGTTGATATGGCTGGGCGCAGGATATCGCCACCGGCCGCGTTACTCAAATCGCAGTGCCGCGGCTTGTGCCGCCTGCATCACGCGCTGGAGCGGCACATTGCGCTCGCGGGCGAGACGGGCGCAGTCCTCGTACTCGGGCGCTGCACGCTCGCTGCCGTCGGGCAGGGTTGCCACTTTAACGGACACCTCGCCCCACGGCGTCGTCACCTGCTCAAAGCGGCGTGGCAGGCAAACGCGCTCCATAACCTGGCGACGGATGCCGTTGGTCGTGGTTTCCAAAAAGATAATCGTCTGCAGGCGTTCGATATCCTCATGCGAGCAAATCACTTGCAGCTGCCAGCTGGGGCGGCCTTTTTTGCAATAGAGGGGCAGCCAGTGCACCTCGCGCGCACCGGCCTCGCGCAGGCGGTCGGCGGCGTAGGCGAGCACCTCGGGCGACGCGTCGTCGATGTCGCACTCCAGCTTGACGATGGTCTCGGGCGCATCGGTCTCGCGGGACAGCGGGGATGTGCTATCGCATTGCATACGGTCCGGATCCTTTCCGCGCGGGCTCGTTTTGTTCATCCAAACGCTAGCACATCGGACGTGGCACAGGCGTGACTTTCGTCCGTCGCCGCCCTCGCTCCTATCCAAACATGCACATCAGCCTCCAAACATGTCATTTTCTGCAGCTTTTGGAGGCTGATGTGCATGTTTTGAGAGCGCAAGCGAGGCCGCACCGCGCACCCTTTCCAGTCGATTTCGGCACCCCGCGTGCACGACGCGCCGAGGCTGCGCCATTACAATGGAGCGGATTCGCCAAATGCAAAGGAGTCGCCATGTCTGCCTGCCCGCTGGTCGATTGCCATACCCACACCTCGTTTTCGGACGGACATGCCTCGTTTGAGGACAACGTTCGCGCCGCTACTGCGGCCGGCTGCCGCGTCATGGTCTCGACCGACCATCTCACCCTGCCCGCCAGCATGGATGCCAACTGCGAAGTGCAGGTTACTGAGGGCGACCTGCCGGCACATCGTCTGGCTTTTGAGGATGCCCGCAAGCTTGCCGCGCAGATCGCGTCGGAGCTCGAGCTTATCTATGGCTTTGAATGCGATTGGTACGAGGGCTGCGAGCCTTTGGTTGAGCGCTGGTCCCAGGGCGCCGTCGTGCGCCTGGGCAGCGTGCATTGGATTGGCAACCCAGGCGATATCATGGCCGGCGCCGCGGGTACGGCGGGAACGGAAAACGTCGCTCGTCCCGATACACCCGATTCCCTTTGCGGTTGGATCGACGACGACACCAACCTGCACGTTTGGGAAAACCTGGGGGTACGCGGCGTGTGGGAGCGCTACGTCGACGACTGGTGCCGCGCCTGCGAGAGCCCGCTCAACTTTGATGCAATGGCTCACCCCGACCTGGTCATGCGCTTTTCGAAGGAAGGCTTTGCGCCCGACTTTGACCCGGCGCCGTTCTGGGAGCAGATGGCCGAATGCGCCCACGATACGGGTCGCCGCGTTGAGGTCTCGGCCGCCGCACCGCGCAAGGGCCTCGACGACTATTACCCCTCGACGGGGCTGTTGCGCTGCTTCGCCCACGCCGAGGTACCCATCACCTTTGGCTCGGACGCGCACCGCGCCTGCGACATCTGCTGGAATATCCGCGAGGCACAAGCCCACGCCTACGACTGCGGTTATCGAACCTTCGACATCCCCCACCTCACCGGAGAATGGGAATCCACACCCCTCGACTAGCCATCCCTTCATAAGTTGCGGTGGAATAGGGATTGTTTTGCCTGATGAAGCGCTTAAACAGTCCCTATTTCACCGCAACTTCCATGACCCCGTTACACCAACAAAGACTGTCCCAAACGACTAGTGGCGGCGGGCGTTGAGTTCGCCGGCCAACTCGTCGAGGGTGATACCGTAGCGCTCGAGCGTCACGAGCAGGTGGTAGACCAGG
>CATWQC010000056.1 GCA_958352845.1 uncultured Collinsella sp.
CGAGGTAGCCCTCCTGGTCGAAGTGCATGATCTCGATCTTCTCGGTCTCCTTCATGTGTGTCCTCCCATCACATGTGCGCAATTCTATACATCGCGCTTCTTGCTGATACCAATTATAGCCATACGATTGCTTGTTATTTAATACCAATCCAAACTCACGGAGATTTGCGGCGAACGGTCGGTTTCCTCGCCCGAGTGGTATTACAACGCCAATAGTTGTCTATTTCGAGCGCTACTGCCAACGGGTTCCCCACAACTCGCCAGCTATAAAAGCGTTGCGCCAGACCCGCCCAAGCGTTTCCGGCGCAACCGCGCAGTTTAGTTATTCGGCTTCCATCTCCGCTGTCACACGGCGATACATCTCGATAACCTGAGTCGTCGCCTTGGACGGATCCTGATAGTAGCGGCCATCACACGTCTCGGCCGAGACATAGCCCGTATAGCCGTGGCGCATGAGTGCCTCGAGGTCGGCACGCATATCACGCTCGCCGTCGCCCCAGGCAAGATGCGTCGTGCCGCCGCCCACATCTACAAAGTGGGTGTGAACGATCTTGTCGCCCAAAACCTCAAAGTAGCCGTCGATCGTGTCGCCGGCAACTTCCATGGCGCCAAAGTCGATACAGGCCTTCAGGTTGGGACGATCGACCGCCTCGAGGATGCGCGCGACATCCTGTGCCGTATTGACCAACACGGACTCCGACGGCTGCAGGGCCTCGAGCGCGACGCGAATACCGCGCGTATCGGCGTAGTCGCACACCGAGCGCAGCATGGCAACGCTGCGGGCCCAGGCGTCCTCAGCCGGCTCGTCCAGATAGGCCCAACCACTCGTCACCAGAATCTGCGGCACGCCCAACTCAACGGCAACGTCGATCACATTCTTAAAGTACGAGAGGATGCGTTTTTGGCCCGCCTCACCGCGCACCGCGACGTTCCATGGCTTGGGGTTGTTCTGCTCGGGGCACACGCACACGATCTTGATACCGTATTGGGCGGCAAGATCGCGAATCTTATCCACCGAATCGTGCTCATGGCAATCCACATACAGGTGCATCGAGCCGGTCCACAGCTCGATATTGCGATAGCCGGCCTCACCTGCAGCCTTAAAAAACGTCTCGATGCTGTAGTAACGATGGTTGATGTTCATGAGCGAAAGCTCGGGTACGACCATAGCCCTCCCCTTTCGTACGGAGTTTTAAAAAACAGGGGGCCGCCGCAGATGCGACAAGCCCCCCAAAGATCGACGCAACCGTTAGACGCGATGGAAGCGCGATTCGAACATATTAGGCAAGCACGCCAAAGTAAGCGCCGATGATGCCCACGACCATGGTGCAGAGGATCAGGACCATCGGGTTGATCTTCTTGGAGAGCAGCCAGTAGTAGAGCCAGAAGGCGGCCATACCGAGCATACCGGGCATGATGCCGTCCAGGATGTCCTGGAGAGTCTGGGCGGAGTCGCCCTGACCAATGGCGATGGGCAACGAAGCCCAGAACATGTCCTTGCTCATGGCGCCGACGACCATAACGCCGACAATGCCGACGCAGGCCATGATCTTTTGCATCAGGCCGGTCTTCTGAGCCTCGTCGAGGAAACCAATGCCTAGCTCATAACCCTTGATAGCGCCAAAGATACGAATCAGGAACGCCGGGATGTTGTAGACGAGCAGGAAGGCGATGGGGCCAAAGACGTTGCCGGCCTGGCACAGGCTGATGCCCACGGCAGCGGCGACGACGCGCAGGGTGGACAGGAAGAAGGAGTCACCCAGGCCGGAAAGCGGACCCATGAGGGCGGCCTTGATGTCGTTGACGCTCTCGGGCTCAACCTCGCCACGAGCGACCTTTTCTTCCATGGCCATCGCGATGCCACCCACGAAGGGAGCGAGCTGCGGGGTGATGTTGAAGAATGCGCTGTGACGGTGCAAGGCCTCGGCGTAATCATCGGGACGGCCGGCATAGATCTTCTTGAGCATGTTGGCGACCATCAGGCAGAAGGCAATGTTCATCTGCTTGTAGTAGGTCCAGGAGAATTCCATGCCCAGGGCGCCGGTGTTCACGGCGCTCTTAATGAGGTCGGAGCGAGTAATCTGGTTCTCGGAATTAGAAGTCATCGTCCTCATCCCCTTCCACAGAAAGCTGGGACTGGGCGCCACCAAGGCCCAGCAGGTCGTACTTATCGATGCCGATGATGATTGCGATCAGGGCGACGCCGAGGACGGGCACGTTGGCATAGGAGCACAGCAGGAAGCCCAGGAAGTAGAACGGCACGAGCTGCTTGGTAAGCACCAGACGGCCGAGCATGGCGAAGCCCATGGCAGGCAGGATGTTGGCTGCGACGCCAAAGCCATCGAGGACGAACGTCGGGATGAAGTCGAGCAGGCCCTGAACAGCGTCGGCACCCAGATAGAAGGAGACCGAGCACAGGATAAAGGCCAGGACGACAATCACGAGACCGATAATCCAGTGCATAGCGTAGATACCCTTGAGGTTACCCTTGCTGGCAAAGACGTCGGCACGGTCGACCAGAAGGGGCATACCGGCGTTGACGACGTTCTTAATGGCCAGGCACAGAGTGGCGATGGGCATCGCGAGCGCGATAGCGGCCTCGGTGCTCTGACCCAGCTGAATAGCGAAGGCGCAGGCGAGCACACCGCCAATCGTCTCATCGGGCGGCACGTAAGCGCCGATGGAGATAGAACCCATGAAGAGCAGCTCGAGGCTCGCACCGATGGCGAGGCCGGACTGCAGGTCCCCGAGGACTATGCCGACGAGCGGGCACAGAACGATCGGGCGGAACGCATAGAGCGTACCGAGCTGATAATCGAGCTTACCGAAGGCAGCGATAAGTCCGATGAGGATCGCTTGAACAAGCATTGTTCCTCCCTTTGATCCCTCTTGGATCCGCGCGGCGATTCCCGACTTGTCAGCGCGCCCTTTTCCATGCCGACAATCGCCCAGACAGATCCAGCTTGTACCGGTGTGCTGTTAACACCTAAACCGGTGCAAATGATTTGATACCAATTATATAGTCATGCGAAAACTATTTAATACCAATCGCTCAACGGGCGTGTACTCCCGGTGAACGGTAGATGGGGGTAACGGGTAAAGCGTTTATCCGGTACGCCCACGAATAGGGGCGGCGCCGTGCGCGCCGCCCGTGGTTCCCAATTAGAGGGCGCTTAGGGCATCGACCTTGGGGTCGTCGGCCAGAGCGCGAATCTCGACCTCGACACCGCGGCCGACGAGCTCGCGAATGTCCTCTTCCTCGGCAGCAGTCACAAAGATCTGGCGGGAGATCTTACGGGCATCGGGACGCTGCTCGTCCTTGGACTTGGTGTTGCCCAGGTTGATGGAGGTGATCTGCGGGCAGCCGTCGACAAGCTGCTTGGCCTCGGCGATGCTGGCGACGCAGATGATCATCTTGTACTTATCGGTAACACCGGAGTTGATGGCCTCGATGGCGTGTTCCATGTCCTTAATGACGAGCTTGACGTTGGCCGGCTTTCCCATCTTGAGCGTAGTCTTCCAGACGGGATCGTTGGCAACCTTGTCGCCAACGCAGAAGATGCAGTCGGAGCCCAAGCCCTGGACCCAAGAGACGGCCACCTGGCCATGAAGCAGACGATGGTCGACGCGAAGCAGTTGAATCATGATTGACCCCCAAAGGTCTCATGCCGGAAACCCGGCCCCATTAATAGCAGGCGGTGACTAGAACTCTTCCTCGTCATCCGCATCGGTCAGCAGGTCGTTGACAAACTTGACGCGCGTGTCGTCAGCCGCGAGGATCTCGTGGATAACCTGATCGGCGGGAGCCTCCTGGTCCGAAAAGAGCAGCTGGATCAGCAGCGGCAGATTCATGTTGGCAACCAGGTAGGTGTTGGGGCGCGTCTGGACGATCTTGGTGAACTCGTTGTTGACGCTGCCGCCAAACAGGTCGGTGCACACGATTACGTCGTCGGCGGGGTCGAAGGTCGCCAGGAGCTTGGCGGCCTCCTCGGCGACGTCGGTGCGGCCGTCGACAAACATCGACAGGTCGTGGACGTTATCGCGCGCGCCCGAGAGCAGCTCGGTGCTCTCTTTGATGCCGGTCGCAAAATGCGCGTGGCTGGCAAAGATGTATTGCCTCATTGCGGTTTCCCCCAAATGAAATTAGTAGTCGAACTGGTGGTAGTAGCGGCGGTACTTGAGGTTGTGCTTGGTGACC
>CATWQC010000057.1 GCA_958352845.1 uncultured Collinsella sp.
ACTTTGACGAGTACGACTGCGTCGTGCTGCCCGGCGGCCTGCCCGGTGCCACCAACCTGCGCGCAGATCAGCGCGTCTGCGACGTGGTCTGCGAGTTCGCCGCAACCAAGCACGTCGCCGCCATCTGCGCCGCCCCGTTTATCCTGGGCGAGCTCGACCTGCTCGAGGGGCGCCATGCCACGTGCTTCCCTGGCTTTGAGAAAAGCTTCCCCGAAGGCGCCTATACCGGCGAGAAGGTCACGCAAGACGGCAACATCATCACTGCCAGCGGCATGGCACAGTCCCTCCCCTTTGCATTGGAGCTGCTGCGCACGCTCGCCGGCGACAAGGCCGTCGAGAAGGTCGCCGAGGGCATCCAACTATGATTTTGGCTTCGCAATCGCCGCGCCGCATAGAGCTGATGCGCGAGGCAGGCTACAACATTCGCGTGATTCCCGCGGATATCGACGAAACGCCCTTTGATGGCGAGGCCCCGCTCACGCTTGTCGAGCGCTTGGCACGCGCCAAGGCGGCTGCCGTTGCTGCCGAGTATGCCGAGCCCAATGAGCTGACGGTCGCGGCCGACACCATCGTCACCTTTGACGGCAAGATTCTGGGCAAGCCGGCAACCGAGGACGAGGCGCGCACTATGCTCCGTGAGCTTTCGGGCCGCACGCACCAGGTCGCAACCGGCGTCTGCATCGTTAAGGCAGGCGATACGGCCGCCCCGCATGCCGCCGAAAGCCTGTCCTTTGTCGATGCGACCGACGTGACGTTCTACGAGCTCACCGACGAGCAGATCGAGCACTACGTCGCCTCGGGTGAGCCCATGGACAAGGCCGGCGCCTACGGCATTCAGGGCACAGGAGGACGCATGCTCGTGCACGATATTTCGGGCGACTTCTATAACGTGGTGGGCTTACCCATCGCCCGCGTCGCGCGCGCGATTCAAAAACTCTCGTAATTGCATCTGGCGCTGGGTATCCCCCGGCGCCTACAATTTTGGCGTACCGTACGGATCCCGACCGGGCACAAGGCGCGGCGGAAAACCGATAGGAGTTAAACATGGATACACTGCTCGAGGCCATTGACGTCTGCGATGTCGATGGCTTTTGCTATGGCAACTATACGGACGAGGAGGCCGGCACCGGTTGCACCGTAATCGTGGCACCCGAGGGCGCCACCGGCGGTGTTGACGTTCGCGGCGGTGCTCCCGCTTCGCGCGAAACCGACCTGCTGCGACCTGAGAACACCGTCGACAAGGTCCACGCCGTCTGCCTTTCGGGCGGATCGGCCTTTGGCCTCGAGGCTGCAAGCGGCGTCGCTCGCGAGCTTGAGAGCCGCGGCATCGGCCTTCCCGTCGGCCCCACGCAGGTGCCTATCGTGTGCTCCAGCTGCATCTTCGACCTTGCCTTTGGCGACCCCACCGTGCGCCCCGACATTGAGGCCGGCATCGCCGCCGTGTGCGAAGCACTCGACCACACCCCCACCAAGCTCGAACAGGGCAACGTAGGCGCCGGCACGGGCGCCACCGTGGGTAAGCTCATGGGGCCCGCCACCTGCATGAAGGCCGGCCTTGGAGCTGCCGCCGTGGCACTCGGCCCCATCAAGGTGGGCGCCGTGGTCTCGGTCAACGCCTGCGGCAACGTTGTCGACCCCTTCACCGGCGAGTGGGTCGCCGGTATGCGCGCCGCGGCCGATAGCGACCAGATCGTCGACATGGAACTCGCAGCCTTTGCCGCCGCCGGATCCATGCAGATGCCGCTCGACCGCACCAACACCACCATCAGCTGCATCGTCACCAACGTGGAACTCACTAAGGCACAAGCCACCAAGGTCTCCCAGATGGCCGCAGACGCCTACGCACACGCCATCCGTCCCACGCACACCACCAACGACGGCGACACCATCTACACCCTCGCCAGCGGCAAACTGGGCGCCCAGGCAAGCGCCGCCGTTCCCCTAGACCTGCTGGGCATGCTCGCCGTAAGGGCCTTGGAAACCGCCATCGTAAACGGAGCCAAAACCGCCAAAACCTCCCACGGCATCCCCGGCGCCGCGAAGTAGCCTAACCTGACCGGTTGCCCGGTGGGGCTTGGTTATGTTTGCTGCTCTACAGTCCTGGCTCGCACGAAGAGCACATTAAGTGCTCTTCGGCTCGTGCGGAACTCGCGACAAACATAACCAAGCCCCACCGGGCAACCTACCAACCAGATTCTTTTCAGCCCAGGCCCCTGTGTACCGCGCGTCGAAGATCTTCAAATTCAGGCAGCCTGACAATCGATTCTTATAGCAGAGGCCCCTTGGCCTTTAGTTTGATACAAGTTCCGCACGAGCCGGAAAGCACTTAATGTGCTTTCCGTGCGAGCAGGACTGTTCGCAGTAGCAAACTAAAGGCCAAGGGGCCCAGTCAACCTATCAGCAGCGATTACTCGGCAGCTAGTTGAATTTGAAGATGTTTGAGGCAAGACGGTATAGGCCGAGTGTGGTTTTGTCTCCGGCCCGTCCGCGCAGATTGGTGAAGAACCCGACCACGCCGTAGCGGGCACGACGATACATGCGCTCGTCGTAGGCCTTCAAATCATTCCACAGCGTCTTTAGGCGCTCGTCGGCGCAATCTTCCTCGGAAAGCTTGGTGAGCACCGAGCAGATCGCCATCATCATGGTGAAATAGCCCATCATGTACGAGCGCAGACGCGACGACTCAACATCGCTGTACAGGTGGTACGACTCCATCATGATGCGCGTCACACGGAACTGCTGGTCCAGACGCTTGACCATCGTGGCCTCGTTGACACTCTGGCCCTCGCGACCGATAAAGTAGCGATAGAGGTCGATGTCGGCGTAGTACATGGTCTTGCAACGCGGCAGCGGCACGTAGGCGTAGATGTTGTCCACATAGAACGTGTGCGGCGGCATGGGAAGGTTGGACTCGCGCAGCACATCCGTGCGATAGCACAGGCTGTGCATGAGTAGGTTCTGGTCCAGGCGGAAATGACCGATCTGATCCCAGGAAAAGATCTTTTTGCGCGGCAGGGCAAATTTGTAGCCAATAGCGGTATGCGTGCCCTCGTAAACCTTCTCGTACACGTAGTTCGAGATAAACAGGTCAACGCGCTGGTCACGCTCTTCAAAGCCACGCAGAATCGACAGCATAGTCGAAAGAGCCGCAGCATCGAGCCAGTCATCCGAGTCGACGACCTTGTAGTAGGTGCCCTGTGCCTCGCGCAGACCCGAAAGGACGGCAATACCGTGGCCGCCGTTCTCCTGGTGCACCGCGCGAATGATACCGGGATAACGTGCCTCCCACTCGTCGGCCTTATCGGCCGTCTCGTCCTTGGAGCCGTCGTCCACTACGATAATCTCGATATCGGTGGCGTAATTGCTCCCCTCCAAGATGGAGGTGATGCAATGGTCCATGTCCTTGGCGGCGTTATACGAGGGAATACCGAATGTTATGACTTTATGCATGGCAGGCGATAATCTCATCCGAAAGATCGAGGGCGGAATTGGTCACAGCGTCCATATCGTAGTAACGATACTCGGCCAGACGACCCACCGGGTGGAAGTTCGTCAGGTTCTGGACGCGCTCAAGATAGCGCTCATAGAGCTCACGGTTCTCGGGCTCAAGAATGGCGTAGTACGGCGTCTCGCCCGAGCCGGGCGTATAGGCCTTGGAATACTCCTTCATGATGGTGGTCTTGCCGGGCAGGATCTGACCGGTCATGTTCTTGAACTCGGTAATGCGCGTGTAGTCCTCGCTCGTGGTGTAGTTGACGGTGCCCACGGGCTGGAACTGGTCCATATCGAGCGTCTCGAACTTCATGTCGAGCGTGCGGTACGGTAGCGCGCCCAGATCGAGATTGAACAGCTCATCGAGCGGACCGGTGTAGACGATCTCGCCACCATAGACCTTGCCGTCGATCTTGACGGTAGTCTCGTCGATTTCAAAGAGGTCACGGGCGTCCACGTCGCAGAACACGTCGATCAGGTCGTGGTCGAGCATGTGCTCAAAGAGCGCCGTGTAGCCCTCCTGCGGCATGCCCTGGAAGGGAGCTTGCGGGAAGTAGCGGTCATCATCGCCCACAAAGACGGGAACGCGGCCGGTGATCGAGGGATCGATCTGATCGGGCGTCTGGCCCCACTGCTTCATGGTGTAATGTAAAAAGACGTTCTCGTAGACGTAATCGGCGACCTCGGCAAGATCCGGGTCGTTCT
>CATWQC010000058.1 GCA_958352845.1 uncultured Collinsella sp.
GCAATACGCTTGAGGATCCTTAAAAGAAAGTCCAGTTTATCCTTCCCACTCCAATGGATACGCCTAGGCGCGGTCCAAGAAATCGTCCGCATCCCCATCTGACACTATTTCACCGCAACTTAGAAGGTGTCGGCGTATAACGCTTCACCCCAAATTAAATTGATTCGTTGAATAGACACATTACAAATCTTTAGACTTCGTTTAATCTACAAGTGGGTATTATCACACATTAAACACACGTGAAAGGATATACCCATGTCGCTTACACAGTCAGCAGAGCGTGCAGCGCTTAACAAGCTCATCGATTATCTCGACGACAACCCGCAAGAAAACATCGACAAAATCATGGACCTCGTGAACAAGCTGGTCCCCAATCGCGTATTTCCTGTACAGCGAGAGGCATTCACCAATGTCATCAAGAGCCGCGGCAATTGGTATGACCTGATCATGCGTGTATTCAGCCTTAATCCCCAGATGCGAACCAAACTGCTTAAGACCCTCATTGTCGACGCCAACCTGCTTGCTTGGCCAGAGCAGGAAAAGAACCGCGAAAAGTACCAGTGCAACGTTCCGTGGGCCATCCTGCTCGATCCCACGAGCGCCTGCAACCTGCATTGCACGGGCTGCTGGGCCGCCGAGTACGGCTACAAGCAGAATCTCTCGTTCGAAGACATCGACTCTATCGTTACGCAGGGCAAAGAGCTCGGTACGCATATCTACATCTATACCGGCGGCGAGCCGCTCGTCCGCAAGCACGACCTGATCAGAATTTGCGAAAAACATCAGGACTGCGTGTTTCTCTGCTTTACCAACTCCACGCTGATCGACGAGGCCTTCTGCGACGATATGATTCGCGTAGGTAATTTTGTCCCCGCCATCAGCGCCGAGGGCAATGAGCACACCACCGACGCCCGTCGCGGCGAGGGTACCTACGCAAAGATCGAGCACGCCATGAAACTCCTGCGCGAGCGCGACTTGCCGTTTGGTATCTCCACCTGTTGGACCAGCGCCAATGCCGAGACGGTTGCTACCGAGGAGAACATGGACTGGATGATCGGAGAGGGAGCACTCTTCTGCTGGTACTTCCACTTTATGCCGGTTGGACGCAACGCAACCCCCGAGCTCATGCCCACGCCCAAGCAGCGCGAGCACATGTATCACTTTATCCGTGAAATGCGCGAGAAGAAGCCGCTGTTTACGCTCGACTTTCAAAACGACGGCGAGTTTGTAGGCGGATGTATCGCCGGCGGCCGCCGCTACCTGCACATCAACGCCGCCGGAGACGTGGAGCCGTGCGTGTTCATCCACTACTCAAACGCCAACATCCACGATGTGAGCTTACTCGACGCGCTGCGCTCTCCCCTCTTTATGAAGTACTACGAAAACATGCCGTTCAACGACAACTACCTCAAACCATGCCCCATGCTCGAGAATCCCGACGTGCTGCCCAAAATGGTCGCCGAGAGTGGCGCAATGAGCACCGATCTCATCGAGAAGGAGTCACCCGAGCAGCTGCGCGAAAAGACCCAGGCTGCCGCCGAGGCATGGTCACCTGTCGCCGACCGCATCTGGAACGACTTCGACGATCCGCTATACACCAAGCGTCACGAGGACAAGTCGCAGGGCATGGCCGATAGCGACATGCACAAGTTCGAAAAACAAGGCCGCACACTCAAAAACGGCGATTAATGCCGCTTCACACGACAAACGCTCTGAAATGAAGCGGAGCAGCCTCGAAGCTCATCTTCGAGGCTGCTCCGCCTTACCATCAAAACAGTTTTCCTAAGTTGCGGTCAAATAGGGACTAGATCGGCCTTCCAATAACCAAACGATCCCTATTCCACCGCAACTTCTTTAAGTTGTTGAATTATCGATGCTATTCGAAGCGAGATTCCAGACTCGACAGACCGTTGAGAGTCAGGTCGTTGGCGACCTCAGAGACGCGCTCGATAGGAACCGAGCCGTCAGACAGCGCCCACGTGCGGTAGATACCGATAATACCCGACAGCAAAAACGCCAGATAGTAGTCGAACATCTCGTCCTTGAGACCTTGGGGCAGCAGATCGCGTTCGGCAATCTCGTGCTCGAGCGGCGCACGAAGACGGGCCATAAAATCATCGAGTGGAATGTTCTCGATCAGCTGACGATTGAGCACCAAGTTGTTACACAGTGCCTCGTTAACGGTTTTAAAGAAGGTCGCCGCCGCGCCAAGAGCGCGCTCATTGGTGTCGCCGTCCATGGAAGCAAGCGTTTTCTCGACCGAGTCGACAATCATCTCCACCACATCGACGGCAATGGCATCGAGCAGGCCATCAACCGTACCAAAGTGAACGTAAAAGGTCTTGCGGTCGACATTGGCCTCGCGCGCGATGGCACTCACCGTAATGTCTGCCAGCGGCTTTTCCATGAGTAGGCGCTCGAAAGCGGAAAGGATGGCATTACGGCTGCGAACGATGCGGCGGTCAAGACGCGGTTTGCTGGTTGCCATGGGCATGTCCCTTCGATATGCGAGCATTCATCAACAGATGGGAGATAATCTACGTAAGAGGATTATCCCCCATACAGCACAAATATGCCCCGCATCATGAAGAACGCACGACTGCCCTACTGCGACTTAGGGTGCTTCTTCTTATTGAGTGCCGACGGAGATACGCGAATACCGTCGCCTGTCTGGCGCACATAGGCTTTATGAGCCGGCTTAGCGGTCCCAGAAGCCTTCTGAGCCTGCTTCTTGGGATCAACGGTAACAGCATTCGCGGGGTGCGGCTTAGTGGGCGCAGAGGGCGTCTGAGACGCGCGGCCGAGCTTGCGCATCACGCGATCCCAGCGCGCATGGATGCTCTCGTTGTGAGCGCTCTTAAGCCCCAGCAGGGGTGCAGCCAAAATGGTCGGTGCAATAAACGTAATGAGGCGCCACAGCAGATAGCCGGCGGTCGAAGCCGACCCAAAGAAATGACCCAAGAACAATGCAAAGCCGCCCTCAGCACCACCAGTTCCACCGGGCAAGGGAACCGCAGAGCTCAGCAGCTGGACAAAGGCGCTCGCGGCCATGACCGAGAAAAAGTCGACCTCGTGATGGCCAAAGGCAAGCATCAGGAAATACGGAACCAGATAGAAAAACGCGAGCTGGAGCATGGTGATAAACACGGTGATCAACATGGAAGAAAAATGTCCGGCCGAAAGCTTGAACTTCTCGGAGAAGGAGTAGATCTCGCCATCGACAAACGTGCGCCAACCCTCGATCTTAGTGGCCGAGACACCAATGCGCTCGAGCCAATTGATGATGCAATGGGCGACGCGCGTGACGGTCTTAGGCATGAGCGCGACGGCGAAGATGCCAAGCAAGATGCAGCAGTGTCCACCAAAACTAAAGACGCACAGCAGCGTCATGTCGCCATAGCGCTCGGCAAAAAAAGGCATGCGAGCAAGCAGTAGGATAGCGCCCCAGGCAACGAGGCCAAACTGGTACACGATAAAGCGCGTGAACTGCGTGGCGCCAGCCTCGCCGACATTTTGGCCCGCCTTGGTCAGGCGGTAGATCTGGGCGGGAGTCGAGCCCATCATCATAGGCGTCAGGTTGCCAAAGAAGATACCACTCGCCTCGACCGAGATCAGGTCGCGGATGCCGACGGGCGAATATGGGTCGAGCCAGACGGCGATCGCATAGGCCACAATGCCAAAGAACAGATACATGAACATGCAGAGGCACGCGACAACGAGCCATGGCGCCTGGACGCTCGACATAGCGGCCCAGAACTGCCCCATCTGCCCGGTTACCACCAGATAGACGATATAACCCACCAGCACGACGCCGATAAAGATGGCGCCGCGCCGTGCGCTCTTATTGTCATCTCCGCCCGAGGCCTCAACCTCGACCTGGGGCTTAGACGTATGCTGAGAGGACTCCGTCATGAGACTCCTTCTAACAGTCAAAATATCTTGGATATTGTACCCGTAAGGGCCATAGGCAGAACGCAAAGCTCTGGTTCAAACGGGAATTGCAGACGGTTGTTTGAAAATAAAAAACCCGACCTTCCATAGGAAGGCCGGGTATCAGATGCGTGGTAGCCCGTACCAGATTCGAACTGGTGATCTCCGCCTTGAGAGGGCGGCGTC
>CATWQC010000059.1 GCA_958352845.1 uncultured Collinsella sp.
TCGGGGTGCGACGCCAGATAGGTGCGCTCCAGGTAGGCGGGGATGTAGACGCTCGGATCCATTAGAGGTCTCCTCCCTTAAACGGCAAACCCTGCTCGGCCGCCCGCAGTATGCGCTCATCGATTTGGGAACGCACGATATCGTTGGTGGCGACCCAGGCGGCAAAACTGGCGTTGTCGGGGGCGCCCAGGCCCTCCTGCAGTACCGGCGTCGCCTCGGACAGCGCAAGGACAAGCTCGTCGGTCGAGCCCACGCCCACGTTGACGCGGGCATAGACGCCATCGGGAAACTCGGTTTGGAAGTAGAGTGCCTCGGCTGCGTGCGGACACGAGCGCGCAAGGATGCGCAAGTAGTGCTCGGCGCCCTCGTAGTCCAGCTCGCGCCAGGCAGCGCTCATCAGCGCGATGAGCGTCCATGGGTCCAAGTCGCGCTCCGCGTCCTTGGGACGACGGCGCAGCGGCGTGTTGGCGAGATAGGGGACGGAGTGGGCAGAGCGAAATCGCTTGAGCTCCTCGGCGGAGTATTCGAGCTTTGCCATAGCGAGCATCGCGGTGTGGCGGACACCAGCGGGGTCGTTGGGCGCAAAGTCCAAGCTGCGATTTGCGGCTTCGAGCGACATGCGGTAGCGTCCGCTAATGAGCGCGCGCGATGCCAAGGCGGCAAGCCAGCGCAGGTAGGGACGGCGCATAAGGTCGCCTGCGGCCTCGCGCTCGTAGGGGTCCTGCGCCGAGGCGATCTTGAGCGCCAGATCGTGCTCCACCTCGTCGCACTTGGACACCAGGTACTGCACGTATTCCTCGTTGGATTCGGCGGTGAGTGCCGTCAGCATGCGCTGGGCATCCCAGTTGGCCGGATCGAGTGCGGCCGCCTCGTGGAGCATGTTCTCGGCAGCTGCCTCTTCCTGCTCTGCCTGGGCATCGTCGGGGATAAAGGGAATGCGGTAGTCGACGGCCTCGACCACCTTGGCAATCAGATGCCCGGCGCGGTCGCGGTCGTGCACGATGAGCGGTGCGGGGTCGCGGGTGAATTGCTCCATCAGACGCTCTACGGCGGCACCGTCGGTGAGCGGGATATTGTCGCGGCGCAAGGCCTCAAGAACGAGGCGATGGCAATCCTCTTGAATGGGATCGAATGCCATGGGGCCTCCTTTGCTGCGGTTAGGGTTCAGATGTTTCTATATAAGGTTCTAGTTTACCCGCATGTGGCACACCGGGGGTGCCGCACTTGGACTTGCACCTTTGCACCACGAAGTCGGATGTCGCACAAATGTCGGCACCATGGACGGCCGAGTGGTATCACGGTGCCGCAAACGGTCGATTTTTGGCGGCGAACGGTGCATATTTTGGAAGGGCACCGTCCTGCCCGGGATATGTAGTCAACCTTGATAAAACGTTTGCCCAGCTTGGGAGTATGAATGCCGCACAAGGGTCTTCAGGGATAGAAAAAACGTTTCATCATTGGCGGCTTTAGGTGAATAACTGACCAACCAGAACGGTAAAATAATGTTTGTCTGAGCGTTGAGACGTTTAGACATCGCGCATTGTCATCGCCGGCAACGCGCAAACCGGTCCTAACGGAGCCAATTGGGTGCTCCGTTATATACGCAAGTCTAAGAGGGGCTTGTTTAGGAGGCACAGTATGGGACGTTTTACCAATCCTCGCGATCTGTACTTTGGTGAGGGCGCTCGCCACGAGGTGAAGAACCTCAAGGGCAAGAAGGCCATCATCGTTTCTGGCGGCAGCTCTATGCGCCGCGGCGGGTTCCTGCAGGACGTCGAGAACGACCTTAAGGAAGGCGGTTTCGAGGTCAAGCTGTTCGAGGGCGTCGAGTCCGACCCGTCCATCGAGACGGTCATGAAGGGCGCCGAGGCCATGCGCGAGTTCGAGCCCGACTGGATTATCGCCATCGGTGGCGGCTCGCCCATCGATGCCGCTAAGGCCATGTGGGTCTTCTACGAGTATCCCGAGGAGTCCTTCGATAACATCATCCAGCCGTTCAGCTTCCCCGAGCTGCGTCAGAAGGCTCATTTCTGCGCCATCTCCTCTACCTCCGGCACCGCTACCGAGGTCACCGCGTTCTCCGTCATTACCGACTACGCCAAGGGCATCAAGTACCCGCTGGCCGACTTCAACATCACCCCTGATGTCGCCATCGTCGACCCCGAGCTCACCTACACCATGCCCGCCAAGCTGTGCGCTCACACCGGCATGGATGCTCTGACCCACTGCATGGAGGCCTACGTTTCCACCTGCGCCTCTATGTTCACCGACGCCAACGCTCTGCACGGCATCCGCGAGATCGTCGAGTGGCTGCCCAAGTCCTATGCTGGCGACCATGAGGCCCGTCAGCACATGCACGAGGCTCAGTGCATCGCCGGTATCGCCTTCTCCTCGGGCCTGCTCGGCATCGTTCACTCCATGGCTCACAAGACCGGTGCAGCCTTCGAGAACGGTCACATCATCCACGGTGCTGCTAACGCCATGTACCTGGGCAAGGTCATCCAGTGGAACTCCAAGGATCCCCGTGCTGCTGAGCGTTACGCTTACGTGGCCAAGGAGATCCTGCACCTTCCCGGCGAGACCAACGAGGAGCTCATCGCTGCGCTCGTCCAGAAGATCCGCGACCTCAACGACCAGCTCAACATTCCGCAGTCCATCAAGGATTACGCGAATGGTGGCGTGAAGGTCGACGCCGAGAACCCGCAGATGGTTTCCGAGGAGGAGTTCCTCGCCAAGCTGCCCGAGATCGCCGCGAACGCCGAGCAGGACGCCTGCACGCCGGAGAACCCGCGTGAGACCAAGGCTGCCGACTTCGAGAAGATCCTCAAGGCCTGCTACTACGACACCGACATCGATTTCTAATCGACTCTTGTTATCGTAACGAGGGGCTCCGCACGTATCCGTACGGAGCCCCTTTCTTTTTTAGAGAATGGGATAGTTATGGCTGCAATTTTCAATAGCCCCAGCAAGTACATCCAGGGTCCGGACGAGCTGGCCAAGCTCGGCTCCTATGTCGAGCCGCTCGGCGCTAAGGCCCTCGTCATCGTGACGCCTTCGGGCAAGAAGCGCGTCGGTGCCAAGATCGAGGGCGGCTTTGCCGAGGCTAAGGCCGAGCTGCTGTTTGAGGACTTTAACGGCGAGTGCTCCAAGGGCGAGGTCGATCGCCTGGTTGCGCTCGCTCGCGACAACGGTTGCGACATCATCGTCGGCGTCGGTGGCGGCAAGATCCTCGACACCGCGAAGGCCGTCGCCTATTACCTGGAGTCCCCGGTTATCATTTGCCCCACCATTGCTTCGACCGATGCCCCGTGCTCGGCGCTTTCGGTGCTTTACACCGATGACGGCCAGTTCGATAAGTACCTCTTCCTTAAGGCAAACCCCAATATCGTCCTGATGGATACGACGGTTATCGCGGCGAGCCCGGTGCGCCTGACGGTTTCCGGTATGGGCGATGCGCTCGCAACCTACTTCGAGGCCCAGGCGACGCACGATGCCGACGGCGGCACCTGCGCTGGCGGCAAGGGCGGCATGGCTGGTCTGGCGCTCGCCAAGCTCTGCTACGAGACGCTTATGGCCGATGGCGTCAAGGCCAAGGTCGCGCTGGAGAAGGGTGCGCTCACGCCTGCCGTCGAGCACATCATTGAGGCCAATACGCTGCTTTCGGGCATTGGCTTTGAGAGCTCGGGCCTTGCTGCTGCTCATGCTATCCACAATGGCCTGACGATGCTGCCCGAGTGCCACGGCATGTATCACGGCGAGAAGGTCGCCTTTGGCACCATCGTCCAGCTGGTACTCGAGGATGCCCCGACCGAGAAGCTCGAGGAAGTCTTGGGCTTCTGCATTGAGCTGGGCCTGCCGGTCACGATGAAGGAACTTGGCGTTGCCGAGCTTACGCGCGAGCAGGCCATGATTGTTGCCGAGGCCGCCTGCGC
>CATWQC010000060.1 GCA_958352845.1 uncultured Collinsella sp.
TAAGCCATCTTCTCGGAGGCACCGGAAGCCATGAAGTAGATCATCTTGTCGTCCTTGAAGTCCTCGGCGAACTTCTTGGCGAGCTTCTTGCAGTGCTGAGCGGCGTTCTCGCAGAGATCGAAGATGTTGGTGAGGCCGGTGATCATGTCCTCGTAGTGGTCATAGCCCTCGGTCTGCTGAAGGATCTCGAGAGCAAGAGCGATGGCATAGCCGGGCTTCTCGCACTTGGCAGCGTAGTTGGCGTGGAAGCCGTGAACGATAACGTGGTCGGCGTCGACGGTCAGAGCGGAGCCAGCCTTGTTGGTGAGGGAGACGACCGGGCAGTTGTGCTTCTTGGCGGTCTTGTTGGCCTCGACGGTCTCGGGCGTGGAGCCACCGAGGGAGCAGGTGATCACGAAGGTGTGCTCGTTGACCCAGGAAGGCGTGTCGTAGTTGAACTCGTTAGCGGTGAAGATCTGAACGTTCAGCTTGTCCGTGTTGTTGGCCAGGAAGTACTTGGCGGGGTAAAGGTCGGACATGGAGGCACCGCAGCCGACGAAAGCGACGCTGTGGATCTCGTGGTTGGACAGGACATCAGCGACGATCTGCTTAGGGAGGTTAAGGTCGATCTCGTACATCTGACACATTCCTTTCGATTTTTGCGGCGCCACATTGCCGGGCGCTCGCAGGGTTACCGTGGTTTGGACCGAGTCGCCGGCCCGTTAAGGATGCGACAAAGGGACTGTCCCATTGTCGCATTTTAGGGATGGAAGCCTGCCTGGGGTATGGGATGCCAGGCAGGCCCCCGGGGGAAAGCGGTTAGACGCTTGGTCGCGACTAGGCCAGGATGCCGGCCGCGGAGAGGGCGATGCCGCCCACGATGGCGATCACGAGAAGCCAACCGGTGTTGACGTTCTTCTTGATGAGCCAGTACATAAGGCCGGTGAGGCCAAGGGAAATCATCTGGGGCATCATGCCGTCCAGGATGTCCTGGATAACGACGGTGCCCTCAGCGAACTGCAGCGGAGTGGTGGCACCAATCAGCGTAGCGATCATGCCGCCCGCGGACATAAGACCCACGATGCCGCAGACATACATGAGCTTCTCCATGAGGTCGCCGCCCTGAAGCTTGCTCAGGTACTCGTGGCCGCCCTGATAGCCCATCTTGGCTGCGAACCAAGTGATCAGCACAGAGGGGACGATGGAGATGAGCATGGCCAGAATCGGGCCCATGATGGAGCCCTGCTGAGCCAGCTGAACGCCCAGGCCAAAGGCGATAACGCGGATGGTGCCCTGGAAGAAGGAGTCACCGATGCCGGAAAGCGGACCCATGAGGGAGGTCTTGACCGCGTTGATCGAATCGGGATCGAAGTTCTCGGGATCCTTGGCGTACTCCTCCTCCATGGAGGCGGTGAGGCCTAGGATGAAGGCACTCGTCTGCGGGGTGCAGTTGTAGAACGCCATGTGACGGTGGTAAGCCTCTTTCTTAGCAGCGAGCTGCTTGGGGTCGGACTCATCCGGATAGAGGCGATCGAGCGTGGGAACCATACCGTAGAGGAAGCCCATGTTCATCTGACGCTCGTAGTTCCAAGAGGCCTGGATGGCCCAGGAGCGCCAGAAGAACTGGCTGACCTTCTTGTTCAGGGACACGTCCTTGGTTGCGGTTGCCATAGTGTGTTCCTCCTTAGTCTTCGTCGTCTTCGAGCGGATCGTAGTCGGAATCGACACCGGCGGCTGCATGGGAACCGTTGAACTTGAAGCCCATGAAGACGACAGCCAGGCACACACCGATCAGAGCGACCGCGATGACGGACAGGTTGAGGTAAGCGGCGAGCAGGAAACCGATGAACAGGAACGGAGTCATACCCTTCTTGATCATCATGGTGAGCAGCAGGGCCAAGCCGTAGGCGGTCATGATCTTGGTCGAAACGTTAAGACCAGTGGACAGCCACTCGGGAACCATGTTGACGATGGCCTGAACCAGGTCGGTGCCAACAAAGACGGCGAGGAAGATCGGCAGGAAGTACATGACAGCGTACAGACCGGAGCCGGCGCAGATGTGCATACGGTAGGCGGTCTTGAACTTTCCGTTATCGATCGCGCTATCTGCCACATGGGTGAGGGCGGCGATGATGGAGCGGAACACGATGCCGAGGAGCTGACCCAAGACGGCGACCGGGATGGCGATCGTCATGGCGGTCTCGGCAGAAGCATCGGTCAGGCACGCAAAGGCAGCGGCCACGATGCCGCCCAGGACCATATCGGGCGGAACGGCGGCGCCGACCTGCACCAGGCCCATGGACACGAGCTCGACGGCGGCACCGACGGCAAGGCCGGTGGGCACATCGCCCAGCAGCAGACCGACGAGCGTAGCGCCAACGAGGGGCTGCTCGAAGTTAAGACGACCGAGCAGGCGGGAGTCCCACATGCAGAACACGCCGACGAGGCCGACGAGCACCGCACTGATGAACGTATTCATACCCTTCTCCTTTCAGTCAGGCAAAAGCCTGGTTGATTACAGCTTGGCGTCGATGTCGACGCTCTGATACGTAGGGGTCTGCTGGACATAGAGCTTGATGCCCATGTCGAGCAGCTGGTTGACGTCTGCCTTCTGGGTGGCGTCGAGGAAGACGGAGCTGTCCTTGCCGCCGACCTGATCGGCACCGTCGTGGTTGGCGGTGGCGCCCAGGTTGATAGCGTCGAGCTTGTAGCTCTGGCAGAACTGCAGCATCTCGGCCGTGTTGCCAAAGACGAACATGACGCGCTCGCCGAGGGTGTTGAGCTTGTCCATCTTGGCGAGGGCACGCTCGACGGTGAAGACGTTCAGACGCACGCCCTGGGGCTTGGCCAGCTTAAGAGCGCCCTTCTTGATGTCATCGTTGGCAGCAGCGTTGTCGACGACGATGATGCGCTCGGCCTGAACCTTGGTGGTCCAGGTAAAGACGACCTGGCCGTGCAGCAGACGGTAGTCAAGACGTGCGAGGACGATCTTGGCGGGACCGGAGCTGTGACGGGACGCCTTGACCTTCTTGGCGGGAGCCGCGGCGGCCTCGACCGGTGCGTTGGGGTTGGTCAGACCGGTGCGGGCCTCATTGATGAGGGCCGCGAGCTCGGCGCCCTTGACGGGGACGGGGCTCATAGCGAGCGTGAGCGCCAGCGGGATGTTGAAACCGCTGACAACCGTGAACTTCGTGCCGTTCTTGGAAAGCTCGACCATGTTGTTGTTGACCGAGCTACCGAGCATATCGGTCAGCACATAGACGGTGTCGTCCGCGTTGAACGTGGCGATCATGGCGTCCACCTTATTGGTGATGGGCTCCTTGTCGTCACGAGCAAGCGACACGACGTGGACGTTCGACACGTCGCCGAGAACCATCTCGAGCGTGTCTTTGGCGCCTGCGGCCAGGCCGCCATGAGATGCGAGAATGATCTGATTCATCTTGCCTCCTCCTTTTCGTTATGGTCATTATAACGTCTTATACGTTGCTTATATTGCTAATTAGTATAAAGACCGTTCGCGGGTGAAAATCGACCGTTGACGGGTTTAACGTACTTGAAACGTTGGGGCCGGGTAGGCCGGCGCCGGCTGGATAACCCCAGGTCAGACCCTGCGCGCAATCCTCTATCGCACGAAGTACCAGGGGCTTTCCTGCACGGTGGGTTCCAACGCGATGCCGGTGCGTTCCTTAAACAAATCCATGTCCTGAGATTTTTCGGTCCACCACGCGTTGGGCTTAAAGGTCATGCTCTCAATGACATGACCGACAAACATACTGTTGCGCAGCTTGGAGAAGTCGGTGTTCATGATCAGGATGGACGCGAGCACCAGCACGATGCCCAGGACCTTGATCGCGCCGGCGGGCTCGGC
>CATWQC010000061.1 GCA_958352845.1 uncultured Collinsella sp.
TCGACACCGCCGAGTTCGCGATCCCCGGCCTTGACGACGAGTTCCGCGTCATCGTGTCTCCGTGGATCCTCTCCTCGCTGATCACCGATCGCCTTGCCGCTTACTACGAGACGGTCACCAAGCACAACCTTAACTATCGCCGCTACTATCACCAGTTCGACTACTAAGAGCAAATAACGTTTATGTAATTGGGCCCCGCTCCTATATGGAACGGGGCCTCGTTTAGGTTGGAGAGTAATTATGAGCTACCCCCTGCTTGCCGTCATGAATATCAGCCATCGTTATTTTGACCTTGAGGAATTCTTTTCTTCGGCAGCGGCCTCGGGCTACACGTGTTGCGAGCTTTGGACCGGGGCGATGCATCTGTATGTCGATTGCCATGGATACGATTCGCTCGGGCAGGTGCGGGAGCTGTCGCAGCGGTATGGGGTTCGGATTGTGGGGCTTTGTCCCGAACAGAACAACCCCAAGCCGTGGAATATCGCGGCGCGCGGGAATGAGGCACGTGCCCGCACGCTCGCGTACTTTAAGAACGTTGTGGATATCGCGGCGGAACTTGGAGCCGAGCAGGTCATGGTCTCGAGTGGCTGGGCATTTTTGAACGAGCCAATCGAGGACGCGTGGGGTCGCAGCGCCTCGATGCTGCGTGCGATTGCCGAGCATGCGGGAGAGCGCGGCGTGCGACTGGTGCTCGAGGCCCTACAGCCGGTTGAGTCGATGATCGTGAACTCGGCAGCCGATACGAAGCGCATGATCGAGGCGGTTGATCATCCGGCACTTAAGGCGTGTCTGGATTTGGGCGCTATGGCGGTGGCGGGGGATACCATCGACGATTATTTCGATCTGCTTGGCGATGATGTCGCCCACGTGCATTTTGTCGATGTTGCGGCAGACGGCACGACGCATCTTGCCTGGGGTGACGGCGACCGCGATATGCGCGCCGACCTAGATAGGCTGGTGGCGCGCGGCTATCGCGGAGTTGTTTCGGCCGAGACCTATGACTGGCGCTATTTTGCCGACCCCGCAGCTGCCGATGCGCAGGTAATGGCAGAGTATCGTCGTGCGATTGGCGCCTAGGTGGGGTTGGGTTGCGGCAACCTGCCCTATGTTTCCAAATGAATACGGTGTGAGCGGCTGCGACGGATTTTCCCCGCAAGCACTCTAGTATGCTAAAGTACCCAGAAGACCGGCGGAGCTATGCCGGTCTTCTGTTCTATATGAAACGCAGCATGAGGAGGCTCACCAGATGACGGCCACACCGTGGGGATTCCGGGACATATTGCCCGAGGAGGCTCAGGCGCGCGAGGAGATTGCGCTGACGGTGAAGGGCTGCTTTAGGGAGCATCATTACCTTCCGGTCGAGACGCCGCTGCTCGAGGACAAGGGCTCGCTCGAGGAGGGCGGCCGCATTGCGGACACGCCGTTTAAGCTCTTTGATGACGACGGCCGCCTGCTGGTGGTCCGTCCCGACAACACGCTGCCGATTGTTCGCCTGGTTTCGACTCGCATGCGTGCGGCCGATCTGCCGCTGCGCCTGCGCTATGAGGCGCCGGTGGTTCGCGAGTGTCAGCGCAATGCCGGCGGCTCGCGTCAGTTTACGCAACTAGGTTTTGAGCTCATCGGCGCGGGCGACACCGCGGGCGATGTCGAGATTGTCTCACTGGTCGCCGAGGCCGTGCGCAAGCTGGCACTTCCCGGTGCGCGCATTATCGCGGGCAGTGTGCGTCCGTTTAAGGAACTGCTTGCGGCGTGCGAAGATCGCGAGCTGGCTGCCGAGGCGCTGCGCTGCGTGCACGCCAACGACTTCGTGGGCCTCGATGCCCGCGTGGCGGAAAGCGCAGAGTCCGAGGCCGTTAAGGTCGCCATTAGCGAGCTGCCGCGCCTGCACGGTGGTGCCGAGGTGCTCGACCGCGTCGACGCGCTGCTGGCGGCGGCGGGCATTGTTGCGCCGCTCACGCGCGAGCTGCGTGCCCTGGTCGATGGCCTGGCTCCCGAGGACGCCCGGGTGCTGTCCTTCGACTTCTCCATCATGAACTCGTTTGATTACTACACGGGCCTGGTCTTTAAGGCCTATGCCGGTGGCCTGCCCGATCCGGTCGGTTCAGGCGGACGCTACGACTCCATCTTTACTGGCGCATTTGGCGACGGCATCGAGGTGCCGGCGGCGGGCTTTGCCTTTTCGCTCGAGCGTCTGGAGGCCGCGCATACCTCGGCCGAGGACGCTGCTTCCGATGGTGACCATGCTGTGGGTCGCGGCGCCGAGGGTCCACTGCGCATCGCCGTGCCCAAGGGCTCGCTCAAGGCCGACACGCTCGACGTGCTCGAGGCCGCGGGCTTGGACGTCTCTGAGCTGCGCGACCCCGGCCGTCACCTCATCGTGCGCGGCCGCGACACGCGTGCTGGTGAGGGCACGATCGGCGATATCGAATTTGTCATCGTGCGTCCCAGCGACGCGCCCGCCTTTGTGGGCTGCGGCGGTGCCGACTGCGGCATCTGCGGCTGGGACTCGCTTATCGAGGCAGACCTCAACCTGCTGCAGCTGGTCGACCTGGGCTACGGCCTGTGCACGTTTATCGAGGCGGAGCCTGCGTGGCGCGCCGGCCAGGCCGAGCGCAACTATGCCCGCCGTGGGTCGCTTCGCGTGGCAACTAAGTACCCGCGCATCGCGAGTGCCTGGTATGCCGAGCGCGGCGTGAACGCCGACATCGTCTCGCTGCACGGCAACATCGAGCTGGGCCCCATTGTCGGCATGACCGACCGTATCGTGGACATTACCGCCACGGGCGCCACGCTGCGCGATAACGACCTGGTCATCACCGGTCGCATCATGGACTGCACGGCCCGCTTCTTTGTCAACCCGGGTGCCGCGCGCCTGGATCCACGCGTGCGCAATCTGGCCGATCGCTTGGCGGCGGCCGTGAAGGACAAGCATTTTGAGCCCGTTGCGGGCTCGGCACAATAGCGCGAGCACGCACGGGCGCCCCAACGTCTGGGCTGCGGGTCGACTGGCGCCGCCGCCCGGCCTCTCGTTTTTCGAACATAACCTCGACCGATAGGGGATACCGATATGAAGACCATCAAGCTTGCTCCCGGTGAGCGCCTCGTTACCAACCAGCTCAACCGCAAGGGCGTGCTGCCGCAAAACATCGTCGACGCCGCCCGCGAAATCGTGGCCAACGTGCGTGCCAACGGCGATGCTGCAGTGCGCGACTATTGCCAGCGCTTTGACGGCGTTGAGCTGCAGAGCTTCCGTCTGCCGCAAGAGCAGATCGATGCCGCGCTCGAAGGCCTCGATCCGGCCTTTGTCGCCGCGCTCGAGAAGGCTGCGCGCCAGATTCGTGAGTTCCACCAGCGCGAGGTCGAGCAGAGCTGGTTTACCACGCGCCCGGACGGCACGATGCTCGGCGTTAAGGTGACCCCGCTTGCAGCGGCTGGCATCTACGTGCCAGGCGGCCGTGCGCAGTATCCCTCCACCGTGCTCATGAATGCCATTCCCGCCAAGGTCGCCGGCGTTGAGCGCGTGGTCATGGTGACCCCGCCGCAAAAGGACGGCCTGATCAGCCCCTACACGCTCGCCGCGGCAAAGCTCGGCGGCGTGGACGAGATCTATATGGTGGGCGGCGCCCAGGCCGTGGCCGCACTGGCGTACGGTACCGAGACCATTCCGCGCGTCGACAAAATCACCGGCCCGGGCAATGCCTTTGTCGCCGCTGCCAAACAGATTGTCTCGGGCGACGTGGGAATCGACATGGTCGCTGGCCCTTCCGAGGTCT
>CATWQC010000062.1 GCA_958352845.1 uncultured Collinsella sp.
TCGAGCCCGGCCAGGTAGGTCGTATTGCGGCGCTTGGTGAGCGCGTACGGCTTCACCGGTGCGTCCATGCCGCTCACGCAGCTCACGATAAAGCCCTCGAAGGCGGCCTCGTCGGGCTCAAAGCTGCCGAGCCATGCGCCCGCGCGTTCCACGCGTTCAATCGAAGGATCGACCGCCGGATCGCGGTAGGTGTAGAACGCCGTCTGACGCTCGCCGGCCGCGCGGAATCCGCAGCCGTACGCACCGCCCTTCACGCGGATCTCGTTCCACAGGTAGTCGTAGGAGAGCGCGTTGGCGGCAACCGCCCAGGCGCCCGTCACGTCGATGCCCAGGCGACGCGGGTCGCACGCGCGTGCCGCAAAGCAGATGTCGCTGGGGATGACGAAAGCCTCGTGACGGTAGCGCGGCTCCGGTACCACGAGCGTGCCGCTGCCAGCGCCGTCGCCAGCGCCAAGCCCCAGGTTGCCCGCGGCGTCCCAGTACGCGTCAAAGTCCTCGTCGCTGCCGGTAAAGCTCGCCATGCAGCCATCGGCCACAAAGATGCGGTCTGCCAGCTCGGCAAGCTTGGCGCGCAGGTCGTCCAGTCGCTCGTCAAAGTGCTCGAGCAGATCGCGCAGGAACAGGTAGAAGTCCACGCCCGAAAGCTGCTCGCGCACCACGGCCGAAGGCGAGCTGTAGCTCATCGCGCGGCCGAGCGCCGCCGAGTGGCCGTTGTTGATAAAGCCCTGCTCAAGCCCAATGCGAATCTGCGTGAGCACGTCGCGCACGCGGTCGGCGTCAGCATCGAGCAACAGCGTGCTCGACCACACCTCGCGCGGCAGGCTTGCCAGCGCGTCGATCTTTTCGGACAGGGCGCCGGCGCTCACCAGCAGGTAGGGGCGCACGCCGTCCACGTCGGGCTGCGTCATGACCTCGGTCGTAAAGCTCAAAAAGCCCAGCTTGCCGGCGAGCAGGTTGTCGAGTTCCTCGGCCGAATGCTCGCGCGTAGGCAGCTGCTTGAGTAGGCGGCAGAGCAGCGTTACGTAGGGCAGGTCCTCAAATGCGACGCAGCTCAGGTCGAAGTACTGCATGGCGTAGGCCAGGCGGTTGGTGGGAATGTCGTGGCGCAGGCAGGGGATGGGCGCAGTCGTGTCCACAACGAGCGGAGGCTCGGGGCGCGCCGCGCCAATGTCGGACACGCGCAGACGCGGTAGCGTGGCCTTGTCCTCGGGCGTGTCCTCGGCCTCCTGCGCGGCACGCAGCACGGCCGTGCGCTCGACCACGTCCGCCAGCTCGGCATCGGTCATGGCATCGCGCTTGGCAGCCAGCTCGGCAGCTTCGGCGCCCTCCGCACCCTCGGCAGCGTCCACCGGAACCAGCTCGACCAGCGCCATGTGGTCGTTTTCCAGCACGAGCTCGCGCAGTAGGTCCTCAAAGTAAGTGCCGTTCAGCTCGCCGCGCAGCTCCTCGTACACCGGGCCGTACTTGAGCGCCAGCGTCGCGGCGTCGTCATCGTAGAGCCAGGTGCTCAGTGCGTCGCACGCAATGGCCACGCCGTCGGCGATACCGTAGTCGCGCTGGCGCAGGTCGTATTCGTTGCTGCTGATGATGGCTTCCAGGCGCTCGCGCGGAACGCCATGTTCGCATAAGTCGCGGCAGGCGTCCTGGAACACGCGGCGCAGCTCGCGCGCCACGCCGGGCTGCGCGTTTTGCAGCATGATGAGCTCGTAGGGCTGCAGGCTCTCGGCCGCGGTGTAGCTCACAACGTTGCCGCCCAGGCCGGCCGCCAGAATGGCCTTCTTAACCGGCGCTTCGTTGGAGCCCAGCAGCGCCTCGAACAAGATGTCCGCGGCGATCGTGCGCTTGCGGTCGAGCGCGCTGCCCAGCACCAGCCCCAGGCCTACCAGGGCGTTCTCGGGCGTGGTTGCCATCTCGACGCGCTTATACTCGCAGGTCACAGGCTCCTGCACGTCCAGCGGATTGGGAGCCAGCGTAGACGGGTCCTCGCCGGCGGCAACGGCAGCGTCCATGCGGCGGCTCGCAGCGCTCGGCTGCGACAGATAGCGCTCGTCCAAAAAGGCCAGCGCGCGGTCCACGTCCAGGTCGCCGTAGAGCGTGATGTAAGAATTGGAAGGATTGTAGTGGCGCGCGTGCGTATCCAGGAACTGCTCGTAGGTGAGCGCGGGAATCGCGCGCGGGTCGCCGCCGCTCTCGTGCGCATAGGCGGTGTCGGGATAGAGCGCGGCGTTGACGGCGTCGTCCAGCACGCTCATAGGGTCGGACAGCGCGCCCTTCATCTCGTTGAACACCACGCCGTTATAGCGCAGCGTGCCCTCGCGCAGGCTCGCGGAGCCGCCGTCGCCCTCGCCCTCGACGCTCTCCGGCAGGTCCAGCTCGTAGTGCCAGCCCTCCTGCTCAAAAATGGTGGGCTTGGTATAGATGGCCGGGTTGAACACCGCGTCCAGGTACACGTCCATCAGGTTGTACAGATCCTGCTCGTTGGTGGTGGCAACGGGGTAGATGGTCTTGTCGGGGTAGGTCATGGCGTTGAGGAACGTCTGCATGGAGCTCTTGATCAGGTCGACAAACGGCTCCTTGACGGGAAACTTGGCCGACCCGCACAGCACCGAGTGCTCAAGAATATGGAACACGCCGGTGGAATCGGCCGGTGGCGTCTTAAAGCCAATGGCAAAGGCCTTGTTTTCGTCGTCGCACGCCAGGTACAGCAGGCGAGCGCCCGAGGCAGTGTGGCGCAGCACGTAGGCGTCCGAGTCGAGCTCGGGCACGGTCTCGCAGCGCTCGACGGCAAAGCCGTGGCAGATGGTACCGGGCACCAGCAGCGCGGCAGCAGCGGCGCGCGGGTCGGTTGAGGTGGTGGACATATGTAGTCTCCTTTGACGCCCCAGCGGGGGCGAATCGAGTCGAATCTTCGAGAGTATACCCATATGGGGCCGCGGCTCTGCGGCGAACTGAAGACGATGCTGGCGGATTGGCATGGGCCCCGCGTGTCCCGCCAAATGAGCGTGGATTTTCGGACGAAATAATCCGTCGCAGGCCCAAATGCCGTCCAATTATCCACTCCCGCACACCTTTCGTCTCCAACCGTGAGACGAGAGATAGACGAGAGGCGTATACGAAAGATGGCTGTACAGCAAAGAGCCAAACAATTAATAGTGCTGTTAATAGTGCTGTTTGGTTGGTGATTGTTTTTTCAGTAAAAACACTTACGAATAAAGCAAGTTGCAAACAGCCGCCCCCTTATTTCGTGCTCATTTTTAAGGCGAGAAATTGCCACCATATGATCGGACGAGTTCCAACGATTGCGATTTAGTATTTGGCGCGGATGCGGTCGATTCCGATGAAACGCTAGCTGACCACGCGGTAGATTGCGCTTTCTCCCAGACGCCCCGGCAATGCGCAATAAGCCAGATAACGAAGCGATTGCCAGTGCGTCTATCCATGGGGAATTTCGGGAAAGCTTCTGCGGACAGTCAAAAGATTCGTCGGCCCCAAGCGGATTAAAGGTATTTGCATAAGACGTCATTTAACTAGAGACGATGCATATTGAATCGTTCAATGAACTTGCACGCTGTGTCCAACAACGCCGATTGTTGTTTTAAGGGGCTTGATGAGAGAACAGGACCAAAATAATACTTGCATAGTTAGTTATATAAAGTATTATAACGTTATGGGATGAATGAAGGGTTCATCTAAGTGAGTTAGGAGTAAGGGATGTTCAATTTCGATGAGCCTCGTTACGAGAAGGTTGTGAGCGATGCCCTCGCTC
>CATWQC010000063.1 GCA_958352845.1 uncultured Collinsella sp.
GCATCCATGACACCGCCGGTAACGACGATGGAGGGGATGTTGATGCGGCCCATGGCCATGAGGTTCGCAGGCAGACCCTTATCGCAGCTGGCGACAAAGACGCCAGCGTCGAATGGAGTGGCCTTGGCATGAATCTCGATCATGTTGGCGATCATGTCGCGGCTGGGCAGCGAGTAGTTGATGCCATCGTGGCCCTGGGCCTCGCCGTCGCAGATATCGGTGCAGAAGTAACGGGCACCGTGACCGCCAGCCTCGGCAACGCCGGCACGGACCTCCTCGACCAGCTCAAACAGGCCGGCAGAACCCGGGTGCGAGTCGCCGAACGTCGACTCGATAATGACCTGCGGCTTGTCCAGATCCTCGATGGACCAGCCAGAGCCCAGACGCAGCGGGTCCATCTCGGGGCTGATGGTGCGAAACTTGCCGGAACGCGGCTGCAGCTTGGCAACCAAGTCGGCTGCCTCCTGCTGAATCTGTGCCTTGGTCTTCTCGTCCATAATGCTCTCCTCTTTTGGTTTGAACGGTTGTACCAATCGTTGGTTAATGAATCAGGTGAAATGGGTACCGAGCGATGCACTCGGCGGAAGATGCTTAGCTACGCGAACTAGGCGAAGAACGAAATCACCAGGGCGCAGGCAAGACCCGAAAGGCCGATGAGCGTCTCCATAACGGTCCAGGACTTGAGGGTGGTCTTCTCGTCAATCTCCAGGAACGAGGAGCACATCCAAAAACCGGCATCGTTGACGTGCGAGAGGGCCGTGGCACCGCCGCAGATAGCAAGACAGATAGCGGCACGCATGAGCACCGAGGCTCCTGCAACCGCGGGCATGGCGGCCATAATGCCCGATGCCATGGTCATAGCGACGATGGAGCTGCCGACAGAGGCACGCACCATGACGGCAATCAAAAAGGCAACGACCACCAAAGGCAGCGGTGAGGCCTCGAGCATAGGGCCGATAACCTGGCCCAAGCCGCAGTCTTGCAGCATCCAGCGAATGACGCCGCCACAGGCGATAACCAGCAAGATCATGCCGACGGGCTTAAGAGAGCGGTCGAGCAGGGCCTTGAGCTCGGCGCCGGAGTAGCCGCGCCGCGCGCCCAGCAGATACATCGCGACGAGCGTGGCGAGCGTCAAAGCGACAAACGGCTTGCCCAGGAAGGCGAGAATCGAGGCGAGCTCGGCGGGCATGGGGATATAAGAGGACAGCGTGCCCAGCAAAATCAAACAAAGCGGCGTGAGCACGATGGCAAGCACCATGCCAAAGGAGGGAAGCTCCTTTTCGTCGCTCGCACCCTCGGCAGAGGTAAAGTGCTCCGGAACATCGGTAAAAATGCGACCGCCCACGTTGCGACCCCAGATGACGCCAGCGATCGCCATGGCGATGAAGGCAGTAGGGATACCGACGAGAATCATGGTGCCCAGGTCGACACCGAGCGTGCCGGCGACCAGAACCGACCCGGCCGATGGCGGCACAAACGCATAACCAGCGGCAAGTCCCGCGAGCAGCGCGATGCCGTAGTAGAGCGTCGACTTTTTGGTCTGCGATGCCACACTAAACGCAAGTGGAATCAAAACGACCACGCCGGCCTCAAAGAACACCGTAGTGCCGATAACCAGACCGGTAATGCCCAGCGCCCAGCTGGAATGACCCTGCCCAAAGGTATCGATGAAGGTCTGGGCGATCTTCTTGGCGCCGCCGCTCTCCTCAAGAATCTGGCCAAACATCGAGCCGAGGCCAATGAGCAGGGCGATGTTTTGCAGCGTGGTTCCCACGCCCTTGGTGACAGTGTCCGCCACCAGGTCGAGCGGCATACCGGCGCCGATGCCGATCGCGAGCGCCGAGACCATCATCGAAAGCACAGGATGCAGCTTGAACTTAATGATGAGCGCAAGCAGCAGCGCGATGCCCACGATAGCGGCGATGACCAGCCTGGTGGGGTCGGCCATAAACGTTGGGTCTGACATCTTTCCTCCAATTCATCAGACCTTTTGAATTCGCCTTAGACTATAGCGTGTTCTCAATAGGTCTGATGTTTAAAAGGGAAACTTTTTTCAAAATACATCTGATGTATTTCCTGAACGATCTGTTTTTGACGGTAAACGGCTACTTACAGCTCTCCATTGTCGGAGCGAACCACCGCGGCTTCTGTAAATGAGCTAGAATAGCTCTGATGAATTCTTTTGATATGAGGTGAAGCGTGGCACGAGCCGATTCGGGACTCCCCGAGCAGATTTCAGAGAAAATCATTCAACTGATCCTGGATGAGCATCTTGAACAAGGCGATCGCCTGCCCAAGGAGGCCGTGCTCGTCGAGCGCCTGGGCGCCGGCAGGAGCACGGTGCGCGAGGCCATGAAGCTGCTGCAGTCGCGCAATATCGTGCGCATTAAGCAGGGTTCGGGCACCTATGTGGCGTCAAACCCCGGCGTTGCCGACGACCCGCTGGGCTTTACCTTTATCGACGACAAGCAGCGTCTGGCGCGCGACCTACTCGAGGTGCGCTTTATGATCGAGCCGCAGATTGCACGCATGGCAGCCGAGCACGCAACCAACGACCAGGTCGTCTGTATCAAAGAGCTCTGCGACGAATCCGAGCGCCTGGCCGAGGCCGGTGAGGATTACTCCGCCGCCGACACCGCGTTCCACAATGCCATTGCCGAGAGCTCCGGAAACCTCGTCGTTCCCCGCCTAATGGGCGTGCTCAAGGCGTCTGTCCCCCTGTTTATTGACGTGACCGGCAAAAAGCTGGTTGAGGAGACCATCCGCACCCACCGTGGCGTGGCCGACGCCATCGCCGCGCGCAATCCCACCGCAGCGCACGATGCGATGTATTTGCATCTGGTGTACAACCGCAACATGATCGCAGAGGGCACGCAGGAACAGAGCGAATAAACGTCCGCGCGGCAAGGGCGAGATCACCGTTTACCTTTTAAAAGTGAACGTTCACCTGATTTTAGGAGAATCTGATTTTTAAATCCTCCTCTTCTCCTATACTGACCTTGTATGAAAAGCAAGACTTATATAGATGAACGTTTCTTTTGAAAGGATCGCTATGTCTGATCTTATGGACAGCTTCCGCCTGGATGGCAAGGTCGCGCTCGTAACCGGCGCCACCTATGGCATTGGCATGGCCATCGCCGAGGCGCTCGGAGAGGCCGGCGCCAAGATCGCCTTTAACGCACGTCACGCCGACAAGGTAGCCGAGGCCGAGAAGCACTACCGCGAGTTGGGCTTTGAGGCTCATGGTTACGTGGCAGACGTCACTGACGAGACTGTCGTCGCCGAACTCATCGCCAAGATCGAGGCCGACTTTGGCACCACGCCCGACATCCTGGTCAACAACGCCGGCGTCATCCAGCGTACCCCGATGCTCGACATGAGCGCCGAGGACTTCCGCCGCGTCGTCGATATTGACCTCAACGCACCGTTTATCGTGTCCAAGGCCTGCCTGCCCGGCATGATCGCCAAGGGCCACGGCAAGATCATCAACATCTGCTCGATGATGAGTGAGCTGGGTCGCGAGACCATCGCCGGCTATGCCGCGGCCAAGGGCGGCCTCAAGATGCTCACCAAGAACATCTGCTCCGAGTTTGGCGAGGCCAACATCCAGTGCAACGGCATTGGGCCCGGCTACATCGCCACGCCGCAGACCGCACCGCTGCGCGAGACGCAGCCTGACGGAAGCCGCCATCCGTTTGACCAGTTCATCATTGCCAAGACGCCGGCCGCCCGTTGGGGCACGCCCGAGGA
>CATWQC010000064.1 GCA_958352845.1 uncultured Collinsella sp.
CATTGCCCTCAGCCGGCGAACCTGCGCCATCCGGCAGCGGGACAATCGACATGAGTTTCACGAGCGTCGCGTTACGGCATCGGGAGCTGCCGTCAAACAAGTTCTCGCGAGTCTTTCCCCCGTAAAGGCCGCCAGGATTCGTCACCTCGACACGATCGTCAAAGACGTCGACGGTAATCGATTGTCCACAGAACCGATCCCCGTATTCTCGATGGATTACGGCGTTGGCGATTGCCTCGCGCAGAACCTCCTCGGGAATCTCCAGCGAGTCGACACGCGAGACACCTTGGACGGTCGAGGTTCGCCGCAGATTCTTGGCGACGGCCGCGACGGCATCCGAGATCATCTCGCCCAACGTTCCCTCACAGATTGTGCGGTCCATGAACCTCAGCGACCCCGCCGTGCCTTTCCGGGTCCCCGCATAGACAGCCATGTCGATAAAGAGCTTGGGATAAAACTGCTGAGGGTAGGTGCCCGCAACTAGGAGTCCAGCCTTGGTGACATTGCCCTGGGAATCAAGGAAATTTAGGCGCTCCAGCTTCGTTTGTTTGTCCGGCGCGCCGCGCATTGCCCGAGGCGTCAACGAGAAAGCCCGATCTATCGTACGGTCGACCAGCGTCTCGTCGAGATCGTCCGCGTCCGCGCCCGCCACCGCGTCGCGATCGCTCGGAGTCGCTCGACCGTATGACGCCAATGCGAGCACCTCGGTCGATGAAAGCGGCACATCTTTGTCATCGATGCGCTTGTAGCTGCCGCCCTGGGCGCCCCGCTCTATGACATAGCAGGGCTTGCTCGACGGATCGAGCTCCTCAATCGTAATGACGAGAACGATGACGCCCTGAAGCTCCACTCGCTCGATCGTGTATTTGGGCGGATTGGCCAGCTTTCCTCGACCGCCCGCATCACCCATGCCTGACACAAATTGGTTGAGCACTTTCTCGGTCTCGAAGTTCTCAACCGGGACAAAACCTGCGCGCTCACTCACTCCGAGCACGATGGTTCCGCCGGCAGTGTTCGCGAATGCGCTCACCGTTTCCCACACGTCGCGGGAAAGCGTCGTGGCGCTCTCCTTCACTTCGACGTTAAGATCATCCGAGCCCATACGCCTTAAAGACTCAAGCAGACCGGTCAGCTCGTTTTCGTTCATCTGCACGTCCTTTCGCTCGGTCCTGCGGAGAATGCCGCGGATAGATTTCCCTCGTCTCTCAGTTATCTCTCGTAATTATCTCTCATTTATCTCTCTATCTCTCGGCTTAGAGATAAGAGATAGATAGAGATGGAATGTCTACCATTTGCTTCATCTATACATATTTTTGCTGGTAGAACAATCGGTATTGAGACAATACCATGATTGCCTGTCTCTTTGCTGCTCAGTTATCTCTCATATTTTTCTCTCATCTTCCTGTCATCTTTCATATTGGAGACGAATGAGAGACGAGAGATACGCAAGTGATGGACGAGCGAGGATTTTCGGACGGTCGGATATCGAGAGTGGATATTTGGACGGTTTTTGGGGCTTTTGCGGCAAATTCCGTCCAAATATCCACTCTCGTTCGATAGGTATCCGGAAATCCTCGCTCGTCCGTCCGAATATCCACTCTCGTTTGGCGAGTGTCCAATTTTCCACGCTCGTGCGGCGGGCACGCGGGACCTATGCCCAATCCGGCTGCATCGTCTCCAGTTCGCCGCAGGGTCGCGGCCCCATATGGGTATACTCTCGAGGATTCGACTCGATTCGCTCCCGCTGGGGCGTCAAAGGAGACTGCATATGCCCACCACCTCAACCGACCCGCGCGCCGCAGCCGCTACACTGCTGGTGCCCGGCACTACCTGCCACGGCTTTGCCGTCGAGCGCCGCGAGACCGTGCCCGAGCTCGACTCGGACGCTTACGTGCTGCGACACACTGCCTCGGGCGCTCGCCTGCTGTACCTGGCATGCGACGACGAAAACAAGGCCTTTGCCATTGGCTTTAAGACGCCGCCGGCCGATTCCACCGGCGTGTTCCATATTCTTGAGCACTCGGTGCTGTGCGGATCGGCTAAGTTCCCCGTCAAGGAGCCGTTTGTCGATCTGATCAAGAGCTCCATGCAGACGTTTCTCAACGCCATGACCTACCCCGACAAGACCATCTACCCCGTTGCCACCACCAACGAGCAGGATCTGTACAACCTGATGGACGTGTACCTGGACGCGGTGTTCAACCCGGCCATCTATACCAAGCCCACCATTTTTGAGCAGGAGGGCTGGCACTACGAGCTGGACCTGCCGGAGAGCGTCGAGGGCGAGGGCGACGGCGGCTCCGCGAGCCTGCGCGAGGGCACGCTGCGCTATAACGGCGTGGTGTTCAACGAGATGAAGGGTGCGCTGTCCGACCCCATGAGTGTGCTGGACGACGCCGTCAACGCCGCGCTCTACCCCGACACCGCCTATGCACACGAGAGCGGTGGCGACCCGCGCGCGATTCCCGCGCTCACCTACGAGCAGTTCCTGGACACGCACGCGCGCCACTACAATCCTTCCAACTCTTATATAACGCTCTACGGCGACCTGGACGTGGACCGCGCCCTGGCCTTTTTGGACGAGCGCTATCTGTCGCAGCCGAGTGCCGCGAGCCGCCGCATGGACGCTGCCGTCGCCGCCGGCGAGGACCCGTCCACGATGGCGCCCAATCCGCTGGGCGTGCAGGCGCCCGTGACCTGCGAGTACAAGCGCGTCGAGATGGCCACCACACCCGAGAACGCCCTGGTGGGCCTGGGCCTGGTGCTGGGCAACGCGCTCGACCGCAAACGCACGATCGCGGCGGATATCCTGTTTGAAGCACTGCTGGGCTCCAACGAAGCGCCGGTTAAGAAGGCCATTCTGTCCGCCGGCCTGGGCGGCAACGTGGTGAGCTACACGGCGGCCGAGAGCCTGCAGCCCTACGAGCTCATCATGCTGCAAAACGCGCAGCCCGGCGTGGCGCGCGAGCTGCGCCGCGTGTTCCAGGACGCCTGCCGCGACTTATGCGAACATGGCGTTCCGCGCGAGCGCCTGGAAGCCATCATCAGCAGCAACGAATACGACCTGCGCCAGCGCGACTACGGTATCGCCGACGGCGTGGCCATTGCGTGCGACGCGCTGAGCACGTGGCTCTACGATGACGACGCCGCGACGCTAGCGCTCAAGTATGGCCCGGTGTACGAGGAGCTGCGCGGCGAGCTGGACGGCGGCTACTTTGAGGACCTGCTGCGCGAGCTGGTGCTCCAGAACGACCACATGGCGCTGGTCGAGCTGGTTCCAGTGGATGCCGGTGCTGGCTCGGAGGGTGCCGAGGCCGCCGAGCTGGCAGCCAAGCGCGACGCCATGACCGATGCCGAGCTGGCCGACGTGGTCGAGCGCACGGCCGCGCTGCGTGCCGCGCAGGAGGCGGAGGACACGCCCGAGGACAAGGCAACGCTGCCGCGCCTGCGTGTATCCGACATTGGCGAGGCGCGCCCCGAGCCGCCGCTGGTCGTGGATACGACTGCGCCTATCCCCTGCCTGCGCCACGGCATTCCCACCAACCGTCTGGCCTACGCCATGCAGTACTTCGACCTGAGCTGCGTCGCATTTGAGGACCTGC
>CATWQC010000065.1 GCA_958352845.1 uncultured Collinsella sp.
CGGCGGTCTTTTATCAACTTATATGTCGGAACGCGTCTTTGCAAGTACTTTTTTGTCTTTGTTTCAAATGGGGTGGTTTTGCAACCGTCATACGCGCGCTGTGCGAACGTGCCCCGGCTCGGATAAGATAGTGCGATCGAGTTCTACCGCGCTCGCCGCAAGTGGTCTTTGCTGCTGAGATAGGTCATGGCCGAAAGGGGCCCGTATCCGTTGGGATACGGGCCCCTTTTCTGTTGTCGGCCAGATACGATGGGTCGCGTGACGTCGTCAGAGGTCGAATTCGACCGCTAACGACGTTGTGCAGCTCATCATTTCTGGTCGCAAACAGTAAAGGGGCATGAGGGTGTATTGAGGAGGGGGATGTCTTGCTGTCGGCATCCGCGTGCGGTGCCATTCGCTGTCTGTAAATATACGTTTAAAGCTAATTTCATACCACTTGTCGGAATGCGGACGCTGTCCTTGCATGCCGGGCGTACATTGAACGTGGTTTTTCGCGTGAAACCACGAATCGGTTGTCAGTCCTGAACAAGGAGGCCCAGCATGACGCTTGCCAAACCCATCAACAAATACATCGACTATATCGATGCCCCCGAGGACACGTTTGAGCAATATGTCGAGAAGGCGTTAAAGTACAACTTTCGCTGCGTATTTGCGAACCTGCAGGAGTACGAGACGGGCCGCGCCATGCTCGAGGACTCTGACATCATCCTTGCCGGCGCTATCGACTTTCCCCAGGGCACTATGGCGCTCGAGGAGAAGCTTGCGAGGTTTGAGGAATACGCTGCGTGTGGCTTTACCGAGATTGACTACGTTTTGAATCAGAGGTCGATCGAGAACCGCGATTTTGATGCCATCGAGCGCGAGATGACTACCATTGCTGATTTTTGTCGCGCGCATGGCATCACTGACAAGGTAATCGTCGAGATGTGCAAGCTGGACGGCGACGACGCCGCCAAGCGCCGTGTATGCGAGATCGCGCTGGAGGCCAAGCCGGGATTCCTTAAGACATCGACCGGCAGAAGCTTTGGCGGTGCTAAGCTCGAGGACGTGCGGCTGATGCACGAGGTGCTCGGCGATGCCGTGGCAATCAAGGCGGCGGGCGGTATCCATAATTACGAAGAGGCCTGCGCATTCATCGAGGCCGGCGCCAGCGCGTTAGGTGCATCGGCGGGCATCGCGATCGTCGAGGGCGCACCGACGGATGAGCGTCGCTAGCAGACGTATTTGACCTGAGCGATAAAGCTTCACGACCACACGCTGTTCATGTTCGAGACAATATGACTTTTTGCCCGTTGTAAACGGAGTCGCGATGGGTGTTCTGTATGATGGCTCAGACAAGGTTGTTCAATGACAGGGAGGCATATATGGCAATCAAAGCCATCGCGATGGATATCGACGGTACGCTCACCAACGATCAGAAAGTGATTAGCCCGCGTACGCGCGAGAAGCTGCTCGCGGCGCAGGAGTCGGGCATTAAGCTCATTTTGGCTTCGGGCCGTCCCGCATGGGGGCTGCACGCCTTGGCGCAAGAGCTCGACCTTCAAAACCATGACGGTCTGCTGGTGGCCTTTAACGGCGCACACGTCGTCGATGCCCAGACCGACGAGGTGCTGTTCGATCAGGCTATGCCTGCCGACGAATTGCATCGCCTGATTGATCACCTGCGTAATTTTGACGTGATCCCTATGATTTCGCTCGGTCGCGATTTGCACGTCGAGGACTCGTACCATTGCATGATCACGCTGCCTGACGGCTCGCAGAAGAATATCGTCAAGTATGAGCGCGACGCGTGCGATCTTAAGATTCGCGAGGTGGAGAGCCTGCATGAGGTCGCTGATGCTTATCCCGTGGACAAGCTGCTGACGGCGGGCGATCCGGCCTACCTGCAGGCGCATTACGAGGAGATGTATGCGCCCTTTAAGCAGACGCTTTCGGGCATGTTTACGGCCGACTGGTACTTTGAGTACACGGCGCCCGGTATCGACAAGGCCCGCGCACTCGAGGGTGCCCTGCCCAAGCTCGGCATCGATGCCAGTGAGGTCGTATCGTTTGGCGACGGCCAGAACGACAAGTCCATGATTGAGTGGGCCGGCACCGGTGTTGCCATGGGTAACGCCGTCGAAGAGGTTAAGGCTGTAGCCCAGATGGTGACCGCCGATAACAACGAAGATGGCATTGCGGTGACGCTGGATAAGCTGCTGGGTTAGAATCGCCGATTAATGCATGGCTCGGGCGCCTGCTTGCGGGCGTCCTTTTGTTAGGGAGGGTGCCGTGTCCGCATTTCCGTTCGACGCCGTTATCTTTGACATGGACGGCGTCATTGTCGATACCGAGTATTACTACTTGGGCGAGACTGCCGCGTTTGCCAAGGAGCTTGGGCTTAATCTGACTCAAGAGGAGTTGAATGGGCAGGTCGGTACCTCGCATCAGTTCTTCCTGCATATGCTGGTCGATTGGTTTGAGCGCGCCGGTAAGGGGCACTTCACTGGCGAGGAAGCGTTGGCCCGTTGGGACGAGTGGGCGCATAAGCGTCCGCGTGACTATCAGGCTTTGATTAACCCAGGCGCCGTGGATACGATTCGAGAGCTGCCGCGCCGTGGCGTTCGCGTGGCGCTTGCCAGCTCGTCTCCCATGGTTAGCATCGAGGAAGTGCTCAACGCATGCGGGCTGTCTGATGCCTTTGAGTATGTGGTGAGCGGCGAGCAGTTTAAGGAGAGCAAGCCCGAGCCCGACATCTACCTACATGCGCTGGACCTGCTGGGGCTGCCCGCGAATCGCTGCTGCTGCGTTGAGGATTCCGTTCCGGGCATTACCGCGGGTAAGCGAGCCGGCCTGACGGTCATTGCCAAGCGCGAGGAGCGCTTTGGCTTTAGCCAGGATGCCGCGGACAAGATTATCGACCAGCTGCCGGAGCTGCTGGAACTCGCGTAGATTCTGGGCGGTACTGCTGTCACAACAGTGGTTCCGTTGGCATAAGAGAGAGGGGCGGCGTCATGGCATTTAACGTGAGCGCACTGGGGTTTGGCGACAACGTCGTCGACTGCTACGAGCATATCCACACAATGTATCCGGGTGGCAATGCGGTGAACTTTGCCGTGTATGCCAAGAAGTGCGGCGCCGCGCGCTCCGCGTATATGGGCATCTTTGGTAATGACGCTGCTGCTGAGCATGTGATTGCGAGTCTTGAGGATGAGGACGTTGAGCTTGCCAAGTGCAAGCAGCTCATCGGCGAGAACGGTGCGGCACGCGTGACCGTCGTTAACGGCGACCGTGTTTTCCTTGGCTCCAATGAGGGCGGCATCCGTGGTGATGCGCGCTATGTGCTCGATCGCTTTGACCTTGCGTACGTGAAGCAGTTCGACGTAGTCCACTCGGGCAACTATTGCTTTACCGAGCGTGAACTTCCCAAGTTGAAGGCCGCGGGCATCACGGTTTCGTTTGACTTCTCGGACGATTCGACCGACGAGTACTACGAGCAGATTGCTCCCTACGTTGACTTCGCGTTCTTTAGCGCGGCAGACGCCGCGAGTGAGGATGAGATTCGCGAGCGTCTGGCATGGGTGAGGAGCCTAGGTCCGCGTTTCGTATCGG
>CATWQC010000066.1 GCA_958352845.1 uncultured Collinsella sp.
TGGACGCGAGCACCAGCACGATGCCCAGGACCTTGATCGCGCCGGCGGGCTCGGCATAGACACCAATGCCCACCAGTACGGTGACGACCGTCTCGAAAGACATTACGACGGGAACTTTCGATGTCTCGAGCCCCATGGACAGGCCCTGCATATATAAGATGTAGGCCACGGCTGTGGGGATGAGTCCAAAGCCAAGGAACAGCAGCAGCAGCTGTGGCGACATTGCCGCGGCGACATCCGGCCACGGAGCCGCGATAGCCGCCATAACCGCACCGCCAAAAACAAAGCCCCAAAACGTGACAGCCAGCGGGTGGACCGTCTTGGTTGCTATCCGGCTAAACACCGCGAGCGACGCACCACAAAGGCCTGCAATCACGCCCGATGTGACGCCCCAAACCGAAAAATGAAAACCGGAAAGGTCGCCATTGGTCACTGCAAGCACGCAGCCTACGATGTTAAAGACAATGGCAACGAGCTTGTTGGGGGTCACGTCCTCGCGATAAAGCACGCGACCGAGCATGACGCCAAACACCGGCGAGGTGTAGAGCAGCACCGAGGCCGTGGACATGCCCACCTCGCCCATGCACTCGTAATAGCAAGTGTTGGCGGCGGCCAAACCGACGATACCGACAAGCGCACAGGGAACAAGCTCTTTAGGGCTTGCCCTGAACAGGGCAAGCGGACCCTGAGCCACGGTAGACCCCTCACCCGGACGGCAGCCCATAAACATCAGGACCGGCGCCAAGATAAGCGCTCCGACCAACAAGCGAAAGGCAGCCATGCTCTGGGACGAAACGCCCATGGCCGAGATGCCGTTTACAAAGATTCCGATGCTGCCCCACATAAGCGCGGCGATTAGCACCAGCACATAGCCCAGATTGCTTTTCTTCAACGCAGCCTCCTCGGTATTGTTTCCAATATGTTTCACACTACGTTATAGTCGTTATATACATTTTTCAAGACACAAATCGCCAAACGGAAAAATCCGCTTCCCCACATACTCATTGGGTAGTCATTGGGGACGTACTTAAATGACTAGTCGTTGGGGACGTTCCTGAATGACTAGTCATTTAAGAACGTCACCAACGACTACCCAACTGCCGGCAGAAAAGGAACGTCCCCAAGCGCTGCCATGAATTCAGTTGCGGTGAAATAGTTCCTGAATAGAGGCTTCAGGCCCCCAAACAGGAACTATTCCACCGCAACTTATGAGGACATCGAGCTGTTAGGCTGCTCCATCCCCTAGTAATCGAGCTTCCACATGTAGCGGCGCGTCATATAGTCCTTGTGGGTGACGGCAGAGAGCGCGCGCATATACACGTTGTTGAGGATCGGGGCAAAGATCAGGTGGTTGAAGTATTCGCTCACGCTGTCCTTGATGTCGTTGAGGCCGAGCTCCTTGGCGTCGAGCTGATAGACGCGCTCGCCACCGTACTGGTTGACGAAGCGGATGCCGCGCTCGTCGTTGCAGCGGCTGCGGCCGACGCTGATGAGCTGGAACAGCGAGGTGCGCTTGTCCAGAATCTCGAAGGGACCATGGAAGAAGTCGCAGGTGTTGATGGTGCAAGAGTCGATCTGCAGCATCTCCTGCACGTTGCAGATGCTAAAGACGTAGGCGGCACCAAAGAGCGGGCCCTGAGCCATCACGTTGATGCAGGGCTTGTCGGCGTTCTGCTCGGCCCACTTGGCAGCGAGCGGACGGGTGTACTCGACGGCCTTGCGATAGATGGGGTCAACCAAGTCGAAGGCGGCCATAGCGGTCTCGTACTCGGCATAGCCCTCGGTCTGCTGCGTGAGCTCCATTGCGATCATGGTCACGACGGCGGAGTTGGTGCGGCCCATGCAGGACTCGTCGACGGCCAGGCTGTCGTACTGGATCTTGTAGTCGCAAACCTCGGTAAGGCCGGACTCGTCAACATAGATGGCGATGGTGCTGGCGCCGTGGTCCTTGGCGACCTGAGCGGCGACGATGGTCTCCTTGGTGCCGCGCATGGACACGACGACGGCCAGGGTGTTCTCGTTGACGTAGGCCGGGGTGGCGTGCACGAACTCGTTGCTGGTGTAGCTGGAGCTCACGACCTGCGTGGCCTCGTGCTCCATAAAGTACTGAGCAGGATAGTTGCCGCCGTTGGATCCGCCGGCGCCAATCCACACGACGCGCTTGATGCCGCCCTTGTCTGCCTTGTCAGCCAAAACCTGGGAGACGACATCCTTAACCTGTTCCTGAGTAGTCATCGTGCATCAGCCTTTCTTCTCGTTTGATGCTCTCGATGGCATACAAGTTACATACATGTTTTGGTTATGTCGACTAGTTGTATGCTATATTTATCTTAAAAATTTTGCTGGTAAGGTTTTCGGTAGCTCGATACCAGCGGTTTTATTGTTGTGTTGAATACATGCTTGCTTAGATAAGCATACAAGTTAGATATAGGCTGATCGCATGAACGCTTCATCTAAAAAGAAACTGAGCCAATACGAGCGCTTGGCGGGTACGCTTCGCGACCGCATCGCCGCCGGCATCTACGCACGCGGAGACAAGCTGCCGTCCGAGATGGAGCTCATGGACGAATCGGGGCTGTCGCGCAGCACCGTGCGCCACGCCCTTAAGGTGCTCGTTGATGAGGGCCTGGTGCGCACCGAGCGCGGGCGTGGCGCCTTTGTGGCCGACACGCCCGCGCTCCACGAGAACAACCTAGTGTTTTCGAGCTATACCAAGCAGGTCGAAGGTCAGGGCATGAAGCCCACCACGCGCACCGTGGACTCGGGCTTTGCCAAGGCGGCCGGCAGCATAGCTAAGTTCTTTGACGCCGCCGTGGGCAGCAAGCTCGTCAAACTTGTCCGCCTGCGCTACCTGGACGACGCGCCGCTGTGCCTGGAGACCACCTACCTGCCACCAAGTTTCGAGACGCTCATCGATCGCGATATCAACGGTTCGCTCTACGCCACGCTGCGCCAGGAATTCCATCGCGCGCCGGCACAGGGGCACAAGACCTTTGAGGTGTGCTACGCCTCGCAAAACGAGGCGTTTTTGCTCAACGTTGAGCGCGGGCAGGCGCTGATCCTGATCACCGACTACGTCTACGACACCGACGGCCGCCCGCTCCATGTCTCCAAGCGCATCCAACGCACCGACCGCGCCAAATACACCGAGCCCATCGGCTAACCAACACCAAGACCACCACAATGGGGACAGGCACCTTCGTGGTGGTTTTTAAGGTTAACGCGCCAAAAACGACCGAGTTTTGAGAGAAACCACCACGAAGGTGCCTGTCCCCATTGTGGTGGTTTTAGGCGAGGAGGTCGGGGAACCAGGTTGGTTTGGGTTGGTTGGGTGTGCGCTCGGCCAGGACCAGCTCCATCCAGCACATGTCGTACCAGCGGCCGAACTTTTGGGCGCAGCGATCGAAAGCGCCCACCAGGCGATATCCCATATGGGCATGGAAATCCTGGCTATTGTGCGTCAGGTACTCGTCGTCCTTATCGTGCGGCACGGCGATGAGGGCGCACATGTTGGTGATGCCCATCGCGATCAGGCATTGCTTGAGCGCATCGTGCAGCTTGCGGCCCAGCC
>CATWQC010000067.1 GCA_958352845.1 uncultured Collinsella sp.
CTCGTGTACTATCGGGATGGGCGCATCAAGAAGTCCCTCGGGTGGCTGAGCCCGATGGAGTACCGCAGGAAGCTTGGATACGCCTAGGCGCGGTCCAAGAAATCGTCCGCACCCCCAAACAGTCCCTATTTCACCGCAACTGCGTTGGGGCGTAACCGGGGCGCGAAAACGCTGCGGTGCCGCTTGGAGGAAAAGACCGGAAGCAAGGGTCCATTCCTCCAGACGGCACCGCAGCTGTTTTGATGGCTCGGCTTTTACCGAAGTGGCTCAGTTGAGCGCGACTGCCAGCCGATTATACAAAGCGGCTCGGGGGCGTGTCGCTTCCGTCACGTTCTATCAGCATACAAGACGGTTTTGGTTCTTGTTCGTGACGGAAACGGCGCGCTTCCGAGCCGCTTTAAAAGAAAGGGGGCGAGGTTTAGGGCACGCCCCCTTTCACGATAGAGAGCTAAACCTAGCCGCGGACCTTCTTGACGACGTCCATGGCCTCGTGGGCGATCTGCTCGACCTTGGAGAAGTCGCCGTCGGCAAACAGGGCCGGCTTGACCATCCAGGTGCCACCGCAGGCGATGATAGCGGAGGAGCTCAGGTACTCCTCGACGTTGGCGGTGCTCACGCCGCCGGTAGGCATAAAGCGGTGACCGACAAACGGAGCGGCGAGGGCCTTGATGGTGTTCAGGCCGCCATACTGGGACGCGGGGAAGAACTTGGTGACCTTGAGGCCCAGGTTCTCGGCTGCGGTGACCTCGGAGGGGGTCACGGTGCCGGGAAGGACGGGCAGGTCGATGTCGATGCAGTGCTTCACGACGTCCTCGTTGTAACCCGGGGAGACGATGAACTTGGCACCGGCTGCGCGGGCCTGCTCAACCTGCTCGACGGTCAGGACAGTGCCGGCGCCAACGCACATCTCGGGCTCGGCCTCGGCCATGGCGGCGATGCACTCGGCGGCGCAGGCGGTGCGGAAGGTAACCTCGGCGGACTTCATGCCGGCTGCCATAAGGGCGTGGGCGAGCGGTGCGGCGTCCTCGACCTTGTCAAGCACGACGACCGGCACGATGCCCAGGGACTCAAGCGTGGTGTAGAACTGATCGAACATGATGTTCCTTTCGATGTGTGGCGCGCATGGGCGCGTGATTGCCAAATGTGCTGGTCAGGAGCCGATTTTGGATTGGTTATCGGAGGCACTGCTTGGGGTTCAAGCAATTCCAAAACCGGCTGCTCGACCAGTCGTGTAGGGAATGCCAGGCAAAACCGGAATGGGACTGGTGGTTTTGCCCGGCCGGAGGAATCGGGGAGCGGGCCGCAGGGGTATGGGATTGGAAAGCTGCGGCCCGCGGAATGGAGACGGACTAGCGCGCGACGCGGGTGCCACCGTCGGCGGCTGATACCACGGCTGCGATCTCGTCTGCGGTAACCAAGTTGGAATCGCCCTTGATGGTGAGCTTGAGGATCGAGGCCGCAATCGCGTAGTTGACGGCGTCCTGCGGGTCAAAGTCGTTGATGAGGGCATGGACGAGGCCGGCGTTGAAAGCGTCGCCGGCGGCAACGCCCTCGAGTACGTGCACGTCGTGAGCAGGGGAGAACCAGTGCTCGCCGCTCTCGGCCTCAAAGAGCATGCCCATCCAGATGGAGCGCTCGACGCAGGAGATGTTGCGGACGACCGAGGCGACCTTCTTGCAGCCGTACTCGGCGCAGATCTGACGGGCCATCTCGACATAGGTGTCGCGCTCCTCGATGCCGTGGGCAAGGGAGCCAGAGACGCAGGTCATACCGAGGCCAGCAGGCGCATCCTCGTCGTTGGCGATGCAGATGTCGACGAGCGGCAGGAGTTCCCTCATGGTGGCCTGCGACTTCTCGGGCGACCACATCTTGCCGCGATAGTTCACGTCACACACGGTGGTGATGCCCTTGGCGCGGCAGGCGGCGAGCGCATCCTTGCAGGCGGCGGCCATCTCATCGGAGACGGCGGGGGTCACGCCGGAGAAATAGAAGACATCGATGCCCTTGAGGATCTCGTCCCAGTTAAAGACGTCGCGCTTGGCCATGTTGATGGCAGAGTACTTGCGGTCGTAGACGCAGCCGTTGCCGCGCTGCGAGGCACCGACCTCAAACACATAGGAGCCAAGACGGTCGCCCTGACGCACGACGCGCGTGGTGTCGACGCCGTAGGCCTTCAGCGAACGCAGGGCGCACTCGCCCAGACGGTTGGCCGGGACAACGGAGACGTAAGCGGCCTTGTCGCCCTGGTAGGCCAGGGAAAGCGCGGTGTTTGCCTCGGCGCCGCCGTAGCGGACATCAAACTCGGTCGCCTGCTCAATGCGCAGGTGGTCTTTGGGCGATAGCCTCATCATGATCTCGCCGAAGGTAAGAACCGTTTTACCCATGGTCGCGTAGCTCCTTCTTGCTCGTGCGTACACCTTTGATATGGCGTTGGCACGCAGGTGCCAAGACGGTAGGGTGCGTCTTTGCACCTGCGTGCCAACGCTCACCGAAATCGGTTTACGAAATCGGTTTCGTTTCGAGTTGTAGTATACTCACCTACAGCGTTTTGCAACCGAGATTTTTAAAAAAATGCCTAAAATGGCTCAGACCGCCGACAATTGGGAAACGGGGTGCGTTATGGCGCAGATGAGAATCAAGGACATTGCCGCCGAGGCGGGCGTGAGCCCGGCCACGGTCTCGCGCTATCTCAACAACCGCCCCGGGCAAATGACTGAGGAAACCCGTGCTCGCATCGCGGCGGTTATCGAGCGCACCGGCTATCGCCCACGTGCCGCCGCGCGCAATCTACGCAGCTCGCGCACCAACCTCATCGGCGTGATCCTGGCCGACATCGCCAACCCGTTCTCCAGCGCCATGCTCGAAGGGCTTTCCGTCAGCGCCGCCGCGCGCGGCTGCTCGCTCATGACGGCCATTAGCGGCAACGACCCCGCTAAGGAAGCGGAGTCGCTCACCAGGCTTATCGATGCCGGCGTGGACGGCCTGGTCGTCAACACCTGCGGAGGCAATGACGAGGCGATCGCCGCGGCAGCGGGACGTCTGCCCGTCGTGCTGCTCGACCGCGACGTTGCCGACGGCGGTGTTGACCTGGTGACATCTAACAACCGTGAGCTGGTCGCCGGCTTGGTAGACGAGCTCGCCGCTGCGGGCTGTGAGCGCCTGTGCCTGCTCACCGAGGCAAGCGACGACAGTCCCGTGCGTCGCGAGCGTGCCGAGGCCTTTGCCGACGAACTTTCGCGACGCGGCCTTGCGGGTGAGGTCGTCACTCTGGCCGACGGTGGCGCCTCGGGCATCGGCCGCTTGGACGAGACCATGCGTGACTATGCCGGCAAAAAGCTCGGCCTCATTGCCG
>CATWQC010000068.1 GCA_958352845.1 uncultured Collinsella sp.
CGACGGCAACGACCAGGCCGTCGAGCCTCAGGCCATCAAGCGTATCGATGGCGTGGTCGACGTATGCCTTGCGAGCGTCCTTCATCTTAATAATGTGGCCCACGCCGGCACCGGTCGGCAGCGTGTCGGCAGCCATGGCTTCCTCGGACATGACCCAGGCGCTGATCTCTTCCTCGACAGCATCGGGGAGCTTCATACCCTTGCGGCTAAAGAACTTGATGCCGTTGAACTCCGGCGGATTGTGCGAAGCGGAGATGACGATGCCGCCGTCGAGCTCGTTTTGAACGGTGAGCAGCGCCACGGCGGGCGTGGGGATAACGCCGCAGCAATGCGGGCGACCGCCCTCGGCCATAATGCCGGCGGTCAGAGCACTCTCGAGCATGGTGCCCGAAAGGCGTGTGTCACGGCCGATGCAGATATCCGGACCAAGGAACTTGGTCGCCGCGCGGCCCAGGCGAAACGCGAGGTCGCACGAGAGGTCGGCATTGGCGACGCCACGGACGCCGTCGGTACCGAAGATGTTCTGGGGCATAGGATCGCTCCTTCCCTAGCAGGCGATATGCAACCGCCCGCCCTAGTCGAAAAAGAAAAGCGGGACCCGCCGAGGAATCGGCAGGCCCCGCTTGTACATTGTATCTCGAAAGGAGATAAAACCTTAGCGCTTGGAGAACTGGGGAGCGCGGCGGGCCTTCTTGAGGCCGTACTTCTTGCGCTCGACCACGCGAGCATCGCGCGTAAGGAAACCGGCCTTCTTGAGGTCAGCACGGTAATCGCCAGCGTTCAGAAGAGCGCGAGCGATGCCCAGGCGCAGAGCGCCGGACTGACCGGAGATGCCGCCGCCATCGCACAGAGCGATAACGTCGAACTGACCGGCGGTGTCGGTCACCTTGAAGGGAGCAAGGGCGTTCTCAACGAGCTGATGACGGCCGAAATACTGCTCGGCGTCACGCTTGTTGATGGTCACCTTGCCGGTGCCGGGGACGAGACGGACGCGGGCGACGGCGTTCTTACGACGGCCGGTACCCTGGTAGACAACGGTGTTCTCAGCCATCTTTAAGCCTCCAGCTCAATCTTCGTGGGGTTCTGGGCAGCGTGCGGATGCTCGGCACCAGCGTAGACCTTAAGCTTGGTCATCTGGGCACGGCCGAGGGTGGTCTTGGGCAGCATGCCGCGAACGGCGCGCTCGATGACCTTCTCCGGGTGCTTCTCCATAGCCTGGCGGAAGCTCTCAGCCTTGAGGCCGCCGTTGTAGCCGCTGTGGCGATAATAGGTCTTCGTGTCGGCCTTGTTACCGGTAAGCTGGACCTTATCGGCGTTGATGACGACAACGAAGTCGCCGCAGTCGCTGTTGGGCGTGAACTGGGGCTTGTTCTTACCGCGCAGGATCATTGCGATCTGGGTGGCAAGACGGCCCAGGACAGCACCATCGGCGTCGACGAGAACCCAGTTGCGCTGGACCTCGCCCTGCTTGGCGTAGTGAGTCGATTTCGAAATCACTTAGACTCCTCCATGTACAGTACGTGTTGTTACAGAGATTCACGGGGCTCTGCAAGTAACCCGTCCATATTACCCCGCTCGCCGTGCGAGTCAACAGGTATTTTGGCTCCGACCAGAGTTTCTGCACATGTCATCCACGAGCCGTGATTTTTCCAGCCCTTTAGCTGTTGTCATTTTTGAGGGTTCGCCGTCGCTAGCGCTCAACGAACTCTTGGATTTCCGCGAGCAGGCGCTTTGCCTCCTGACGGCCCTGGATATACAGGTCCAAAAGCTTTGCCGAATCGTGCTCGACATGGCCGACCTCGACCGGCTTTTGCGGAGCGACGACCAACGCACGGCCCTCGCGCTCATACTTCCACAGGTGCATGCGCTGGATGTTGTAGCGGTCGTGGCGCGTCTCGATTCCCTCGAGCAGATAGGGGTAGTCGGCATAGCGGGCGCGCGCGGCAGGCATAAACTCGTAAGGCTTTTTCTCGTACGAGCGGTCCTGCGTGACGATGACGACCGCACGGTCGAAGCCCGCCTCCTCCAGCACGTGCTCGATGGGGATCGAATCGGCTACGCCACCGTCGACGTATTTGTGCCCGTCAATCTCGACCGGCGGCGTCACCAGCGGCAGCGACGTCGATGCGCGCACAGCGTCGAGGTCGAGCACGGCGCTTTTGACCGGGAGGTACGTGGCGGTTCCAAAGAGCATGTCCGTAGCGACGGCGTACATCTCGATGGGGCTCGCGTCGAACGTCTCGTTGTCAAAGGGATCCAGGCGATCCTGGACATCGTTGAAGATAAAGTCGTAACCCACAATAGAGCCCGTGGACGCAAACGATGCGGCGCCCATGAAGCGGCTATCGTTGCAGAAAGCCAGGTTGATGCGGTTGGCACGACCGATCTGGTGCGACTTGTAGTTCACGCCGTTGAGGGCGCCGGCCGATACACCGTAGACAGCCGGAATCTCGACGCCGGCCTCCATGAGAACGTCGAGCACGCCCGCGGTAAACTGCCCGCGAAAGCTGCCGCCCTCCAGGACGAGCGCGACCTTGCCAGCGTTCTTTGCCTTATCTTCTGCAGTCATATTGACCTCCTGCTGTTTCGTTTTGGCCTTCTTCTACCCAGTTTTGGGATAGAGAGCGCATTGGTTTTGGAGTTGCGGAGGACGGGTCGGTCGGCGGGAAAGCGCGTCCCGTTCTCAGAGCAAATTCCGGGTCGCATTTTCCGCTGAGCCCGCCATCAGGAAAATGAATCCCATTCCGAGCTTAGATTCCGGGATGCGCTTTCCGCTTGAGCTGCCATTGGGAAAGCATGTCCCACTCTACGGCTCGATTCCGGGATGCGGTTTCCGCTTGAGGCATCATCCGGAAACCGCATCCCAGTCTGAGCGCGGATTCCGGGACACGCTTTCCGCCTGGGCCGCCATTGGGAAAGCGCGTCCCGGTCTGCGTTGCCAAGGCGCTTTCTTTTACGCCCGCGCCCTGCATAGAGTTCGATTCTCCGCGGGTGGGGGGATCCGTTGATGGGTTGAGGCCGGAGCAAGACGTTCGATCGGCATCGCATCTATATCTGGCTGAGGCTTTGCGCGGAGAATCCGCGCGTTCGCTTCGCGAACCCGCACCGGCTTCGGCCGCCTGCCGGCGTCCTCGCCCACTCGCTACAAACGCTCCGCGTTTGTTTAACGC
>CATWQC010000069.1 GCA_958352845.1 uncultured Collinsella sp.
AGACCTCGGAAGGGCCAGCGACCATGTCGATTCCCACGTCGCCCGAGACAATCTGCTTGGCCGCGGCGACAAAGGCGTTGCCCGGGCCGGTGATCTTGTCGACGCGCGGAATGGTCTCGGTGCCGTACGCCAGCGCGGCCACGGCCTGAGCGCCGCCCACCATATAGATCTCGTCCACGCCGCCGAGCTTGGCAGCCGCAAGCGTATAGGGGCTGATCAGGCCATCTTTTTGCGGAGGAGTCACCATGACCACGCGCTTGACGCCGGCAACCTTGGCGGGAATGGCATTCATGAGCACCGTGGAGGGATATTGCGCGCGACCGCCCGGCACGTAGATGCCGGCCGCCGCGAGCGGGGTCACCTTAACGCCGAGCATCGTGCCATCTGCGCGCGTGGTAAACCAGCTCTGCTCGACCTCGCGCTGGTGAAACTCGCGAATCTGGCGCGCGGCCTTCTCGAGCGCCGCGACAAACGCGGGGTCGAGGTCTTCGAGCGCGGCATCGATCTGCTCCTGCGGCAGGCGGAAGCTCTGCAGCTCAACACCGTCAAAGCGCTGACAGTAATCGCGCACTGCGGCATCGCCGTTGGCGCGCACGTTGGCCACGATATCGCGGGCGGCGTCGACGATGTTTTGCGGCAGCACGCCCTTGCGGTTGAGCTGGTTGGTAACGAGGCGCTCACCGGGAGCAAGCTTGATGGTCTTCATATCGGTATCCCCTATCGGTCGAGGTTGCGTTTGAAAAAACGAGAGGCCGGGCGGCGGCGCCAATCGGCCCGCAGCCCAGACGTTGGGACGCCCGTGCGTGCTCGCGCTATTGTGCCGAGCCCGCGACGGGCTCAAAATGCTTGTCCTTCACGGCCGCGGCCAGGCGATCTGCCAGGTTGCGCACGCGCGGATCCAGGCGAGCGGCACCCGGGTTGACAAAGAAGCGGGCCGTGCAGTCCATAATGCGACCGGTAATAACCAGGTCGTTATCGCGCAGCGTGGCGCCCGTGGCGGTGATGTCCACGATACGGTCGGTCATACCGACAATGGGGCCCAACTCGATGTTACCGTGCAGCGAAACGATGTCGGCGTTCACGCCGCGCTCGGCATACCAGGCGCTCGCGATGCGCGGATACTTGGTGGCCACGCGAAGCGACCCACGGCGGGCATAGTTGCGCTCGGCCTGGCCGGCGCGCCACGCAGGCTCCGCCTCGATAAACGTGCACAGGCCGTAGCCCAGGTCGACCAGCTGCAGCAGGTTGAGGTCTGCCTCGATAAGCGAGTCCCAACCGCAGATGCCGCAGTCGGCACCGCCACAGCCCACAAAAGCGGGCGCGTCGCTGGGACGCACGATGACAAACTCGATATCGCCAACCGCACCCTCGCCGGCACGCATGTCGCGGCCGCGCACGATGAGGTGACGGCCGGGGTCACGCAGCTCAGAGACGTCCAGACCTGCGGCCTCGAGCACGTCGAGCGTGTCGACCTTGAGCGAGCCCTTGGGCACGGCAATGCGCAGCGGACCCTCGACGCCACGGCCCACGGCATGGTCACCATCGGAAGCAGCGTCCTCGGCCGAGGTGTGCGCGGCCTCCAGACGCTCGAGCGAAAAGGCGAAGCCCGCCGCCGGCACCTCGATGCCGCCGCCAAATGCACCGGTAAAGATGGAGTCGTAGCGTCCGCCCGAGCCAACCGGATCGGGCAGGCCGCCGGCATAGGCCTTAAAGACCAGGCCCGTGTAGTAATCAAACGAGTTCATGATGGAGAAGTCGAAGGACAGCACCCGGGCGTCCTCGGGAGCCAGGCCATCGACCAGGGCACGCAGCTCGCGCGTGAGCGGCGCAACAATGCCCGCCGCCGCCAGCAGCGCGTCGACGCGGTCGAGCACCTCGGCACCACCGTGCAGGCGCGGCAGCTCGCTAATGGCGACCTTAACGGCCTCGGACTCGGCGCTTTTCGCCACGCGGGCATCGAGGCCCACGAAGTCGTTGGCGTGCACGCAGCGCAGGGCCTCGGCGGCCAGCTCGCGATCCTCGCACGCCGCGAGCAGTTCCTTAAACGGACGCACGCTACCTGCGATAATGCGTGCATCGGGCAGCGCCAGCTTGCGCACCGCCTCGGCCACGAGCGAGACAATCTCGACATCGCCCGCGGTATCGCCCGCACCGATAAGCTCAAAGCCCAGCTGTGTAAACTGGCGCGAGCCGCCGGCATTGCGCTGGCACTCGCGAACCACCGGCGCCTCGTAGCGAAGGCGCAGGGGCAGGTCGGCCGCGCGCATGCGAGTCGAAACCAGGCGAACGATCGGCAGCGTGTTGTCGGGACGGACCACCAGCAGGCGACCGTCGTCATCAAAGAGCTTAAACGGCGTATCCGCGATGCGGCCGCCTTCCTCGAGCGAACCCTTGTCCTCGAGTAGCGGCGTCTCGACCGGCAGGTAATGATGCTCCCTAAAGCAGCCCTTCACCGTCAGCGCGATCTCCTCGCGCGCCTGAGCCTCCTCGGGCAATATGTCCCGGAATCCCCACGGTGTGGCCGTCATCTGGTGAGCCTCCTCATGCTGTGTTTCATATAGAACGAAAGACCGGCATAGCTCCGCCGGTCTTCTGGGTACTTTAGCATACTAGAGTGTTTGCGGGGAGAATCGTCCTCCTCGGCTCACACCGTATTCATTTGGAAACATAGGGCAAGCGGTTAGCAGCAGTCTCTTGTCACAACGCAAAAAGGGCGCCCGCGCAATTGCGGACGCCCTTGTGCAGGGTCGAGATATCAACCAGCCAAGATATCGGACCCGTGACCAGCTCTTAGTAGTCGAACTGGTGGTAGTAGCGGCGGTACTTGAGGTTGTGCTTGGTGACC
>CATWQC010000070.1 GCA_958352845.1 uncultured Collinsella sp.
CAGTCAAGGAAAGGGTCGATGGAGCAGAGCGTCCATCGACCCTTATCCCAGTCTGGTCTTCCGATTGTCCGCCGCGTCAATTCCGCTATCGGTGAACGAGTCGGCTTAGATCTGCTTCGCAGACCACGCCGCCCCGTAGTCACCGATAGCTCCATTGACCCGTCTACTCGTCCGCATCCCGAGCTTCCGCCTTGGCCTTGCGCTTCAGATAGTTGCCGCGACAGTAGCGCTCAAGGGTTCCGTTGTAGCCGACGATGATTTCCCAGTAGCACCCATCGAAATCGTTCATGGCGGCGACCGTGAAATCGTTGATTGTCGTGAAACCGTTGGCGATTATGTAGCCAACCAGCTCCTTCAGCATTTCCTGCTTTTGGGCAGAGCTTATCTGCTCGTATGCTCCAATGTCGAAGTTGTTACCCGTGATTCTGCGGCTCGGGTCGTACTGCTCTTTTCCCTGCTTGCGGCACGAATCCGTGTCGTGGATGAGGTAGTCGTAGCAATGGCGGATGTTCACACAGGCTTCGCAGGTGTTCAGCGCCTTCTTGCCTGGCGCGGAAAGGAGGTTGAATACCTCCATGATGTGCTTGTAGCTGGTCGTATTCGACTTCGCCACGATGATATGCACGTGGTCCTTGCGGTGCTCACTCTTGCTGTCCTTATCCGCCGTGTGCTCGCAATACGCATAGGGGAGTTGGAGCAGGTCATCGATGGTCTCACGCCAGTCTGGGCGCATGTTCTCCTGATAGAGAACCGCCCACCAGTACCGAGCCTTTGCGATTTTCGGAGTCTCTTCTTTGGCCATAAAAATGGAGCCCTTTCTAATCGTGGAAAGCGGCTCCGAGAGGTCTAATTTGCTGTTAGTTTTCCTTGGTAGATGCTGTTGTGCTGGGAAAACTGGTAGAATCTAACTGTGCGTAGCGGAGCCGTAATCCGTTACTTTTCCTGTCGGTTGAGGCGGCAACCACAGCCGACAATCAAACATTTTAGCCCATCGCATCCGCGCGGTGGGCTTTTGTTTTGCCTATCTGTGCAGTTAGATGCTGGTTTTCTGTAATACCGGCAAACGTAAACTATCGTTTACGTTCCGCGAGCCCCGTGTGCTAGCGGCTCTGCCCGCGATCCCGCTGCGGGACATTCCCGCGACGGGCGTTAGACGCCCTTGCAGCATCCCGCGCTTCGCTCGCCAGCGTCACGGGACTCATGTCCTTCTCCAAGGCCGCCAAATCGCGTTTGAGCGCCCTTGTCGTCATCCGCGCACTTCTCGGCGCGAGCTTTCTGGCGAGGTCTTCAATTGCCACCTCAAGCCGTCCAACCGCTCCTCTGATTCCCTCAACGACCTGCTCAACTCGTCCTCGGAGTCCATCGCATCGAGCAGCGATTTCATCGAGGATTCCGCGCTTCTCAAAGCGTCCCGCGTGGTCGAACTGGTCAGCGAGGGAAGCGATGGCTTCCAGCTCCTCAACGTCCTCCTCAAGCCGTCCCGCCGCTTGCCGAACCGACTCCAATCGCCGCTGCTCGCGCTGGAGGTTGTCGCCCACCTCGTCGCGAAGCTCGATTTTCTCGCCGATTTCGCCGTCCAAGCGGTCGAGTTCGGCCATTTTCTCCGCGATTTTGCGGTCCATCTCCGCAGCTTGGGACTGCTTTTCTCCGACCTGCTCGGTCAGGGCGCCCAATTCGCCACGAGTCTCAACCCTCTGCCGCTCGACCTCCGCGAGGTCGCTCCTCGCCGCCCTCAGCCTGTCCTCGTCCCGCTTCCGCGCCGCGCTGGCCCTCTCGGCACGCTCGGTCGCATCCGCCACAATCTCGCCGGCCTTCCTCTCGACCGGGGCAAGGATTTCGGCGCGTGCCGCGTCTATGTCGCGCTTGTCCACCCTGCTCAAGGCCTTCTGCGCCCTCTTGCCGTCCTCTAGCTCGATTTCCGGCCTGTACCCGAGATGCTGCTCCAGATAGTCCCCGAGGTCCTTGTGCAAGCCTTGGTAGAACGTTCGCGGGCACATCTTCTTGAAGTTGAACCGACCGTCCAGAATCGGCGTGAAGGGCGCGTGCATGTGGTCTCGGACCGGCGAGCCGTCCGCCCGCACCTCGTCCCTGTGGACGAACCCGCCGAGCATGTTGCCGGACCCGAGACGGTCCGCCAGAAAGCAGTACGTCCAGCCGAAAAACGCGCCCTCGTCTCCTTTGCGGACGTTCTCGGGCAGCGTCACCACAACGTCAGCCATCACCACTGCGTCCTTGCGCACGGCGCGCTTTCCCTCGGCCTTGGCCCTCTCGTTGACGCGCTCTATGCGCCCCTCGACCGTGGCCCAGTTCGGCTCCACTCCCTCCATCGGCTTCACCATGCCATCGGCGGGGTCAATCGCGAGTGTGTAGTCCATCTCGACCCGGGCGGGGTCGATGTTCTCGCGCCCCAAGCTGGACGGGTCGCGGCGGTAGTGGGCGAGCATGTGGCCTACCGAGGATGCCTTGTACTTCTCGAGGTGTGCCATAAGTCTAAGACCTTTCAGGTCGAGCCAGATTTTAGCCGCCTAAAGTCTAGCATGTTAGCCTTTTGCTACGCAAAAGACATGGCAGGGCCAGCCCTGCACCCGCTCGGGCGTTCCCCCCGAGACCCCCCAGCCCT
>CATWQC010000071.1 GCA_958352845.1 uncultured Collinsella sp.
GTCAGCTCCATCGACCTCGAAGGCAAGATGGAACTGATCATCAGCCACCTGTAGGCCACCGGTCCCCAAGCGCTCGCCGGGACGGGGCGCGGGGTTTGGTCGCCTGCTCGGACAGTCCTGCTCGCACGGAGAGCACTTAATGTGCTCTCCGTCTTGCGCAGGACTGCCCGAGCAGGCGATGTTGCCCTATACGCCCGCCCAGGTCCGCCAGGATCACGACAGCTTGACGATCGGCGCAAAGCCCTTCATCAGCTTTTTGGTCTGGCCGGTCTTTTCGAACTGGACCTCGATCATGTCTCCGGCGACCGAGATCACGGTACCCGTGCCAAAGGTCTTGTGGCTCACGGTATCGCCCGCGGCAAAGTCCTGCGATGCGCTGGCGCGATCGACCTTGCGCTCCACCGTCGGAGACACCTTGGACGACGGCTTTTTGGCTCGCGGCGCACCCGAACCAAAGGTCGAGGCAACACGGCCGGCGTCGGGCGAGACCCCACGATGGCGCTCGGTCCCGTAGCTGCTGCCGCCAAAGAAATCGTCAAAGCTCGATCCGCCGCGCGAACCGGAACCGCCGGTCGAGCGCGTATGCGAACCGAACACCTTGCCGCCATACATATCCGAACCCATGCCCGAGCCAAAGGTGCCGTGACGGTCGCCGCGCTTCTCCCAGCCCGTGCCCTCAAAACCGGCAGAACCGATACCGCTAAACTCGATATCCTCAAACGGAATCTCATTGAGGAAGCGCGAGCGCGGGTTGGCAGAGGTCGAGCCGTAGGTGCGACGCGTGGCCGCATAGGTCAGGAATAGGCGCTTACGGGCACGCGTGATGGCGACGTAGGCCAGGCGACGCTCTTCCTCGAGCTTGCCCGGGTCATCGCTGCCGCCAAAGTCGTGCACGTGCGGGAAGATGCCCTCCTCCATGCCGGCTACGAACACCGCCGGGAACTCCAGGCCCTTGGCGGAGTGGATGGTCATCATGGTAATGGCATGCGTCTCGCCGGCCAGGGAATCCAAGTCGGAGCGCAGGGCCAGCCACTCCATGAGTGCCGGCAGCGCCTTACAGGTGAGCGGACCGTAGGTGCGCTCAATCTCGTCGGCATGCACGGCACCCGCCGGCATCTCCGTCGGCGCGGCATACGCGTTGCCCGCGATGGCGGCGGCCAGGGCGTCCTGCGGCGAGAGCGCCGGGGCGGCTAGGCTATCGAGCGGATTGGAACCTGCGGCATCGCGCGCGCCGACGAGCGCCTCAAACGAGGATGCCGGGGCAGATGGCCCCGGTTCGGGCGCAGGCGCGCTCACCACAACGGGCTCGGACTCAGGCTCGGCAGGCACGTCGGCAACGCCGGCTGCGCGCAGCTCTTCCAAGCTCTCGAGCGTACCCTCGATATCCTCGTGCGTCTCCTCAAATTCGGCGGCGACGCCCAGGAATTCCTGAATGTTCTCGGCGCGGCTCTCGGACTCCATGGTGCCCTCGGCGCGAAACGCCTGCAGCAAGCCCGTCTTATCGACGATCATCTCGACAACGTCCTTGAGCTCGCCGTCCATGCGGCGGCCCTCGCGCACCAGCGACACAAAGCTCGACAGGCCGTTGCGCACCTTGGCACTAAACATGCCCGTCTCGGCGCACGCGATCTCGCAAGCCTGGAAGAACGAGCAACGGTTGTCGCGCGCCAGCTGCTCGATCTTTTGGATCGAGGTGGAGCCGATGCCGCGGCGCGGCGTGTTGATGACGCGCTTGACGCTCATCTCGTCGGCCGGGTTCACGATCATCTTAAGGTAGGCCATGACGTCGCGGATCTCGGCACGGTCGAAGAATCGCGTGCCGCCCACGATCTTGTAGGGCACGCCCGCGCGCAGGAACATATCTTCGAGGATACGCGACTGGGCGTTGGTGCGATAGAACACGGCAATGTCGTCGTAGCTCGTGCCTTTGGCATGCAGCTTCTCGATCTCGCCGGCAATCCAGCGGCCCTCGTCGCGCTCGTCGCTCGCCTGGAAGGCCTGGATCTTCTCGCCATCGCCCTCGGCCGTAAACAGGCGCTTGTCCTTGCGCTGCGAGTTGTGGCGTACCACGGCGTTGGCGGCGTTCAGGATATGACCCGTGGAACGATAGTTCTGCTCCAGCTTGACGGTCTTGCAGTTTTTAAAATCCTTCTCAAAGTCCAGGATATTGGTGATGTCGGCGCCACGCCAGCTGTAAATGGACTGGTCATCGTCGCCCACGACCATGAGGTTTTGGTACTTGGCGGCCAGCAGGTTGGCGATTTCGTACTGGACGTGGTTGGTGTCCTGATACTCGTCGACGCTAATGTAGCGGAAGCGCTCTTGGTACTTATCGAGCACCTCGGGGCGGGTGCGCAGCAGCTCAAGCGCGCGCACGAGCAGGTCGTCGAAGTCCATCGCATTGGCGGCGCGCAGGCGGCGCTCCAGCTCCAGGTAGACTTGCGCGGCCTTTTTGTCGTTGGGGCTATCGGCGCTCTTGAGCATGTCCTCGGGGCCGATCATGGCGTTTTTGGCCGAGCTGATCTTGCTGCGGATCATGTTGATGGGGAACTGCTTTTGCTCGATGCCGAGCGCCTGCATAATGTC